>PLUF01000021.1 GCA_003164815.1 Candidatus Gagatemarchaeum stordalenia
TAGGCGCGCTCACCAAGAGGCTGAGCGTCACCTACATCGACCACCACTACCTCTCGGAGGAGATGAAGAAGGAGCTCGTCGAGCTCGGGATCCGCATCGTCCACGACGTCGACGAGTGCTCGAGCATGCTCACCTACTCGACCTTCAAGGCGCTCCTCCCCACCGCCTCGAAGTACCTCGCGCTCTACGGCGCGGTCACGGACTACATGGACTCGTCCCCCCTCGCTGGAAAGATGATGGAGAGGTTCGACCGCCAGTTCGTGCTGCTCGAGAGCACACTCCTCTCGTACTCGATCTCGAACAACGGCAGGCACCCCGAGTACCTCGAGGGCCTCGTACGGGCTCTGTCGAGGATGGAGGTCCCCCACACGATCAAGGGAGTCAGCGAAGCCGCGCTCAGGCAGGCCGAGACGGTCCGGAAGCTCGAGGGCGAGGTCGGGTCCAAGGGGCACGTCCTCGGGAAGCTGGCTTACATGGAGACCGAGCAGTCGAGCACCGGGAACGTCGCCAAGCTCCTGCTCGGCGCGTTCAGCGTCCAGGTGGGCGTCTCCTACAGGGCGAAGCCGGACGGGAGGGTCGAGATGAGCCTGCGCTGCACGTCGGAGTGCAGGATCCACCTGGGTCAGACGATAAGCGAGATCGCAGGGAGGCACGGCGGGAACGGAGGAGGCCACGCCGAGGCCGCGGGCTGCACAGTGCCCGTCGCCGAGGTGCTTCCAGTGCTCACAGAACTCGAGGGACGACTCTAGCTCAAGCGGTGCAGCAGACGGTGATCGAACCGCCCAGCTGCCTCGCCCTGAGGTCGACCGAGGAGAACCTCGTGCCTAGGAGCGCCGAGAGGAATCCGTTCTTCATTGTAAGGAGGTAGGTGTCGTAGAGGGAGACGAAACCGAGCCCGGTCCTCCCGCCGGTGACGGCGCCTATCACAGGAACGCCGACGCGGATGTACGCGCCGAGGACGACCGCCCTGAGGAAGGAGTCCGGCTTGCCGAGGTCGCAGAGGGCGAACCTGCCTCCATCTGCAGTTACCCTCCTCACCTCGCCGACCGCGACGAAGAGGTCCTGCGAGTCCCTGAGAGAGAAGCCGGCCACGACCGAGCCGAACGCCCCGTCTCTGAACGGGAGGGCCTCGAACGCCGCCTGTACCATGAGCTCCGACCCAGCAGCCAGGAGCATCCTCCTCGAGGCGTCGACGAGCACGGGCGTCCCCCCGGACTTTGACACGACCCGGGCCATCGTCCCGGGACCCGAACCTAGGTCGAGGACCAGGCCTGAACCGTTGACCGCGAACTTGACGACCTCGTCCCGCATCCTCGAGTCGGAGAAGAACGCGATCCGGCTGGAACCCGTCTCGTAGATGGGTATGATGGACTCCAGCGAGTCGAAGACGTACGCCCACTTCGCCTGCAGCCCGGGGCGCCTCGATGAAGCCATCGTCTTGGACGCGTCTCCCGGGTAAGTAAGCCTTGGGCCCTGCATTGAGATTAAGCCCAGATTCTTTCGCCTATTCTCCGTGAAGAATTGATAATATCATTAAATACCAAAATTTCGACGAGCGATGCACATGGAAAATCCTAAGCGGGGGATTAGGAAATCTTGGGCTTTGGTCGCGGTAGTCATCATAGCAGCTTTCGCAGCGGGCATATTCGTAGACTCTCAGTTCCTGGGGAGCAGCGCCGGGAACAACATCGGCGTAAGCGACACCTATCCCGTGGGCGACTGCATCGGGGCCTGCCCGCAGCACAACTACATCTTCAGCTCTGACCTCGTCACGGTCACGATCACCCACCTCGGACGGGAGGTCTTCCAGTCGACCTCGACCAACCTGATCACGAACGCGGGCGAGAACACGATAATCGACGGACAGATGGCCTGCGGCGCTCTCGGCGCGCCCCCGGCGTGCAGCGCGACCGGTCCCGTCTACATAGCGCTCACCACGCTTGCGAGCCCGACGGCCAGCGTCAGCGACACGGCCTGCTTCAACGGGAACGAATACGCGAGCGGGAACGGCATGAACAGGGCACAGGGCACATACCAGGCCGGCTCGCAGGTCGCTCCCTACACGCACATCATCAAGAACACGTTCACCTATACAGGCTCCTCCCCGGTGACCTTCACAGGTGTGTGCATGCTTAACGCCGCCGGCGCAGGAACGCTCTTCGCCGAGGACGCGCTCGGTAGCACAGCCACGGTGAGCGCAAGTGGCGACCAGCTGACAATCACCTGGACATTCACCCACTAGGGTGAAGGGGCAAGGCGCGGGATGAGAGGCACCGGTAGCGCAAAGCCAGCCTCTCTAGGCCATATAGCCCCAGGGATTTCTCTAATTCATCACAAGAGAGGCGAGCGGAAGGGGCATGAAGCCGCCGGCCTTCGGCTCTGCTGAGGGGTCTATCGCCAGATGAGACCGGGCAACGGGAAAGTGGGCCAAGCGGTACTCGCCTTCCTCTTCCTTGCCCTCATGGCGGGCGCAGCGACCCTCCTCCTGGTCGCTCCGCAGCAGGCCAATGCCGCCGGCGGGAGCAAGACGGTGAACCAGGCGGCCTACGTCGCTGTGACCGGCGCGAGCTCCTTGGGCTCCGCCGCGACTCCTAATGTGATCCAGAACGACTACATCCTCGTCCCGGTGGGCTTCATCGGAACGGGCCAGCACGTGAGCGGCGTCTCGGACACAGGCTCGACGACCTTCACGAAGGTGGTGAGCTCGAGCACGAACGAGGACGTCGAGCTCTGGTGCGGCCAGTACACGGCAGCCTCCGGGACCGACACGGTGACCGTGACGGCGAGCGCCTCGGCCAGCTTCGGGTTCAGGGTCATCTTCGTGGCGGGCCTCTCTAGCTGCACCGCCGCCACCCGGGAGACCAACAGCGGGACGAGCGGGAGCCCCTCCGTGGCGTCCTTCACCCCTGCGACCGGCAACTTCTGTGAGATCGTCGCCTCTGACGCGAACGGAGCGTCACCCACCTGGACCGACAGCACGCCGTTCGCCTACGACGGCAGCAACGGCGCGGACACCCCGTTCTACGCGGCAATCTCCGGCAACAACTTCGTGCTGGACGCATACCGGGGCGCTTGGAACTCGAACGACGGGGCCACCACCGGGACCCTCACGGCCTCCAGCTCCACATCTCCGGCCTGGGACGAGGTAATCGCCTGCCTCCCGACGCCTTCGGCAGGGAACGAGCTCTACGACGGCCCGCTCCGGGGAGGGCCGAGGACCAGCACGAACGTCCCCGGCGAAGGGGTGAACTCCATACTGAAGGGCGATTATCTGGTCCAGCTTACCGTCATCCAGGGGACAGGGATCACTGTCTCGAGCGTCGCGGATAGCATCGGAGCGGGCGACACCTACACCAAGGTGGCGTCGTCCGACACCTACAACGACGTCGAGCTCTGGATAGGGCAGGCGAAGGCCAGTTTCCTAGGTCCGGGCATCACGGACACCCTGAGCGGCTCGGCGGCCAACTCGATCGTGCAGGCCTGGAACATCGGCTCCATTAGCTCGACAACGGCGGAGGTCTTCACGAGTTCCGGCGCGGGGAGCACGGTCAGCCTGGGCGCGGGGACAGTGACACCAAACACCGACGACATGTGCATCGAGGTCGCGGCGATATACACCAATAGCGGCTCGACGACGTTCACGAATACCGCGAACTCGCCGCTCCAGAACCTGGGAGGAGTGCAGACCGCTGCCGGAGACGTCTATCTGCAGACAGCGGTCCGGGCCGACTGGCCTGCAGGGGTCTCCACCACGGGCACGATCAGCGAGACCGGGGTCGGGTCGGGGCCGGAGTATGACGTCGTCATGGTCTGCTTCCCCGGAACGGTGACCGTCCCCCTCACGTGCACCATGGACAACTCCGGAGCACAGGCGACCGTCGCTCTCTCGGAGAGCAGCGGGAACTCGCTCTCGCCCACGAGTGCCCTCTGCAACGGCGTCTCACAGGGCATCACCGTAGACCCGTCGGTGACACTTACCGCAACCGAGCCCGTCGACGCCGCCAACACACGTGACAGGTTCTCTGGCGGTGGGACCACGACGGCCGACGCGGTCTGCGCGACCTCGGCCTCGGGCAGCTGCGCGGCGTGGAGCTTCACAAACTACGAGCAGTTCCAGAACACCTACCAGGCCACCCCGCACCTGAAGAACTGGGACAACAGCCTCACGATACCGGTGACCGGGACGGTGGCGGGCACCGCTGGCTCGGCCGTCTGCACCATAAGCCCATCGGGAGGGACGTCAACGACGGTCTCGTGCTCGGGCTGGACCGACTACGACAGGGCCGTCACGTTCCCGACGACCGCAACGGGGGCCCCCGCGAACACACGCTGGTTCTGGCAGGGGTCGCCGCCCCTACCTCTCTCCGGAGGGAACACCTACACGGCGAACTATTACGACCAGCTCCAGAACACCTACAGGGCCACGCCCAACGCCCAGACCACCTGGGACAACGGGCTGACTCCCGTGACCGCCGTCGGATCGTTGCTTGGTTCCACTGGCCAGACGATATGCTCGATAACCCTCCTGAACGGGGGAGGAGCGCAGTCCTGCACCGGCTTCGCGGACTACAACGCGGCGGTGGTGATCGGGACCGCCACCATCGGCGGAGCGCCCGCGAACACCCAGTGGCTGAGGAGCGGGGCCTGCTCGTTCACCCAGACGACCTCGGGGAACACGGACAACTGCAACTTCTACAAGCAGCTCCTGAACACATACGAGGCGGTCCCTACGGTCCCGACGACCTGGGACACCGGGTACCTCCTCGACGGCAACGCGGCGACTTCGGGGGGCACGCCCGTCTCTCCTGTGACACTCACGATCTCGACCACCCAGGCAAACGACCTCGTGGTGATAGTCATGTCGGGGAACACTGGCTCATCCCTGACTGGGATAAGCGACACGGCGGGATTGACCTGGTACCAGAGGTTCAGCGCGCCCAACGACGGGAGGACCCTCATCGTGGAGTACGCCATAGCCCCGACAGCACTATCCTCGGACACAGTATCGATTACGTGGTCGGGCGGCACCGGCAACATCCGGCTCCAGGAGTTCGCGGTGACGGGCGTCAACACCGCCGTGCCCTTCGATCCCAACGTCGCGCTCCCCGGCGTCACCTCGGGGAGCACCAGCCCCACCGGGACGATAGGCTGCGGCGAGACCACCACGAACGCGAACGACTTCCTGTTCAGCTTCAGCGCGGGCGGGGGGACCCCGGTCCCTCCACCGGGGTTCACGGAAGTCAACTCCGTGCTCACGTTCCCGGGCGTCCTCGCCTATGAGGTCGTCCCGTCCGTCCAGTCGGGCGTCACTGAGACCTGGACGGGAGAGTCGGACAGCGCCGGGTTCTCGGTCGCGTACTGCGACGCAATCCAGCTCACGGGTTCTGGCGTGACGGTCACGGGGACCTCGCTGGGTTCCGCCGGCCAGACGGTCTGCATGACGAACGCGCCAATCGTTGGCACCTCAACGCCCGACGCCTGCTCAGGATACGCCGATTATGACACCCCGGTCACGATGGGCATCCTGACGGTGAGCGCGACCGAGCGGTGGGTGCCTGCGACCTCGACGTACACCGACACCAGCGGCGGGAACACCCACCCCGACGCCTACACCGACCAGTTCCAGGTCTCGTTCGCGGTAAGCCCCGCAGGCACCGGGACGGTAAGCCCGTCGGGCTCAAACGTCTGGGAGAACTACGGCGCTCTATCGATCACGGGGACGCCGAACTCGGGATACGCCTTCTCAATCTGGACGGCAGTAGGCTCCATCACCTTTGGGTCTCCGTCGTCGTCCTCGACCACCGCAAGCATAGCGGGGGCCGGGACGATAACCGCAGGTTTCTCGCCGACGGTCGCCTTTGCCTCGGTCTCGGACAGCTACGTCTTCTCGGACGCAGTGTCGTCAAAGGGCGTCTATACGAGGGGCACGGCCGAC
>PLUF01000079.1 GCA_003164815.1 Candidatus Gagatemarchaeum stordalenia
AATCATCTAGTCACGCATAAATAGGGATTGGCCGTCGCCCGCGGATATCATGTCCAGCAAACCCAACAATCGGGCTCCCGCAGAGGAACAGCCAGCAGGCGCAGAACATTCCGAGGAAGAGATAACACCACCGACAATGATGGCACAGAACCACATCTACGTAGGCAAGAAGCCGGTGATGAGCTACGCAATGTCTGCACTCATTCAGCTTTCGCAGGCAGGCGAAGTGGTCATCAAGGCGAGGGGCCTCGCAATCGGACGAGCGGTCGACGTCGCTGAAATCGTCACCAAGAGACTTGGTAACGGAGCGTTTGCGGTGAAGAACATCGCCATCAGCACGGAGCAGGTCAAGAGCGTCGACACGGGCGAGATGAGGAACGTCTCGTCGATCGAGATACTCGTCGGCAAGTGACCTGTGGGCCTTCGTCTCCGGGGTCCGGCAAGGACTCGCTTAGCGCTGACCATACCTGAAGCGCCCCGAGATTTTTTGGGTGCGCACTCCCTCTTCTGAAGTCATACAGATTGAGTCTCAGATCCAAAAAACAACCGGGGATCGCCGAAGATCCTTTCAAGTGGGGATAAATTTTTAAATGAATCTTCAGAGACTCGTAACACAAACAATTGCCTGAACCTCGGGCGCAACCGGTGACGAAGAGCCGGAATCCGACGACACCAAAGTTCGATGACCAGGAACTTTACAATCTGGCCGCGAAGTTTGGCACACCATACTTCCTCATCGACGAGGGAGTGCTTAGGAAGAACGTAAGCGAGATCGAACAGGCCTATCAGGGTTTCAAGGGGCCGTTCAGGGTGGCCTACTCCATCAAGGCGAACTTCAACCCCGCCGTCATCAAGACCTTCGTCTCCGAGGGCATCATGTTCGACCTCACGGCCGCGAACGAGCTGTACTTCCTGCTCAAGTGCGGCGGCTCGCCGGAGAACGTGATCTACACAAGCATCACCGAGACCTTGGCGGAGTTCGAGAGCCTGATCTCGCGCGGAGTGAGGAAGATCGTGGTCTCGAGCTACAACGGACTGCTGAACCTGATCGAGGCGACCGCGAAGGTCGGCGGACAGGTCAGCGTCCTCATACGCGTCAACCCGGAGGTCCACGTCAAGGCAGAGCTCAGGTTCTCGCTCCGCCACGGGAAGTTCGGGGTACCGCTCGACTCTATGGGCGAGGACAGCGCGATGTTCATGCTCCGCAAGATACTCGAGACCCCGTCCCTGAACTTCGACGGCTTCCACTTCCATCTTGGCAGCCAGGTCGAGGACCCATCCTGCTACTCCGAAGCGCTCGAGAAGCTCGAGGCGTTCATCCTCGGCGCGAGGCGGACCCTCGGAGAGTTCCCGATCAACACGCTGGACATCGGCGGGGGCCTCCCGACCTCGTATGGCAAGAGCGTGCCCGCTCCAGCGGACTTCTCGGCGCGGATAATGGAGCAGCTGAGCAGCCTGGCGGAGAGCTTCGGGAACAAATTCACGCTCATCGTCGAGAGCGGGAGGTTCCTGTCCGCCGACTCCACCGTGATGGTCTCCAAGATCGTCAACGTGAAGAGGTTCAACGAGAACAAGTACGTCTATCTCGACGCCGGCTATCATGATTTGGCCGACGCCGCGCTCCTCAGGCACGAGTATCCGGTGGAGGTCGTCCCCGGGGGCGCCGTCACGCAGCAGAAGACCGTCCTGGTCGGGAGGCTCTGCGACTCCCTCGACGTCTTCGCGACCTCAAGCAGGTCGAAGCTCGGCGGTGCCGAAGTGGGGAAGATCGTAGTCTTCAGGGGCGTCGGCGCGTACTCGATCGTGCTCGGCTCACCCTTCCACTGCCAGCCAAAGCCCTACGTCCACATGAGGGATGCCCAGGGCAGGTACTCCATCGTGAGGAGGGGTCAGACGATAGAGGAGCTCTTCGACGAGGAGGGCGGAGCGCTCCCCGACCCGGCCGAGTCAAGAGAGTAGGGCGTAATGCGCCGACCTGCTTGTCGCGCCCGAACCGAGACCCGACGCTGACGAAGATAGGGAGCGTCATGTTGACCGCCGAGGACCTCGACCGGTCCGTGGGCTTCTACAGGGACATCCTCGGCATGACGGTCACCCTCTCCATTCCCGGAGACTCCGTATTCCTCGACGGCGGTGGGGTGACCCTGGCGCTGAGGCAGACCAGCAAGCCGGGGCCGGTGGTCTCAGGTGATGTGGAGGCCTCGTTCGATACCGACGACGTCGAAGGCACGCACCTGTCGCTTAAGCGGAAGGGCGTCGTCTTCCAGCTCCTCCGCGGCAGGTCTCCGAGGACACCGGCCACAACCAGCTCCTCGCGACAGATTTCCGGTATCCTGACCAGCGTGTTCTGTGGATTACCGGCTAGTCCGCCAAGCTCAGCTAGCCGGGCGCTCACGCAGTCGAGAACACCCTGGAGAGGACGTCTGCGCCCTTCAGGGTCCCCAGGCTGCCGTGCTTCGCGTCGCCCTCGGTGAACCTGCAGCAGTCCGTGTCCCTCTGGGAGGTGGTGATCAATAGGGGCACCGGGTCGCTCGAATGGCTCTTCAGGACGCAGGGGGTCGCGTGGTCGCACGAGACCGCGACCCTCGCGTCCCCGACCTTCTCAGATATCGATCCGAAGAAAACCTTGTCGATGGATTCGATGTTCTTCTTCTTCCCGACCGCGTCGCCGTCGTGCCCGAACTCGTCCGGACCCTTGATGTGCGCGTAGACGAGCGCCCCGTCGGCGAGCTCTCTCTTGAAGGACTCGGCCTTCTTCGCCAGGTCCCTGTGGTCCTTGAGAAGGATCTCCTTCATCCCGAGGAGGCGGGCGATCCCGACCTCTGCGGGCATCTCAACGAGGGCGACGCCCTTTACGCCGTACCTCTCCCGGAACGGGACGACCGAGGGGAGGTGGTCGCTCGCATCCCTTAGCAGCAACAGGTTGGCCGGCTTCTTCCCCTCCTTCTTCCTGCGGGCGTTGACCGGCGAGTCGTCGAGGACGGCTGTCGCACGCGCGAGGAACTCGTTGATCAGTCCGGCTGCCCGCCGCGCCCCCGCCGTCTTATCCAGGGGCTTGCAGGTCTGCACCTTCTCCGGTCCCTTCACAGTCCGCGCGGCCCCGAAGCCGTGGGTCCTCACGTAGGCGGGGTCGGTGTTAGTGATCTCCGCAGAGAGTGGCCTGTCTCCCCTGATCACGAGCACCGCCCTGTACCCGACCGTGCTCCTGAAGTCGAACTCTCCGCCTTCGAGCTTGACCTCCCGAAGGGCCTCCTGGAGCGAGAGCGCCTCCTCCTTCGTGAGGTCTCTCCCCGCCCTCCTGTCGGTGATGTAGCCCTTCTCGGTCGTTGCGAAGTTGGCCCTGAGCGCGAGGTCTCCGTCGTTGAACTTCACCCCCGCCCCGACCGACTCGACGACGCCCCTCCCTGGGTACCCCTTCGGGAACGCGTACCCGAGCATGTTGAAGACGGCGATGTCCGACTCCGGGGCCACGCCCCTCCCTACTGTGACGACGCGGCCCATCTTGCTCCTCCTCGCCAGCGCGTCGAGGTGGGGAGTGTTCGCCGCCTCGAGTGGCGTGGTGAAGTTGAGGGACGGGGCCGGCCTGTCCGCGCAGCCGTCGAGCAGGATGTATCCGAACTTCATGGTCTGGCCGTCGCCCCCACGAGGGGCGATATCAATATTCTCGCCCTCGGTCGGGAAACGATATATCTCGACGAAGTAAAGCCGACCGCCATCAATGGTCGAGATAAGAAAGGACTACTTCACCGAGAAACTTTCTATCGTCGCCACTGAACGCAGCGCCCGCATCCCGACAAAGCACGTCGACCATGGGAAGTGTCCGTTCTGTCCGGGCAACGAGGACATGACCCCTCCCTCCGACCTGGTGCTAGTGAAGATGGGCGAGACGCTCGTCAAGCAGACCGACACCGAGGGCGAGCGCATCAAGGGCTGGATCGTCCGGGTCTTCCAGAACAAGAACCCGGTGGTCACGCTCAACGCGCCCCCGTCCTACGGGGAGTACCCGCACTACAGCGAGCCCGCGATAGGCTACCACTACGTGGTCGTCGCTTCCCCGAACCACGGCGACGGGTTCGCCAAGCTGGACATCGACCAGTGGACCAACCTCCTCGCGACGATGCAGGACAAGATACGGTGGCTGTACGCCCAGAGGGGCGTAAGCTACGTCGCCACGTTCATCAACCATGGCAAGGGTTCTGGCGAATCGATCGACCATCCACACGTCAACATTGTCACGCTGCCGCGGCTACCGCCCGTGGTCGAGCAGGAGGCGGTCACCGTGCAGAACTCGCTCAACGAGCTCGGGGTCTGTCCCATGTGCCAGGTCATAGCCTCCGAGAGCGGGGGTCCCAGGCAGGTGATATCGACCGAGTACTACATCGCGTTCACCCCGTGGGTCTCCGCGCACTCGTACGAGTTCTGGATCTACCCGAAGCGCCACCAGACCAGCATACTGAAGCTTTCACAGAAGGAGCTGATGGATCTCTCGCTCCTGCTCAGGTCCACCCTCGGAGGGATGACCAAGGTCCTCGGCGACTGCGGGTTCAACCTCGTCTTCCACAGCTCCTCGGAGAAGAAGACGACCAAGCAGATCCACTGGCACGTGGAGGTCTATCCGCGCGTCTCAAACTGGGCTGGCCTCGAGCTGGGCTCGGGCGTCTTTGTCAACGAGGTATCCCCCGAGGCGGCTGCGGCGCAGCTCGGGGCGGCGAGCAGGAAGGAGCTCGCCCAGATGGTCGGGATCACCTAGATCTCTTCAGCTCGTCGATGAGCCGGATTGGGAACGGATCGACGCCCCTGAGCAGCCCGGTGTAGTATGACGCCACGTCAAGCGTGTAGCATAGGTTCATTAGCTGCGAGAGGTTCCCCTTCCCCTTCCCGAGCACTCGGCCAACCTCCACTCCTTTCTTCTCAAGGATGCGTATGAACGCCTCGCGAGACTTCACCTGGGCCGCGGGGTCGCCCTCCCTCTGGATGAAGATCGGCTGCAGCCTACCGTCCGGCTGCTCCCACTCCTCCACCTCGTTGTGGAGGAAGTCCGGGGCAGAGTTGTAGGTCGCGTGCATCTTCGCGTTCTCGTTGAGGCAGGTCTTGAACCTCCGCGCCACCGACCTCGTCACCGAGGTCGCGAAGATGCACGGCTCCCCCCGGGCCGCGATTCCCGCGATCTGCTTCGAGGCGTTCCTCCCGGTCGGCACGGCCCTTTCGATGTCCCGCGAGGTCCTCTTGAGGTTGGAGACGGTCTCGCCGAGCTCCCACTCTATGCCGTCGAGCAGCGATGCGCTCCTCAGAGTCGCGACCGCAGCGAACAGGCTGTACGGCAGGGTGTAGCGAGGGGCCTTGGAGAGACGGATCCCGACGTGGACGATCCCCTCCTTCTCCGCCAGCTCCTTGAGCTTCCCGCCCGCTGATATGGCGACCATGTCCGGGTGCTTCCTGACGACCGTGCGGGCCATCTGGAGGGTCTCCTCGGTGTCGCCCGACGTGCTGCAGACTATCACGAGCGCGTTCTCCAGGCTGACCTTTGGCAGGTTGCCCCGGAAGACCGATACCTCGATCCCCCCCGATGAGAGGAACCAGTCGGAGATTATGTCCCCGGCGGTGGCAGAGCCGCCGACAGCCAGATAGATGACCCGCTCGTACTTCTTCCTCGGGACTTCGACCTGTATCTTCAGGGCGTCCTCGACGTCGGACGGCCAGCGATCGTAAAGCTCGTAGATTCTCCTCGGGTCGACCCTGACAATCTCTTCGGAGGAGAGTTTGTCTTGTCCCACCATTGCACTACTCGCCCTTGATGACACGGGACATCAAACCCCCCATTTAAGCTGCTCAAAGGGGGCCTGCCGCGCGGCCAACTAGCGCGCCGGACCGGAATCGCGGGCGGCGCGTCCCTTCTTCGCATATAGCCGCTCGACGAGCGCTCTCTGGGTCTCAGTCATGCTGACCCCTCTCCTGCTCATCATCCTGCTGAGCGTCTGCGTGACGGAGGGAAGCGTGAGGACGCTGCTGCGCTGCCTGTAACCATCATATCTCGTGAAGTCCGGGACGTCGAGGTCGACGAGGCCCGAGCACTGGGCGCCGACGCCCACAGTCTTACCTCCGTATATCATGCACCCGATCGAGGTCTTGGCCAGGTCCCCGATCATCGGACCGAGCTTCTGCATCCCGCTGTCGACCCTGCCTGAGCCCCGCTGGACTCTGACTGTCCCATAGGTGTTCTTCAGGTCGCTGGTCGCGCTCCCGGCCCCGACGTTCACCCACTCCCCGACGATGGAGTGGCCGAGGTACCCGAAGTGCGCCTTGTTGGAGTGCGGATAGACAATCGAGTTGTCGACCTCTCCGCCGATCCGGCAGTCCGCGCCGATCGTGGTCCCAGCCCTCACGAGGGCAGAACGCACGACGGTCTTCGGCCCTATGAAGCACGGCCCTGAGATGCGGGAGAACGACTCTATCCTCGCCCCGTCGCCGACGATGATCGGCCCCGAGGACGGGTCGAACGCGACGAACTCCTCAACGTCGGCCTGCGGGCTTATTCTGAGCCCTTCACCTCCTGCCCGCTCGGCCGACATCTCCAGCGCGCGCCCGTTGGCCGCAAGCATCTCCCAAGGATACCTGAACAGAATCGGCTCTGCTGTCTCGATGCGCTCTAGGGTCCGTGCGGCCGCGGCCAGCTTCCTCTGGGGCATCGTGCCGTCCTCCGCCGAGGCGCCCTCAAACTTCCTCTTGGTGAGCAGGGCGATCGCGACCTCTCCCCTTTCGAGGAGAGCGAAGTTTGACTTGCCCGCTATCATCCGCTCGAAATCGACGAGGGGGTTGATCCGGGCGTTGATCATCAGGACGCTCCCGTCGGCTCGCTCATTGTAGCGGAGCTGCGTCTCTTCCTCCACCGTCCCTGAAAGGTAGCCCCTTCCCGAGAGGGAGACCTGGTCGTCGACGCGTCCGGTCACGTGCTCGATGACCGTCTGGGTGCCAAGGACCTGCTGGCCCACGTGGCGCGTCGAACTCAGGGGTGTGAAGTCCGCCCACCGGTCGTCTTCGAAGATCACAACGCTCATCTTCGGTCGCCTCGCCTAGGGGACCTTCCCGTAGAGGTTCGAGTAGTAATCGTCGGCTTCCCTGTATGCGGCCCGGTCGCCTATGTCTCTGAACGTCCCCTCGACCTTGAGCCCGAAGAGCGGCTCGTGGTTCTTCAGCGCGGCCTCGAAGGCCTCCTTCATCCCGTAGGTCGATCCCGCCGGAATGTATCCGAGATAGGCCTTCTGCATCACGTAGCACCCTATGTTGATGTCGTTCTCGATCACCGGCTTCTCCTTCCACCGTCTTATCGCGCCGTCCTCCTTGAGCTCGATCACACCGTACTTGCTCTGGATCTTCTCGCTCATCAGGGCCATGGTGAGCATCGCTCGCTTCTGCGCGTGGAACTCGAGCAGCTTCCGTAGGTCGAAGTCGAGGATGGCGTCGCCGTAGAGGCAGACGAACCGCTCCCCCAGCTTGCTCTCAGCGTTGCGGAGCTGTCCGGCGATGCCGAGGGGATTCCTCGCTCTAGCGTACTCGACCTTCACGCCGAAGTCGGTCCCGTCGCTGAAATAGTCCTCGATCGCCCTCCCGAGGTATCCCGTGGAGATGACGATGTCGGTGATGCCGCTCCCCTTCAGCCACTCGACGATGTGCTCGAGTATGGGCCTGTGGCCCACAGGTAGCATAGGCTTTGGGAGGAAGAGGGTGTAGGGCCTCAGGCGCGTGCCCAGGCCGCCCGCAAGGATTACCGCTTTGGTCTTACCTGATCGTTTGGACAGAACTCGTCACTCTAGACCTGAAGGTTGTTATCGCATCCCTATATGGATTGGATGTATGTCCTAAGCATTGACTCAGCAGAACAGTTTTTATCTGTCGAAGCGGGTTACTCCAACGACTAGAATGTGGTATACAAAGAAGAGGGCAGTCATAGTCATCATTATCATAATTGTTGTTACTCTCGCTATTGGCGCCGCGCATGGGTTCAAGCGGTGACTTCCTTCGGTTTCGTGGTGAACAGCGTCTTTTCCTGGTCGCTCGGCGTGTTGTAGAAAGGTAGTCATCCTTCGGGCGTTACCAGAATCCCCCGGTCTCTGTATGACAGCGATGTGTATCCTGGGCACTAAACCAGTAGAACGGAATAGGAACACTTCCCGCGAGGGTTCTTCGCGAATCTGAGGTAATGAATGGGTGCGGAGACTGGCTCCAGATGCCGAAAGCTTCAGGGACTTGTTACCTTGAACTGACGCAAGTAACTGGCGACAGCGGCCCTATATGCTTCAACACCCGCCTCCAGGGCTGACGGATCCAGGCTCAGTCCTCTGAGGCCTGCCTCGGCAATGGATCTAAAGTCGCCCGCCTCCAGCCGCTTTTGGGCCCTGAGGATTACGGGCTTGGCCGAGAGTTTGGATATCATGCGGAGAGTCGAGAGGTCGAGCACGCTGAATACGTGGGTCTGACCCTGTGGGGAGACGATCGCCGCCTCGAGGGCCTTCACGTGGCTCATCTCCGAGAGGCTCTTGATCTGCTCCACCATGTAGCCCGCCCCTACGGAGACGAGCTTGTCGATCCGCTCGTCTGTGAGGACGAACGGCGGCATGTGGTGGGCGTACATGTTGACGAAGCTGAAGGACTTGCCGACTATCCTCTCCCAGCTCTCGGGTGTGAGGGGGCGCGAGTCGCCAATCGAGATTCCGACAGGTATCGATGACGTCGAGACGATTCCGAGGATCGAGTCCTCCTGCAGGTCGAAGCTGCCGAAGAGCCCCGGGAACATCGACTCGGTCTTGTCTATGCCGAGGATGAGGGCGTCAGCACCACCCTGCTGCGCAGCCTCGGCGTACTCGAGGGTGTTGTGCGGAAGTATTGCAAGTAGCGGAGCCTGCGCTTGGCCGAGCAGTCTAGAAAGTCCTCTGACCTCGGTTTCCAAGCTCTCCATCGCGTCTTGGGCGATGTTCTCTCAATCCCACTTAGAAGGGGGCTGCTCAATTACAGTTCTTGCCTCTGTAAATTCGATTTGACCACCGCGCGCGACCACTTTGGAACAAAGAGCCGGCGCGAACAGGAGACGAAGATTAGACCCCCAATGCCCTTCTAATCTCGCCGCTGACCGGCATCAAGAAGGAGAGGAAGGACCCCGACTGGCCCGATTCGCAATTGCTGAGTCTCAGGCCACTATAATCGACGTTATCTGAGAAGTGATGGTGAAGGTCACGTTTCCCATCATACCTCCAGTTGAAGAGCCCACGACGTCCACGTCGAATGGGAACGGATAGTTCGCCCCGTTCGGTGTCCCTATGGACATGCTAGCGGTGGTCAGGGTAATGCCTGCGCCGGCGCAGGACGGAACGGTCTCCGGAAGTGAGTTAGCGGCGTAGTTGGTCAGAGTGAACGTGTTCGCTCCGAGTGTCACGGGTGTGGTCCCGGTGGAATGGAAGTATGCAGTAGCATAGATGTAGTCGGTCGTTAGCTGCTGCCCGAACACAGTCTGTGTCCCCCACGCGGTGAAGAGGCGGGATCCCTGGTAGAATTGGACTGCTGCCGCGCCTGTGTAGTTAAACCCGGCGTAGTTTATCCCAACGAGGGTCCCGTTCTTGAGAAGCCACATCGTCGTCGCGCTCGCATAGTCCGACGATACGATGCTGACCTTGAACGTCGTCGCGCTCGAATAGAGCGTTGTGTAGCTCGATGTGAAGGTGTACGATGCACTGTTCAGCGTGATCTGGAAGTTCCCGCCTATGGATGAGTAGGCGCTGAGCATTGGTATGAAGACACTCGCAGGCTGGGACGTGAAGCTGAGAGTCGGAAGGCAAGACGTCGTCGAGGTGCTGGAAGTCGTGCTCGAATGCGACGAGGTCGTCGTGGTCGAGCTCGTACTGCTGGTCGTCGAGACGGTCGAGCTTGTAGTGGTGCTCCTCGTCGTGGTGCTGCTAGTCGTGGTTGTACTCGTGGTCGAGCCTGCCGTGGTCGAGGCGCTAGAAGTCATCGACGTCGAGCTGGACGTCGTGGAAGCGGGGGTGCTGGTGCTCGAAGGGATTGAGCTAGTACTCGTCGTCAGCGCCGAGCCCGAGACGACCGCGGACGTCGATGTCATGGCTGAACTACTAGTCGTGGTCGTAGACGGCGTAGTGCTCGCTGTCGAGAGGGATGTGGGACTCGCGGTAGTCGACGAAAAGTTCGGAGAAGTTGAAGAGGACGAGCCGGACCCCGAAAGCGCCAGGTATGCCCCTGCCGCAATTACTGCTATGATTATGATGACGATTACGGCTATCGCCGTAGGCGCGAGAGCTCTCTTAGCTTGCATCGCCCGGGCGCATTCCGACTGGTCTATTTAAGTAGCGTTAGAATAA
>PLUF01000101.1 GCA_003164815.1 Candidatus Gagatemarchaeum stordalenia
CAAGCACGCGAGAATCAAACAGAATAGGCTAGATGCTCAAAGCACATTCCCATCTGGGCACAATCCCATCAACTGGAGTAATCTAGGTGGAGCGGAAGCGGAGGCGGTGATAGGCGGCGTGGCGCACGGTAGGTGAGAGTCATTTTATTGCTCTTAGGACAAGGTAATCTTGAATGGCGTCGTAGGACAAAACTAAAGGGAGTAGGGTAAAAGCGAACAAGAGAGCAAGAATGTGAAAGTACATGAAGAACAGAAGAAATACCGCATATGCAACGGGAATCCCAATTAATACTTGAGCGTAACCTGAGTTAAGACCGAATTTCCTGTAAAAAGCCCTTTGGAATGGGTTGGCCTCTCCTTGAAATCCAACCTTGCTGATGTGAGATATAGTTAACTTGTTTGCGACTAGGTTTGATGCTACTGATGCGAACAAGCTGACAAATAGAAGAATGGAAAAGATTTCTAGGTCTGAGCTGTAGAGTTGGTTCCACGGGGTAACGGATGCAATGCTGACTGTGATAGCAACAATGAAGACAATCACGAAGTAGAATCGTTGTCTTTTCGACAGTCGTCGTTTTGTTTGCTCCATACCAGTGTTTCTTGTGTTCTATTGGGTATTTCTTGATTACTGTAGAAATTGGTGTAGATGAGACTGGGAGAGCGGAACGCCCCGCATAAGCTGCTTACGATGACTTCTTCACTAATGGGCTGTCTCTTCAGAGGCGGGAGGTCTCCGATTGGGTGTTCGAAGTAGTCAAAGGAGACTTCGTTGCAATAGGAGTGAATGGCGCCTATGGTTGGCAAGATCGTTTCGCTTCTTCTGGACCAAGGTCACGAAGTAGACCTCCATGGCCTTGTCCTGAGCCAGAATGCAGTGAAGCCTGTGGGACTCTTGGTCTCGTTTTGACCCGCTTGGACGCCTCCGGGTCTGCTTTACGGCTCTACGTTCTACAGCGCTATACGAATTATGTTCATTAACCCTGAGGAGACCACGTCCGAGCGCATGTCCGAGCCCAAGCAGGAAGGCATCACGGCGAAGAAGGGACAGGACTTCGACGAGTGGTACACCCAAGCGATAATCAAGTCCGAGTTCGCAGACTACAGCCCCGTCTCCGGCTGCCTGGTCTACAGGCCCTCGGGCTACGCGATATGGGAGAAGATCCGCGACGCCACCGACCTCGAGTTCAAGAAGGCTGGGATACAGAACGCGTACTTCCCCCTCTTCATCCCAGAGAGGCTCCTCAGGAAGGAGCAGGAGCACGTCAAGGGGTTCGCCCCCGAGGTGGCGTGGGTGACTGAGGCGGGCGACTCCAAGCTCGAGGAGAGGCTGGCGGTCCGCCCCACCTCCGAGACGATAATCTACGAGGTCGTCAGGAAGTGGATAAGGTCGTGGAGGGACCTCCCGCTCAGGCTGAACCTCTGGAACAACGTGGTCCGGTGGGAGTTCAAGCACCCCACGCCGTTCCTGCGCGGGAGGGAGTTCCTCTGGAACGAGGGGCATACCATGTTCGCGACCCGCGAGGAGGCCGACGCCGAGCGCGAGCAGATAATGGGGATCTACCGGAAGATAACCGAGGAGTTCCTCGCCCTGCCGGGCCTGATGGGGAAGAAGACCGACAGCGAGAAGTTCGCGGGCGCGCTCGCCAGCTACAGCATCGAGCACCTGATGCCCAACGGGAAGGCCATACAGGGGCCGGACTTCCACTCGGACGGCCAGAACTTCGCAAAGGCGTTCGACCTCGCCTTCGTCGACCAGAAGGGCGAGAGGCAGCTGGTCTGGCAGAACACCTGGGCGATAACCACCAGGGAGATAGGCGTCATGATAGCGACCCACGGCGACGACAAGGGACCGGTCCTCCCTCCAAGGGTCGCCCCGATCCAGGCGGTGATCGTGCCCATAGTCAACGAGCAGACGAGGCCGGCGGTCCTCGAGGTCGCCATGAAGCTCAGGGACGACCTCTCAGCGTCGTTCTCTATCAAGGTCGACGAGAGGGACTACGTCACCCCGGGAAGGAAGTTCAACGAATGGGAGCTGAGGGGCGTGCCCCTCCGGATCGAGGTCGGGCCACGGGACATCGCCCAGAACCAGGTGGTCCTGGCGAGGAGGGACACGGGCGCCAAGCGCCCCGCGAAGATCCCCGACATCAAGGCCGAGGTCGGAAAGGAGCTCGACGACATCCAGCGGAACCTTCTGGCTCTGGCGCGGGAGAGACTCGCGTCGAACGTCAGGAGCGCGGGGACCTACGAGGAGCTCAAGGCGCTCATCTCGTCGGCGGGCGGCATCGTCCAGGCCCCATGGTGCGGCGCCGGCGCGTGCGAGGAGAAGGTGAAGCAGGAGACGGGAGCGAAGGTCATCAACATGCCGCTCGACCAGAATGGGACGCCTGGGCCCTGCGTCGCATGCGGCGCGGCGGGGCACGTCATCGCCAACTTCGCAAAGTCCTACTGAGTCTAGGCGGTCGAGACCGTGACGGCCGAGGAGTAGAGCTTCCTCGCCACCTGGTCGACTGACCGCGGCAGGTCGACCTTCCCGAGGGCTATCGAGGTCAGAGAGAGGGACGACGCCGCGATCCCGAAACAGCAGGACCACAGAAAGTCCCGGGACCTGAGGAAGCACGTCACGAG
>PLUF01000084.1 GCA_003164815.1 Candidatus Gagatemarchaeum stordalenia
GTCTCCTCGCTGAACAACCAGCTGAATTCTACCCAGGCACAGCTCACCAGCGCCAACTCCCAGCTGAGCGGCGTGAACACCCAGCTCACGAGCGCAAACTCGCAGCTCACGGCGACCCAGCAGGCGCTGACGAGCGCGAACGGGCAGATTACCTCGCTCAACGGCAAGGTGGGGTCGTTGACGAGCCAGGTCAGCGCGAACGCGAGCACCATCTCCGCGTACTCGGGGAATGCCGACGGCGTGGTCACCCTGGGCCTCCAGGAGGCAGCGGTCGTCACCGCGCTCGCCAACACGATCATCCCCTTGGACTCGAACGGCCCCGGGGCCGTCGAAGCGGGCGCCCTCTACTTCATCGACCGCCAGCTCAACGGCGACTACGGGAACAACGGGAGGATGTTCAACACCGGCCCGTTCATAATGCCACAGACGGCGGGGCCTCTTACCGTCGATTCCGTCGTCGGGCCGATTACGTACAGCGCCGGGACGGTGAACGCGAACATCACGTGGTCCGCCGGCCAGGAGTATCAATACGGCATGAGCCTCAGGAACTTCTGGCGATACGGTATCCTGGCCCTCGAGTCCTACGCCAACTCCGCCTACGGCGGGAACTATGAGAGCCTCTCCGCCGCGAACCAGATCGCGTGCCTCCAGGACCTCTTCAACAACAAGCCCACCGCCGCGACGTTCAACGAGATAATCCCCAGCGACTTCGCCAACGAGGTCTTCTTCATGACGTGGGCCAGCTACACCAGCGATCCGGTATATGGAGGGAACAGAGGGATGGCGGGCTGGACGTACACCGCCTCGCCTGGTCTGAACAACGGCAACTTCTACGGCGAAGGCATGACGACAAAGGAGTTGATGGTCGCCACGACGCCCACGATACTGAAGCCGGTCAGCCTGGCCCAGTTCCAGCAGTCGCAGAACGTTCCTGGAGTCCTCGGAGGGAGCAGCTAGAGATGTCAACCGTAATCACGCATCCGTCGGTGGACGTCTGCGTCATAGGAATGGGCTGCATGGGCGGGAACGTCTCACAGCTCGTCAGCCTGGCGGCCAAGGGCTACAAAGTGGTCGGCCTAGAGAAAGGACCGTACTGGAACTACCAGACCGACTGGCCCATAACCAAGTACGACGAGTACGGCATCCAGATCATGAGGAAGAACGACAGCCCCCTCCAGCAAACCACCGTGACCATCAGGAACAACGTGAACCAGTTCGCGCTCCCCATAAGGCGGAACACCAACGGGCAGGCGACTTCCTCCGGCTATGGTGTGGGCGGCGCAAACCAGCACTATGGAGCCCAGTTCGGCAGATATGCACCGTGGACATACGCCATAAATTCGAACACGATAAGCAAGTACGGCCAAGCCTACCTGACTGCGGCCAATCCCAACGACGACACGCTGGATTTCCCGGTTACGTACGACGACTATCTGCCCTACTACCAGGCCTTCGAGGCGGTCTGGGGCGTCTCGGGCACGAATCAAGAACCGAACTGTCCCTCATCCACCTTCCCGATGCCCGCTCATCCGCAGACGGCGGTCGCGGCGGCCTTCCAAAGCGCGGCGGAGTCCCTCGGCATAAACAACTGGCCCGCGCCTTCCGCCATAGCTTCGGAGCCCTACACCAACTCCCTCGGCCTCAACATCAACGCCTGCGTATACGACGGCTGGTGCTCGTGCACGAGCTATCCGTGCGAGACGGGCGCCAAGGCCAGTTCTGCGACGAGGACGGTCCCAGCCGCCATTAAGGGAGGGAACTTCGACCTGAGGACGAACTCCTACCTGTTCAGGATCGACACGGACAGCAACACCGGCCTCGCCACACAGGCGCGCTACTACGACGCGATGGGTAACGTCCACGTGCAGCCTGCGACGACCTTCGCGCTTGCGACGTGGGGCTTCTACATCCACTGGGCTCTGGCGGTCTCGGGGATCGGTACGCAGTACAATCCGACGACGGTGACCGGTTCACTGGGAAGGGGCATAGCCAACCCGACCGGCGCGCCCACGAGGACGGCGACGGGGACGCTCCCCATAGGTCAGAACAACTACACCGCCGGAAACGGGCAGGGCGGATCCTATACGACCTATGACTTTGCGGACGACAACTTCGACCACAGCAAAGTCTCCGCTCCATACCTCGGCGGCACCCGCATCCAATATGGGGCGTATCCCAGCAGCCCTGGCCTGATTGCGCTCGGGGCCGCCGGCAGCGCGGCGAACGTGGGTGCAGCCTACAAAGCCAGCGTATACCACAAGACACAGGCAACGAAACAAACTATTTCTGCCGCTTCTGGTGGAATGGACCTGCCCCAGACCAACAAGTACATCGATCTGGACCCTCACTACTACGACATCTACGGCGACCCTCTCCCGCGAATGACGCTGGACTACACGATAAACTCGGGGAACGCGTCCAACGACTCAGTCCGGCTGTGGACGCCCGTCGTGGAGAAGATGGGGGTGACCAACCTAACCCCCGGTCCCGCCGTCACTCCCGCGGGTTCCCACTTCACCGCGTGGGGCATCCACATCAGGGGCGGGATCAGGATTGGGGCCTCGTCCTCCACGTCCGTGATGAACATGTACAACCAGGTCTGGGGCACACCCAACGTCTTCGCCACGGGCGAGATGACCCAACCGAACGGGTCTAGCGTACAGACCGGAGGGACCCATCCTGCAGCCTGCACGTCGTACGCAGCCGCGGATGGCATCCTGAAGTATCTCACAAGCCCGGGTCCGCTCGTCTCCGAGTAGACGGCGGACACCGACATGTTTTTCGCGCTTCGAAGAGAGGTCCGTGATTGATGGCTGAACCGCCTTGCTGACGACGAACGCTCGGGTAAGGAAGGTTTAATCGTGCTCGCGGGGGAGAATCTGGACCATGAAGAATGATGACGGTGTGGTAAGGGCGACGCCGCAGAATATCACCAAGTTCGTGAACCCGGGCTCACCGCTTCCGAAGCCTGAAGAGATCTTCATGCTTTCGCAGAATCTCATCAAGTGCATACACGACATCACGCCAAAGATCCAGAAGACGGACGCCTGGTGGGCGATCGGAGGAGACCTCTCGGAGATGATGGGCGGGGTCAGCATAGAGGCGACGCACGTCGAGATCCTGACGAACAAGGACGGGGTACAGAAGATTTCAGGAGCCCTGGCAGAATACGATCCCACTCCGATTACCACGATCGAGACGAAGCTGGACCGGGACGCCGAGATTGAAGGAAAGAAGTATCCGGTGAGAGTCCGAAGCCAGCGGATGGACCTGACAGTCCATGGAGCCGAGGTGCAGGTGCACGGCGAATACCAGATGAAGGTCGGAGAATGGGAGTGGGGAGACCCGCTCGAGTTCAAGGCACCCATCGTGAACATCGTGGGGATTCGCGTCCCGGTATTGCCGATAAGGCTCAGCAGTGAACTCTACCTGACGCTAGGTTGGTCTGACAGGGTGGAGAAGATCTCCCTAGCGATCGCCCACGCGCACCATGGCCGCGGGCAATATGGCGATGAGACGCGCTCGAAAGCGTACGACGCTCAGGTGAGCTGATCCGGGCGCATGACTAGCGACGTGAGACAGGGACACCAAATGGGGGATTCTGCGGTGGAGACGCAAACGGCGAAACTGGACGAGACTCTAAGGTCGCACTGCGCGGAGATACTCCGAGATTACGGCCTGTTCTTCGAGCGGAAGACTGCGCGCCCACCCGGACCATGGCCCGCTTCGATCGAGTACCGAATCACGGGCGGCGTGGCATATTATTACAACGAAGGAAAGATCGTCCTTCTGCCCCTCGCGCTTCCCAAGAATCTCGAACCGGTCGAGGACAAGCTCAGGTTGCACCTGGGACCCGAGAGCTGGCTAGCCTGGGAGGAACTGGTCAGGGACACCAACGCGCACCTGGAATCGGTCACACAGGAATGGCGCCGCATCCTCGAGGAGATCGGCGTAGCCGCGCACGAGATTGGGCTCGCGCCATACGAGAAGCTCGCCGAACGGCCGCTGGATATCTACTGGCCCTCGAGGTTCCTGGAGACCATCTGGCAGGACATCGGCTACTACGACGAGAACAGAGCCCATCAGTGGGAGCGCACGAAGGTCGTGGAAGGAGTCACTCCCATATCCATGAGGCACACCGAGGACACCGTCAACACGTGGGCCTTCACAGATTTGCCGTGGGTGCTGACCCAAAGCAAGGACGCAGCGGACATGATGTTAAGAGCCTGGGAGAAGGAAGCGATGAGAGCCGAGCCCAGGATATGGGAGTTGCTTCAACAGCGGTCTCGGATAGAGAGCAGGACGGCAGAATTCATAGCCTTCCTTCGACGCACCGAGATGGAGTATAACGGATATCACAAGGCTCTCCCGTTCCCCTGCTCTGTCTGTAAACCCTGGATCGCCGAGTTGGAAACGCCTAAGTCGAGCGTTCCTACCTGACAACGGGTATATCCCATCGATGCCGAGCGACGGTGTGGCGTACATATTGGGCGCATTCTGTCTCGAACACCGGCCTCGGGTTGGCGATGCTGAACTTGAAGTAAGGGTATTTCATGCTCCCGAGCCTCGCGATCAACTCTCCCCCCAGGTCGATGTCGGACCTCCCGGTATACTACGGGATGAACTCTCCTGATTCGTCCTTGTACCCGAGAACGTAGTTGCCGGATTGTCCAGGCTCGACCATGCGCTCTATCACAATCTGCTCGAACCTGAACAACATCGGTCCCATCGATGGCTGACAGTGGAAAGCCAATTGAGAAGGAATGCGACAGAAGGACCTTCCTGAAAATAGGCGCCGGCGTTGTCGCAGGTGCCG
>PLUF01000055.1 GCA_003164815.1 Candidatus Gagatemarchaeum stordalenia
GAACCGCGCAACGCAAGAGTTTAATCCGCATCGTCATCCCTTTCTCCGTTCGGCCGTGCCAACAGCGACGATAATCTCCGTCCTGAACGTCCTGAGCGGCGCGGTCGCCCTCCTGATCAGCTACTACGCCTACAAGAACAACAGGCTCGTCGGCAGCATCCTCCTGAGGTACATCAGCTGGGGCTTCCTGCTCCTTGGGGTCAGCCTCTTCCTCCAGGCGGGGACCGAGAACATAGTCGCCGCGACCGCCATAGACGCGCTCAGGGTCCGGGGGGAGGAGCTGGTCGCGTTCCTAGTCTACACCGCGCTCCAGCTCATAGCCTACGCCATCTTCGCCTGGGGCTACGGCCTGAGCTTCTTCTCCCGCGCCACCTCCAAGAACGGCGCAATCCCTTCGGTCCTGGCGGGCACGACTTCCCTTGCTACCGTGGCGAAGAAGCTCCTTGATGCCTCGGTGTTCGCGCTGGCCGTCTACCTCGGTTCCCAGTTCGCCATAGTCGTCCTGCTCTTCCTCATAGTCTACCATGGCGCGAGGGTCTTCTCGCACACGCACAGCAACCTCTCGCTGATGGTCCTCTTCGGGTTCGTCCTCATCTTCGTCGCCCACGTCATCACCCTCGCGGCTGCGGTCACCCTCGGGGCGACGCTGAACCTCGTGGGGAACACCATCGAGTTCTGCGGCTTCGTCTCGCTCCTCTTCTTCCTCTACTGGAGTGCTCGAGTTGTCAGCTGAGCGGCCGAGGTCCGCCCTCAAGATCTACCTGGACATCCTGGTGACCGTGAGGGACGAGGGGAACACTAGGCCGACGAGGATACTGTACAGGGCGAACCTCTCCCACGACCGGCTGGTGAAGTACCTCGGGGAGCTCAGCTCCAAGGGGCTGCTCGAGGAGAAGCTGGACCCGGACGGGAAGTTCTACACTCTCACCCAGAAGGGCCTGGACTTCATCAACCAGATCAAGAAGGCGGAGGCATTTGTCATGGGCTTCGGTCTGGGAATCTGAGTCGGGATGACCTGGTTTCCTCGGCCGGGAGCTCAGAACCCTCAATGTTAGCCTTTCCATAGGAGATTAGGTTCAGATGCAACGTATATTCGCACAGGGTGTACCTGTCTTGTCACATCAATCACTTTCTCTTGCTCCTCATGCATTATTTGGACGATTGTCATCGCTAATTGTCCAGATATTTGTCAGAATCTGCACGTAAAGGCAGTGCGAACTATGTGTAATCTCTAAATTTATATACTATGCCAATCTACTCTCAGACGTTTGATATGGCTCTCAGGTCAAGGGGAATGCGATACGAGCGTACCCTCTCGCTGCCAGTAAGCAGGCACACATTCGAGCGGCCGGACCAGATCTTCAGGGTCAACACCTTCGGCAGGAGCACGTCCAGGTCCTCAAAGAGGTATAGCAACCACCTGAGAATCAACTCGGTCAACCCGATACTGAGCCCGCCGTCGTTCAGCACGTTTACGTTCACGCACACTCCGAAGGCGGAGGCGGTTTCAACAAGCACACCTACGATGGAAGCCGTCTCCGCAGTCGGAAGCTTCCCCAGCCCCATGCCGAGCTTTGGGACGGGGTCGCTGGGGGTCGCTTCTTATCTGGGCTCAAAGATGAGCCTCTCATCGTCGGTCAAGAAGCTCCTGCTCTCGGCGGTCCCAGGGTTCTTCGGGCTTATGGGGCTGGGGCAGTTGTACGAAAAGAGGCGCAAGACGGGGTCGCTCTTCCTCGGGGCAGGCGCAGCCCTCAGCTTCTTCTCCTCATGGTACACGATTCTCCCCGAGAGGATCTACGCGTTCGTCTCCGGAGGCGCGGCGGTGCAGCCCTATGCCCTGACCTGGATGGCCCGCTTCACGGGCTACAATGCCACCCTCGGCGAGATCTCGATAATGCTGCTCGCCTTCGTCCCGGCGCTCTGGGCGCTCCAGGTGTACGACTCCATCTCGCCGATCGCTATCGCCTCGCAGGTCGCACGGGCCTCGAAGCCGATGAGCGCTGGTCCCTCGATCCCGATGGCCGCTCCGATGATGGCGAACGCGGACGGCCAGAAGACCTCCAAGGATGCTGAGGATAGCGTGAAGAAGCTGGCAAAAGACCTGATGAAGACAAGTTCCTTGTTCAGCTACCTCTGGGAAAGATAAATAGCGCGAGAGCGCAAGCCAAAAAGGACTGGTTAGCGCCCTGAAAATAGCAATCTGCACTCATCTTAGTCTCTCCTACATGGGCGGTGGGGAAAGAGAGATGTGCGAGCTTGGGATTGAGCTCGCGAACAGAGGCCACGACGTCGAGTTCTACGCTCTTCCATTCCTCATGGGGTCAAAACCGAAGGCTAACCCAGTCGATTTGCTCGGAGAAATCCCCTACCACGAGGCCTGGTCGCAAAAAGTGCACGCCGACGTTGCATACACTTTCTACCACCCGCTTTCCACACTCAACTTCCGCGTTAAGGGAAAACGAATCGCTTCATTCCACTCTCAAGCCTTCTTTCTGAGATCGGTGAACCGGCAGTATGGCTTGGTTCCGGCTTTGGCATCCTATGGTACTAGAATCATAGGTCCGCTGGAGCTACGGTCGTTCGACGCGGTTCACACTCACTTTCCTCACCACACTCTAAAGCACCATAGAGTGTACACAATACCGGGCTGGGTCGACACGAGCGTCTTCAAACCGGCCACACAAAAGTATGATGAGTTCACAGTGCTCTTCTCGGGGAGGGCCTTGTGGCAGAAGGGGTGGGACATTTACGTAAACCTCGCGAGGAGGATGAAGGACCTCGGGGTGAGGTTTCTGTACGTAGGCGGAGTCGTAAAGGACTCTGTCATCCGGAGCCTTGGTTTCCAATGGAACGCTGTTGCCCTCTCGAGGATATACAATAACTCTCACGTGCTTCTAAACCCCTCGAGGGCTGACACCTTCGGCAGAACGTCGATTGAGTCAATGGCCTGCGGAACGCCAGTGGTCGCGTCGCCTTCGCGGCTGCATTCAGGTCTCAATCTTCCGTTCGTCTTCGGAAACTCGATAGCCGAGTATGAAGAGTCGATCCTAGGCTTGAAGCGCCTGTGGGAGGAAGGCAAACCTTACAGTCAGCTTTCGAGCAGGTGTAGCCAGGCTGCCCAAGCCTTCTCGTTCGGGAACACCGTAACGGCCTACGAGAAGATGTTCTCTGACGTCCTCCACGGCGTCTGAGAAGTGATCAAGAGCGTGCGGCGGTAGAAGTTGATGGAGCCTTCCGTAGAGCGATGCCCTCGGGGCAATCGAAATCCTATCGCAAAAAGGTTCAATTGACTATGCTCCAAGGAGGAAGTGTTTCAGAACTCTAAGCTACGTGGTAGCCAAATCCGAGACGTGTTAAAAAATGGCTTAGGTCAGGGAGATTATTTCAGGGATTCGAATCAACTCTCATTAAGAGAATAGACCTTATGCGTAATTATTATGGTTCGAATCG
>PLUF01000011.1 GCA_003164815.1 Candidatus Gagatemarchaeum stordalenia
ATAATAATTACGCACAAGGTCTAATCATCAATCCACAGTAGTGACTAGAGTTAGCGGCCTGCTATAGGCCGTACTTGATAAGGATCAAGACGATAGTATTGCGGTCCATACGAGCACCACTATCCTAATGTTTCTTATGACATACGGATGCGAATTCAATCTACTTACCTCCACTTTGTGAGTATCTCTTCCCTCTTGAAGGTGGCAATGCTCAGATAGAAGAGAAGCAGGTCGACCACCAAGAAGATGCCAGACATGATGAGCAGATTGATTATAGTCAATTGAATCACACCGATCTCGGTCATCACGTAGATGATGAGGAAGGGGAAGAACATCACCCCGGTGAACTGCTGTACGCTACGAACGTCATTGGCGCGTGCGGATAGGATGACGGTCAGCTCGATGGAGAGTATGCTCGCGAGCGGTGCGAGGACGAGGAGTATCACTCCGAAGCTCCAGTTTGGATAGTAGAGATACCCTAGTCCGGCGTGAGTGACCAGGTCTATCATGACCATGAAGACTACCGAGCTAGCCCAGATCGCGGCAATCGGTGGGACGAATGCAGCGATGCTCTTTCCTAGCAGAATCTCACTATCCGTCATGGGCGTTGCAAGCAGCGGTTCGAGGCTCTTCTGGATCTTCTCGCCGACTATGCTGTACGAGGCAATTCCAGTCGGGAGACTCGCCGCTCCGATTACGTACCAAAAGGAAAACGCGTTCAGAAACGGGGCAACAGATGCGGATATGGTTCCTGTGCCAGCAACGCTTTCGATCGCAACAAGTACCCCGGGAAATCCCAACGCAATACCGAGTGGGAACGCTATCGTGGCGTAGAGGACCCCCTTCCTCCTCTTGAAAATCTCGAAGTCCTTTGATGCGACCGACCACGCGTTCTGCAGGTCCATTTCTATCACTGGCTCCTGACCAGCTTCAGATACACGTCCTCCAGAGTCGAGCTCGCCTCCGTGACGAACTGAATGCGGCCCCCCGCAGCTCCGATTGCACTCATAATGTCAGGGTTCTCCTTCTCAGGATCATTCACCCCTATGGTGAGCTTGTTGCCTTCGCCCACCTCGACATTACCGGTTGCGACCTTCTTCGCTGCAGATATGATCGCGTTATTGACGCTCTCGAGCTGGACCACAACCTTCCTCCCGCTCGCTGACCGTTCGAGCTCGGCCGGGGTGCCATAGGCCATCAGCTTGGTGTTCAGTATCGCGATTCTGTCGCAGATCCTCTGTGCCTCGTCGAGATTGTGTGTGTTGAGGAAGATGGTCTTCTTCTCTTTCTTCAGCGCCAGAATAAAATCTCTGACAGTCTTCGACGCTTCCGGGTCGAGGTTGGCAGTCGGCTCGTCCATGAAGAGTATCTGTGGATCATGAATGAGAGAGCGCGCTATCGCAAGCTTCTGCTTCATTCCCTTGGAGAAGGTTCCTGCCGCCAGATCCCTCTTATCCCACATACCAAGTAGCTTGAGGAAATACTCTATCCTCTCTCTTCTCTTTGTTTCATCGACCTTGTAGTACCTGCCGTAGAAATCCAGGTTCTTGTACGCGGTGAGCTCCTCGTACAGACCCACATTGTCCGGAACCAGTCCGATGATTCTCCTGATTTTTGGTTGATCTAAGCTGTTTCCAATGTCGTATTCCCCTATCCTGGCGGTACCGCTGGTCTTCGATATCAGACATGTCAGCATCCGTATGGTGGTCGTCTTTCCGGCGCCGTTGGGACCCAGAAACCCAAAGACCTCACCCTCATCCACATGGAGCGTGAGGTTGTCGACCGCCGTGAGATCACCGAACCGTCTTGTGAGGTTCTCTGCATCTATCAGGCTAGGTCAAACTCCATCGCACTCTCCATATACGCGCCTTCCGGACCAGCGTAGTTGTACATCATATTGAACGACCTCCACCGGAGTCAGGGCGCATCCCGGTATGGACAATTTAGAGTGTTCGCTACTGTACAAAATTTGTACATTGACAGGCTTTGGAGCTGAGGCGATGAGGGTCCTGAGAAGATGATTGAGGACTCGACTATCACGCCGGATGAGGTCAAGACCGTCGGGCCCCCGAGATGCATTCCACAGCCGTGGTCTTGCCAGCACCGTTGGGTCCTATGATTCCGAAGATCCCGCCCTGCTTTATCGAGAAGGATACATCATTGACCGCGGCGAAATCCCCGTACCGTTTGACGAGGTGTTGAACCGTAATCACATGTTCAGAGTCTGCTTGCGAGCCATGAAATGAATCGCTGACTGTTGGCTTCTGGGTCATTCGATCACATCAGTGGACATACACTCGCCACGATGGAGGCTCCGCGTTGCCAGATTTAATGGTCGCATGGAATCGACGCTCTAACTCCGAATGCCAGAACGGCAACTCTGAGCGAACCGATGAGATATGTTGAGAGCGGAGGGGGGCTCAACCACATTCGCGTGCTCTCTCTGAAGGTATGAGTTCCATCCACACTCATATGTCGAAGTATTTGTAGCGGTTAACCACTACATCTACTTTCGATTGTGGGTCGGGAGGGACCTACCCCTCACATGGGTCGGCCCGTGACTCAGCCCCAAAGGGTTCGGGCCGCGGCTGGTTTCGAACATCCTTGTTATGGTTTGTTATTGGTGACCTCGGTGCCTTCGTCAACGCAAACTGGAAATGAACTCGGAGAGGTGCTCAGATCTCACCGGCCCCACCAAGTATACTATACTCGTAGTGAGAACAAGCAATTTGTGGTGAACTCGAAGGAACAGTTCGAGCTGGTGCGTGGCAACTGGGGTTACAAGTGCCCCAACTGGATGATCCTGCCCCTCGACTACAGGGGCAACGCCAAGATGCCCTGTTGCATGGGGAGCGCGAACGAAGGTGTGCTGCAACCGCGACTGCGTATCATTGTCGGTAGAGGCAGTCGTCGCAACGTTCCGTCGCGCGATGAGAGTGATTCCGATTACGGCAGCCCATATGATTAGCGGGTAGCCGCCTATCCTCTCGAGCAGACTGCCGAATCCCGAGTGGCTACCGACCAGGAAGCCGAGAATGCCGATCAGGCCGATGACGCCGAGTGCCTCCGTGAACCGAGCCACGCGTCTGGCTTCGACTCGAAGAGCTTTTCCCACAATTATCATGCCGATGTTTCCGAGGATGATTCCCAGGATATCGAGGAGGTGGATGGTTAAGTCGACGTTGGCAGGGCTGAGTCCCGCCGCGACCTTGCCTACGCCTGCGAGCGCGAGAAGAACCAGTCCCGCGTCGCTCGATTTGCTTCTTGGCCAAATATCACGGGTTAGACAGACGCCCAAGAAGATCGCCACACCAGTTATCACAAACCCGGCGTTCTCTGCAAGATAGAGGGGCGAGCAGTAATAGCCCGGAAGGCCGCCAATCTTGACCGTTCCGCAGACGGTTACCCCGAGGTCGCTGACCGAGTTGCTAATCATGCTGTAGGAAGGGGGTCCTTTCCACGCGAGCTGGGCGATGGCTTGGCCGACGAAGTACGAGAGCGAGACAATCCAGCTTGTCCCACCGAGGAGAGTGGACCTTGTGAGTGTTGTGGGAAAGAGGCCTTCGCGTGTCAGCCCTGAGCACCTCAGTGGTTCGTGTAGTACTCCGCCACTGCTCTGAACGACTCCTTGGGTTCCCATGGCATGTCCGGGTAGGTCGTACCGTGTCTCTTCCCGCCTTCGTAGTATTTTACGAGGCTCAAGCTTCCCATGTCGAGGTCGTATCTCGGGTCGTCGTCGTACGGCTTGGTTTGCTCGACGAACGTTGACACGAACGCGCCGTAGACGCCCGCGTTGTCGAGGATGGTCAACTGGTCGACCAACTCACGAGCCTGCAGGCCCTCGTCTCTCACGTGCTTTCCGCTCGTCAGTTTGGGTCTGATTAGCCTGCCCAGCAGCGGTAGCTTGTAGTGGAGATACCGAGATTTCTCGTCGATGATGTCTCCGCCCAGGCCCGCTCCGTTGACCTCCGCTCCCTCGTAGGTCTGGACTCCGACTTCGGTTATGACGACAGGTTTTCCAGTCTCCAAAGCGGGCTTGAGCATCTCCGCGTAGCGATCCTTGATCCGGGCAGCGCGATAGTGGTCCAGCCCTACGAAATCGAAGAGGCTCCAGTCTACCGATTCCCACACCAGCGAGGCGTATGTTATCTTGCCGTGGAAGACCTGCCTCACCGAGCCAGCGACGCTACCCAGGAAGCTCCCGAGCAATCTGTTGTGTTCCGCTGCTTTGAGACGGGCGATCGATTCCGCGATGTTGGCGGGTTGTTGCCCCGGCTGCCGTCGCTGCCCGAAATCCTTCGCCAGGTTCGCCATCCTTTCCATGACGTTCCTGCCCTTGACGATGCCGTTGACGAAGAGGGTGAACTCGCCGCCGACGACGAACACGACCTTGTCCGGATATTCCTGGTTGAGTTTCTCAGCTTCCACTGCTGCTTTCACTGTGTGTGCCAGTGTCGTTTCTTGCGCCTTGTCGATTATGGTCGGGGAGAACCAGACCTCCAACCCCTGCTCCAGGGCTGCGCGGGCGCTCGTGGTCAGACGGCCGATGTCGGAGCCTGTTATCTTGACCGCGTTGCAGTGGAGGTCCTTTTTGATTATCTCAAGCTCTCTTCGGACGGTGGCGACATCGAAATCCGGACGCCAATTGAAGGCCATGTACATGCCGGAGTCGTAACAGATTCCCTTCAGTTTCATCGAAGCATCACTCCTCACTCTGATCAGGTCTGAGCATGCGAAGGATTATGCGCGCGTCGGGCACGTGGCTCCCGGTTTCTTTGGGCGAGGAAAACGCTAACCTGGACAGGCCATTGAGACAGGCCATGATAGCTTGCACCAGCTCATCCGGGTCATCTTTCGCGATTTCGCCTGTCGCCTGCCCCTCGACGATGAGCCCTCGCATGATTTCGCGAATGGACAGGCCCTGCTCCTTGATCTTCTCGCGAAGGTCCGCTGGAAGACTGTCACTGGCCATCGCTTGGTAGAAGAACTGGTAGAATTCGGGGTCTTTACGCCTACGCTCAAGTATTCCAGCCAACATCCGCTTCAGGCGGTCCCTCGGTGTCCCTGGCATCTGCTGGACGATCGCACGCAACTCCTCCGGGGGTCGGACCGACCGCCTCGCCAAGACCAAGAAAATCGCCTCCTTGCTCTGGAAGTAATGGTATGCCAATCCCGGGCTGACGCCAGCCTCGGAGGCCACGTCGGACATCTTGGCAGCCATCCCCTTGCGGGCAAATACCTCCCTCGCCGCGGCTAGAATCTTCTCCGTGGTCTCCTCTCGAATCTGCCTATTGGCTTGGTCTGTTCGGGGCAGGCTAAATCCTCTCAGTATTGATTAAATATTTAATTAACATATAACTCTATTGCCCCTATTGGCTTGGGCTTACCAATCACCGCGTCACCGTACGAAACAACGAGCGACCATGAGGCGATCCATTACAAATGAATGACCCATCCATGAAACGAAAGTATACTGGTCAAAGCTCACCGGCCCGAGAGACTGCGGAGCAGATTAGAGCCAGACCAGAGTGCGGAGGGTTCTGGAGCGAATTCTACATCTACTCAGACATCTAGTTAGATGTCGAAGTAGAGGTAGAACTCGTACG
>PLUF01000114.1 GCA_003164815.1 Candidatus Gagatemarchaeum stordalenia
TGAACTACAGCCAGTCCCCGTTCTTCATCCTGTTCGAGATTGGCACGGGGATAACGATAGCCGCTCTCTTCGCCGTCCTAGCGATCATGTTCGTCCGGGGCCGCGAGGTTCCCAAGGACAATTCCGGGTAACTCTCTCAAGAAGCTCGGTTGCTGCTCGGCACCCTCAAGCTTCATTCCCCCGTACACCAAGCTGAGCAGCCCCGCGTACTTTCTCATGTCGTCGACAGTTTCCGCGCAGAGCAAGACATCGGTCTTCCCTCCTGCGTAGACCAGCTCGAACGTCCTCACGGTCGGCGCCGCGAGGTGCGCTAGAGGCTGGACCGACGCGTCTTCCAGGACCTTCTCGTTCTTTGGCACCTTCACGAGCCTCACCAGCCTTGACGAGATGTCATCACCGCTGCCGGAAGTCGCCTTTTCCCCTGCGATACGGGCCAGGATGAACGCCCGGGTCGATGTCCCGCCTTCCAGCGAGCGGAGGGACGCGGCCGTCTCCCCGGCGGGAAGGTGGACGTACGATTGCAGCTCCTCCGGCGTGACGAGGAACGAAGGTGGCTCTAGCCTTGATCTGGTGTATCGGTCGAAGTACTCCGATATGTCCACGACCATCCTCCGGTCGACGAGTTCGAGGAGCATCCTGGGATCCCTGTAGCGGAAGAGCGCGAGGCTGTCGTGGTCGTCGCTGCAGTGGTCGAACGGGAGGGCGTAGACCGAGTCCGGCTCGTCGCTCACCCACATCCCCTGTATCGCCATGGTAATCGTAGGCTTGGTGACGATTTCATCCACTTTCTTCATCCTCGAGTCCGCCCGCCTGTAGTAGTCCCGGTAGAGCTGCCTCCTGTCCTGCTCCTCCCCGCTGACGAGGTCCAGGGAGGGCTGCTCGATAGCGGTCTTGGCCCGATGCATCGAGTTCTTGAGTCGGACCAGGTCAGCGCCATAGCTAGAACTGACGAAGAGGAACTGGACCCAGGCGAAGTCGGGGTTGGACGTCTCGAGCGCGCGGATGAGGTGGGCGACGAAGCTTTGTTTCTCCGGGTACGAGGGGGTCGACATGACGATGCCGTTCCTGAGAGACACATTGAAGAAGCGAACGTTCCTCTTGGCCAGTTTCTTCGACAAGGACGGCGTAACGCTACTAGCGGAGCTCATTTCGGAGTCTCCTGACTCTCGGGATTGCCGGCAGGCTCCTCATCGGCAGTTTGTGTGTCCGGCTGCTGGCTGACCTTGCGCTCCAGCGACGACACCTTGGGCAGGTGCTTTATCCTCGACTCGAGCCGAGGGTATCTGAGCACGTCCACGTAGGGCCTTCTCGGAGGGGTCCCGAGATACTGCATGGTCGCGGCGGTGAGGACGATGCCCGAGACCCCCTGGACGATGATCAGGTAGTACCAGACGAGCGGGAATAACCTGAGAATCCACGACAGGCTCACCCCTGCCGAGATCGAGAGATAGACGACAAAGGGGAGGATTTCCTTCTCCCTGCTCGGCCTGTGCGTCCCTGCGTCGAGGATGCCCAAATATGTCAGAACCGACCACCAGTTCCTCAGGCTACCGTCGTCCCTGACCGGATGGGTCAGCCTCGACAGGTCGTGCCTGTACAGCACTAAGACGAATGTAATCCAATATGGAACGGACAGGTAGAGGAAGATGACCTCGGTGGCTTCCATCAGCTAGTGTGCTTTCAGGAGTTCTTAACGGGACAGACGCTCTGTCATCACGCGAAGGTGAACGTTGCTGAGATTGTCGTTGTATTCGAAAAGACACTTGAGTTGGCTGTTGTCGTCCAATGGAAGCTGAAGCTGACGTTGACGCTTCCCGCTGCGACTTGCTGGTACATGAGGCCGGAATCGCAGCCGGGAGCATACAAGGTGTAGCTCTGGCCTTGATTGAGGGCCACAATCTCGAACGTCCCGGCGCAAACCTGCGTGGTGACTTGGTGAAGGACTGAAGAATTCGTGGGGACCGAGGAGGAAAGTTCACCACTGCCCCCTGCAATGTAGATAGTGGAGTTGCCGACGTTCTCGATGGTGACACCGAAGTAGACGTACGACTCACCGTTCACGGCACCGCAATTCTGGCAGACTTGTTGTGTAACTTGGATGGAGTTCACCTGCAGCTGGCCGATTGGGCTGTAGGTGAATGACCCGCAGGGGGTCGTGTTGGAGGAACAGGTAACCGTCGCTGTGCTAGTCGTCGTCAGGATAGCAGTCATCGTCGAGGTCGAGGTCGTCGTCAGGGTATCTGTCGTGGTCACAGTCTCCGTCGTGGTTGTCTGCCCGACCCCTACGAACATGCTCGCCGAGATGAGCAGGGCCGCTATGATGATAGCCGAAGCTACGACGAGCAGGCCTCTGGAGATTTGGCCGTTCGGTCGATGGATGCCCAGATCGCTTGACCCTCGCAACCTCTGGCTGATTGAGAGAGCGGCGATGCGAACCGGCACCTCGGCGAGGGCGACCGAGAGTACCAGCCAGAATCCGACGTCTTCATACAGAATGACGAGGTTGGTGTAGCCAGGACTGGCCGAGGCAGCCCAGCGCCAAACCCACCGGTAGCCCCATGTCACCGACCCAAATGGATGGCCGACGCCCGAGTTTAGAGTGGTGATGGAGATGAGCACAATACCGAGGAGCACCCCACCAGCGAGCAGTGCCATCTCCCCCAGGATTCTGCGCATGATTTGCATCGGAGCGGAGAATCATGTAAGCCTTTGTCCGAATGACCAATCCTCAGATTGACGGTCATCATTCTGAGCGTTCAATCAGGTTCGGACAAAAGCATTAATCACGAACAGTCCCCACAGACACTGGTACAACAGGATGACCAGAAAGACCATGTTGGGATTGGCTCTCATACTGGCCGTCACAGGAGCGATACTTCTCATCTTTGGTGCCAGCCAGCAAGCGGAGTGTTCTCCTGCGGGTATGGGGGGGTGTACTTCAATCAACTACACACCTGTCTACCTAGGAATTGTCATCCTTGTGGCTGCGATCGCAATAGCCGTTGCGTCAACCAAGTCTAAACCAGTTCTCACTAATCACGGACCGACGCCAGCAGCGGTGACTGAATGAGCAAAGTGCGCAAGCTGGCCTTTGCTGCCCTCGTTGCCGGAGGGGTCATTCTCTTCCTCCCCTACGCAGGCTCGCATTCGGGAGGCGGAGGCTTTCCCCCGCCTTTCTGGAACTCGTTGATCGCAACATTTGGCGTTCTATGCCTGTTGATTGCGTCAGGGGTAGCTCTGACTTCGTACAGGGACGCTGATCGCTCTGTTGGGGGGCCGAGTCCCGAGCAGGCCGAGTCGAATGGGTCGAGAGTGGCGATTGTTGCGGCGGCGTTCGGCTTTGTTCTTGCTGTTTCGGCCCCGTTCATGGTCTTTCCAGTGGGATGCAACATTGCTACGTGTTACATGGATCCACAAGGAGCTTGGTCGACGATCTGGCCGAACATATTGACACTCGATCTTGGGTTCGTGTTGGTCGCCTGGGGTTGGGGCGCCAGCAGGTCCAGAAGGCTGTCTCTGCCGGGGCTGGGTATCGGGTGGGTTCTGGGTGGAATCGTGCTCTTGATGCTAGGCCTTCTAATCGGTTATTCAACCGGTTGCCCGGTAAACGGCTGCCCTCCTCTGACCGCCAGCGGGTGGTGGTCGCTCTTTTGGCCCGATGTGATCGCGGGTTCCTTAGGCGTCCTGCTCGTCGTCCTTGGATCGCTCCTCGTTGTGCTTCGATGGCCCAAGAGCCCAGGCGCCGCGCTCGGAGGCTCACCTCAGCTCAAGGGCGGTCAAAGTTGACACCCATAGCAGCGCTGAATTGAACGTTCCAAACTATAGGACTATATCCTTCCAATAATTGCAAGACGGTAATGTAACGTGAAGGTCAAACGAATCGTCATCGCCATTGGGCTCTCCGCATGCGTCGTCGCATTCCTATTCCTAGCTCCCGTGGTCAGTTATCCAATCCCGCCCATTTCGTACGCGTGCCCGGCAAACAGGTGTCAATTCCTACGATACGAATCGATCACCTATTGGGCCCTTGGCACCGGGGCTATGCTAAATTACGCCGGACGGTACTCGCTCTCGGTCGCCTCCATCTCTCAAGGAGTCCTCACCGACCAAAACGGTACACGAGTCCAAGTAGGATGTTACCTCAACAGTTCCGGTGGTAGTCTCTGTGTCCAAGGAGCACCCACTGACTCAATCGCGGACTGGTACAACAATGGCACAATCACCGTGACCTATCCGAACGGCTACACGCTCACCTGCGACCCTTCACATGAAGCGACGGGGCCCTGTGGCATCGGTTTCCCCTAGGCAACGAGTCACCGCTGTCCCTACTCTACTTGGAAGGTTGCCATCAGGGTTGCCAAGTTATCACGCGAGGGTTGCCAAACTGCTCCTCAGGGTTGCCAAATCGACCTCTAGGCTTGCCATTTGGACCTCAGGGTTGCCAAAATCCGTACCGAGAATGGCAACCTTCCCGTCCCGTGTTAAATACTGACGGGGCTTCAGACGTCGTATTCTATCTTTCTCTCTGATCTCGGCATGCATCTGAAGTTTAGGCATTAGCGTGTGCCATCGAACACCGCAGTTCGCAAGCCGATAGGGAGAGAAAACTGGATACCCGTGACGCCTCATCCGATTCATCGACATGACGATGAGCGCAGTCTTTGGTTGACCGTCTTCCACCCGGACGGAAGCATCCGGGCCCAACGGCCATCCTCTGGGCATACGATTGCCATCAGTCCACCCAGAAGGATGCGAAACAACTTCTCCTCCATCGGCCTTCAGGAGGATGACGGAAGCGGAAGCTCCACTCCCGTTCCTTGACCGGTCCGGGCCGCAGCAAAATCCAATAGTTTCTACCCAACCACTGGGAAGAGACACAGCTGCGACTTGTGGACCGGCTAGACAGACCACATCGGGCCGATTATTATGCGCCCATGCGATCCCGGACGGGGACCTAGTGAAGCCTCTGCTGTCCGCCATCCCTCCCTGAGATCATCCGCGGCATCGAGCACGAGAAGCTGGAGCGCTTACGCCGGTCGCAGAACCACCGGGAGCACTCCAGGACGAAAGGCAGGAGACCGAAAAACATGCAAGGGGTTCAAGGAATTCAGAAGAGTGGACGGACGA
>PLUF01000047.1 GCA_003164815.1 Candidatus Gagatemarchaeum stordalenia
GCCGAGCTGCTCCACTGGAGGCCGGGCGTCGACCTCGACGAAGGGCTGAGGATGTTCGTCGATTGGTTCAAAACGGCGACCGAGGTCGTGGGTGAGGCGCGTTGAAGCAGGTCATAGCACGAGCGGGCACAGTCGTCGTCGCGGATGTCCCGGCTCCAGTCTGCGAGGAGAACGGGCTCCTCATCCAGACAAACTACTCGGTGATCAGCACCGGGACCGAATCATGGACCATCGACTCGACCGACCCCCTCGCCACGACTGACCTGATCAAAGACTCGTCGCTCGCCGGCAAGGCGCTCAGGCTATCGAGGGAGGTGATACGACAGGAGGGCATCGGGGGTCTCATCGACTATGCCGACTATGTGCGCCACCCTGAGGTCACCCTGGGCTACAGCTCATCGGGCGTCGTCATCGAGGTGGGGCAGAACGTGAAGGACGTTCTGGTCGGCGACAGGGTGGCCTGCGCCGGGGAGGGGAAGGCCTGCCACGCCGAGCTCGTCTCGGTTCCAAGGAACCTTGTCGCCAAGGTCCCCGCAGGGCTACCGATGAAGGACGCGGCCTTCGCCACCATCGGCGCGATAGCGGTCCACGCCGTGAGGACGAGCCAGCTCCAGGTTGGGGAGACCGTGGGGGTCATAGGGGCTGGTTTGGTGGGGAATCTGGTCGCGCAGATAGCAAGGGCATCGGGGTGCAGGGTCGTCTGCATCGACCTCAAAGAATCACGGCTGACTTTGGCGGCCGAGCTCGGGGTCGACCTGACGCTGAAGCCCGACGATCCGGCGATGGTCTCGCACATCTCACACTTCACAGGAGGAATCGGCCTAGATCACGTCTTGGTCTGCGCCGCGACCTCGAGCAGCGACCCACTGAACATGGCCGGCCGGATTGCGAGGAACCGGGGCAGGATAGTGGTGGTCGGGAGGGTCGGGATGGAGATAGAGAGGAAGGACTTCTACCAGAAGGAGCTCAGCCTCCTGATGTCCCGGTCGCTGGGTCCGGGGCGCTACGACCCAGTCTACGAGGAGAAGGGCGTGGACTATCCGGTCGAGTACGTGAGGTGGACGCTCAACAGGAACATGGAGTCCTTCATGGAGCTGCTCTCGTCCGGACGCGTCCGCGTCGGCGGTCTTGTGGGCTCGGAGTTCCCCCTCGCCTCCGCTCCCGAGGCCTATGATTCCCTCGGGAAGCAGGCGAAGACGGCGGTCCTGCTCTCGTACGGTGTTCAGGAGGCGCCCGTGAAGACCAGGAAACCGGTGCAACCAGCGACGGTCGCCACTCCGGTGACCGGCAAGATCAACGTCGCGGTGGTCGGGCCCGGGAACTTTGCCAAGGAGACTTTGATCCCTCTCATGAGGGCCAGCCCTGAGTTCAACCTGAGGTGGGTCGTCTCTTCGAACCCGACCCACGCGACGCGTGTCGCCTCACGGTATCGCTTCGAGGAGAGCACCTGCGACTACGGCGACGTCCTGAACGACCCGAAGACGAACCTCGTGGTCATAACCGCTCCGAACAACCTCCACGTTCCCATGCTAGTGGGAGCGATGAAGGCTGCCAAGACGGCCCTCGTCGAGAAGCCCCTCTGCATCACCCGCGGCGAGTTCGAGGAGATCAAGAAACTTCATGCGGAGCTCAACCAGCCCGTGATTGTCGGGTTCAACAGAAGGTATGCTCCCCTCGTCCTGAAGGTCAAGAGCAGGATGAAGAAGATCGACGGCCCGTTCATGATAAACTACAGGGTCAATGCGGGGTTCGTCCAGGCGTCGAGGTGGTCCCAGGACCCGTTGGTGGGGGGTGGGAGGATCATCCACGAGTGCTGCCACTTCTTCGACCTCTTCAACTTCCTGCTCGGCCTGGACGGGCCGGAGATAGTCGTCCGTTCCGCGGGGATAAACGGCTCCAGCTCCGTCGCCCGCGACAACCTCTCGGTCACTCTGACCTACCCGGACGGCTCGGTGGCGACCCTCCTCTACGTGGCGATGGGGTCCAAGGACATGGACAGAGAGCGGATGGAGGTCTTCGGCCAGGGAACTTCAATGGTCTTGGACGACTTCAAGGAGCTCCAGGTCTATGGCCCCCAGCCAGAGACCGTCACCCTCGGCAGGCCCGACAAAGGTCACTCGACCGAGTTCGCGGAGCTAGCGAAGTTCCTCCGCGGCACCGATTCCTCCATCATAACCTCGGAGGAGGTGTTCTCAGCGACCGAGCTGACCTTCAGAGTGGACGAAGCGGCGAGAAGGGTGTTCCCAGCATGAGTCTCTTTCAGATGGATAGACTCCATTCCGAGGGTCCCGGAGGTCCAGAGTCAGATGCCTGATGTGAACACCTTTTCCAAACTGTACGGGCGCGTCGGGCGCTACTCGAGGTATGCGGGCATCGGTTTCATCGTGCTCAGCGTCCTCTTCCTCCTCATCGCGGTCTCCGACCAGTTCATCGTGTTCGAGATAGACTCGATCGTCACCTTCCTGGCTGCCCTCGTTCTGCTCTTCAAGGATCCCCGAGCCCGGGTACAGGCCAGGGTCTTCGATGCCGTGATGGTTTCCACCGACGAGGCCATAGGCGAGCTATCGGCCTCAGACGCCGGGTTCACCTACGTGGCCGCCGGCGATGGCGTCGAGATGGTCGTAATCATTCCCGAGAGTCAGAAGGGTGCGCCCCTGCCCAACGGCGCCCCTTCAAAGGCTCCTTCAGTGGAGGCCCTCACGCCACCCGGACGGGGGCTTGCGAAGCTCTACGTGCGAGAAATGGGCGTGACCCACCTCACGATTGACGTGCTGCGCGCCTCTCTGCCCGAGGCGATGCGGGAAAACTTTGGACTGGCCCGCTCCGTGGACATCGTCTCGACCGACGACAGGGTGGATGTGACCCTCCGCGGCGCGTCAACGACATGCACTTGCGGCCTGGGGCAGGCGAAATCTTCGACCAAGGGTTCTGTCGGCTGCGCGGTCGCAAGCTTCCTCGCAGTCGTCGTCAGCGCGGCGACGAACAAACCGGTCCTCCTTGAACCATGTGTGCACGAGGCCAGCACAGGCTCGTGGACCATTCCGATGCAGTTTGGACCGACCATCCTGGTGAGCGCCTAGTGGGCAACACGATTCCCGGGACGGTCACGAAGCTACTGACACTTGTCCCGATACTGGTGGCCGTCTATTTCTTTGATTCCCAGAGGTTCTACAGCCTGGTCACGTCAGACGGCGAGGGTGCGTTCTTCGCCGTCACTCTATCGCTGTTCCTTCTAGGCATAGTACTGAAGAGAAGAATCTTGAGGGCTCGGCTGGAGCTCTCGAAGATAGGCTTCGGCTGGGGCCTTCTGTTCCTCGGGGGCGCAGCCCTTCTCTATGTCTACGGTTCTTACTCAACTTACACCGCCTGGTACCACTATGAGTCGCTCTTCTTCCTAATAGTCGGCTACGTCGCCCTAAGGATGGGGACAGCGATTCTCCGCTCCCTTGCGCCGATACTGGCAATCCTGGTCCTGGCGGTCCCTCCGGTTGGCTTCTTCCCCGGCCTGAACGACCAGGCGGTCGCGGCATTCCTCTGTGCGGACCTGATCTTTCTCTTCTTCCTGACCTTCGTTGGACTCAGATTGAAGGTGATGATCGTCCCATTCGCGATAATGTTGCTTGGACTTCTCGCCCGAAGCGACACCTCGTTCCTGTTGTCGGGTCATCGGGTCGATACGGCCCTCCTCGTCCCCCTCCCCCTGCTCGTCCTCCTCATCCCAAAGGTTCGCGCCTTCACATCGCTGCCAAGAGGTGCGACGGCAGAGACGTGTCCCGGGCATCGCTTGCTCCCAGACGGGTTCTGCTCGGTGTGCGGATCGAAGGTCTCGCGTCCCAAAACGGGAGAGAACGTCGGCATCTGGGGCTTCCTGGCCGTCCTCGCGGTGGCGGCCCTGCTGATTCTCACTACCGTGCCGGAGCTGGCGATTGCGGGGGGCGTGCCCACCGACGCATACTATTCAGCCCACGGGTACTCGGGGACGATCACGCCACCGACTCCGGCAGGCTGGCAGATCAATTCCACGGCGATATACAAGAACAGCTCCGTTTCGAGCCCTTTCTTCACGAATGACGCATATGCAATAAAGCAGGTGTACGTACCTCTCTATCATCCGGAGACAAAGAACTACACGCTCTATTACGAGCTATCGGCCCTGCCATCGCCATACAACAACAACTCCTTCGGCAATGACCTTCCCGGCTGGAGCAGGAGCTCGAACGATTTCGCGCAATTCGGGCCCTTTCAGGGTCACCTGACGACCTACCTATCTTCTGACGGGGTGATGCTTGCATATCAGGGAACGACGAACATGCTCTTCCTCGATGGCGGCCAGTTCGTGAACTATTACGTCGGCTTCGGCTTCAGCAGGGAGTTCAGGAACTCCAACGTGAGCGCGGACACAACCCAGTTCCTCGGGGATCTGAACGCGCTCTGGCTCCCCGGAATCACGAGGGACGCCTCATTCTCAGGCTGGACGAACTTCCTGTACACGCTGGACCAAGGGGGGCTTCTCGTGACAACCTTCCTGCTTCTCACATCTTCTCTGGCGCTCGTGGCCTGGGCGGCGTACCGCGCTAGTCTCCTGGACGAGGGGCTCGACCGCTTCCTTACCATTGCGTCAGCCCAGACGGAAGAAAGCTGGTCATA
>PLUF01000104.1 GCA_003164815.1 Candidatus Gagatemarchaeum stordalenia
GATCACGTCTTGGTCTGCGCCGCGACCTCGAGCAGCGACCCACTGAACATGGCCGGCCGGATTGCGAGGAACCGGGGCAGGATAGTGGTGGTCGGGAGGGTCGGGATGGAGATAGAGAGGAAGGACTTCTACCAGAAGGAGCTCAGCCTCCTGATGTCCCGGTCGCTGGGTCCGGGGCGCTACGACCCAGTCTACGAGGAGAAGGGTGTGGACTATCCGGTAGAGTACGTGAGGTGGACGCTCAACAGGAACATGGAGTCCTTCATGGAGCTAGTCTCGTCCGGACGCGTCAGCGTCGGCGGCCTAGTCGGATCGGAGTTCCCCCTCACCTCGGCTCCCGAGGCCTATGACTCCCTCGGGAAGCAGGCGAAGACGGCGGTCCTGCTCTCATATGCCGTCCAGGAGGCGCCCGTGAGGGCCAAGAAGGTTGCGCAACCGGCGGTGGTCGCGACCCCTGTGGCAGGCAAGATTAACGTCGCTGTGGTGGGGCCCGGAAACTTCGCCAAGGAGACCCTGATTCCCCTCATGAGGGCCAGCCCTGAGTTCAACCTGAGGTGGGTCGTCTCTTCGAACCCGACCCACGCAACGCGGGTCGCCTCACGCTATCGCTTCGAGGAGAGCACCTGTGACTATGGCGACGTCCTGAACGACCCGAAGACGAACCTCGTGGTCATAACGGCTCCGAACAACCTGCACGCCCCCATGCTCGTGGACGCGATGAAGGCTGCCAAGACGGCCATCGTCGAGAAGCCCCTCTGCATCAACCGCGGCGAGTTCGAGGAGATCAAGAGACTGCACACCGAGCTCAGCCAGCCTGTAATCGTCGGGTTCAACAGGAGGTATGCGCCGCTCGTCGTGAAGGTCAAGAGCAGGATGAAGAAGATCGACGGCCCGTTCATGATAAACTACAGGGTTAACGCGGGGTTCGTCCAGGCGTCGAGGTGGTCCCAGGACCCACTTGTGGGAGGTGGGAGGATCATCCACGAGTGCTGCCACTTCTTCGACCTCTTCAACTTCCTGCTCGGGCAGGACGGGCCGGAAATCGTCGTCCGTTCCGCGGGGATAAACGGCTCCAGCTCAGTCGCCCGGGACAACCTCTCGGTCACTCTGACCTATCCGGACGGCTCGGTGGCTACCCTCCTCTACGTGGCGATGGGGTCCAAGGACATGGACAGGGAGCGGATGGAGGTCTTCGGCCAGGGAACCTCCATGGTCCTGGACGATTTCAAGGAGCTCGAGGTCTACGGCCCCCAGCCAGAGACCGTCACCCTCAGCAGGCCAGACAAGGGTCACTCGACCGAGTTCGCGGAGCTCGCGAAGTTCCTCCGCGGCGACGGCTCCTCCATCGTTACCTCGGAAGAGGTGTTCTCAGCGACCGAACTGACGTTCAGAGTGGACGAAGCGGCGAGAAAGGTATTCCCAACATGAATCTCTTCCAGATGAGTAGACTCCATTCCGAGCCTCTCGGAGGTCCAGAACCAGATGCCTGATGTGAGCGCCTTTTCCAAACTGTATGGGCGCGTCGGGCGCTACTCGAGGTATGCGGGCATTGGTTTCATCGTGCTCAGTGTCCTCTTCCTCGTCATTGCGGTCTCCGACCAGTTCATCGTGTTCGAGATAGACTCAATCATCGCCTTTCTGGCGGCGCTCGTCCTCCTCTTCAAGGATCCCCGAGCCCGGGTCCAGGCCAGGGTCTTCGATGCCGTGATGGGTTCCACTGACGAGGCCATAGGCGAGCTATCGGCCTCCGACGCCGGGTTCACCTACGTGCCTGCCGGCAATGGCGTCGAGATGGTCGTCATCGTTCCCGAGAACCAAGGGGGTGCGGCGCTGCCCAACGGCGCCCCTTCAAAGGCTCCTACAATGGAGGCAATAACGCCGCCCGGACGGGGGCTTGCGAAGCTCTACATGCGAGAGATGGGCGTGACCCACCTCACGATGGACGTGCTGCGCGCCTCGCTGCCCGAGGCGATGCGGGAGAACTTTGGACTCGCTCGCTCCGTGGACATCATCTCGACGGACGACAGGGTGGATGTGACCCTCCATGGCGCGTCAACATCATGCACCTGCGGCCTGGGACAGGCGAAGTCGCCGACCAAAGGCTCTGTCGGCTGCGCGGTCGCAAGCTTCCTCGGAGTCGTCGTCAGCGCGGCGACGAACAGACCGATCCTCCTTGAACCGTGTGTGCACGAAGCCAGCACGGGCGCGTGGACGATTCCGATTCGGTTTGGACCGACCATTCTGGTGAGCGCCTAGTGGGCAACACGATACCCGGGACGGTCACGAAGCTACTGACACTTGTCCCGATACTGGTGGCCGTCTATTTCTTTGATTCCCAGAGGTTCTACAGCCTGGTCACGTCAGACGGCGAAGGTGCGTTCTTCGCCGTCACTCTAGCGCTGTTCCTTCTAGGCGTAGTGCTGAAGAGAAGAATCTTGAGGGCTCAGCTGGAGCTCTCGAAGATAAGCTTCGCCTGGGGTCTCCTGTTCCTCGGGGGCGCAGCCCTTCTCTATGTCTACGGTTCTTACTCAACTTACACCGCCTGGTACCACTACGAGTCGCTATTCTTCCTAATAGTCGGCTACGTCGCCCTAAGGATGGGGACAGCGATTCTCCGCTCCCTTGCGCCGATACTGGCAATCCTGGTCCTGGCGGTCCCTCCGGTTGGCTTCTTCCCCGGCCTGAACGACCAGGCGGTCGCGGCATTCCTCTGCGCGGACCTGATCTTTCTCTTCTTCCTGACCTTCGTGGGACTCAGATTGAAGGTGATGATCCTCCCGTTCACGATAATGTTGCTCGGACTTCTCGCCCGAAGCGACACCTCGTTCCTGTTGTCGGGTCATCGGGCCGATACGGCTCTCCTCGTCCCCCTCCCCCTGCTCGTCCTCCTCGTCCCAAAGGTTCGCGCCTTCACATCGTTGCCAAGAGGTTCGATGGCAGAGACGTGTCCCGGGCACCGTCTGCTCCCCGATGGATTCTGCTCGGTGTGCGGATCGAAGG
>PLUF01000057.1 GCA_003164815.1 Candidatus Gagatemarchaeum stordalenia
GGCTTCGTAGAAACCCTCTTCTCAATAGGCTAACGTAACGAAGATTTTGTGCGTAGAAGCCTCGAAATTTGTTTTGAGGCATCTCAGGCGTATATGCCATCATCCCCCGATTCTCCTTTTGGATACGATTGAGTAAGAAGAGATCGAGGGATGACGACGTCAAAAGATACGAGAGCCGCTACATAAGAATGGTCAAGGCCATCTTCAAGGTCTGTAAGCGACAGTGTGTGCCTCTCTACTCGAGCAAGTTCTCCCGGAAAGACTTCACGCTATGGCAGCACATCGCCCTCCTCGCCCTAATGCAGAGGATCAGGAAGTCATACAGGGAGTACGTCAACGACTACCTGACTACGACGGAGAAGCTGGTGAGGACCCTGGGCCTCTCCAAGCTCCCTCACTTCACGAGCATAGAGAAGTTCCTCCTGCGAGTCCCATCCATCCTCCTGGAGAGGGTGCTTGGAGGGTTCATCCGCCTGACGAGGATCAGGAGCCAGGTGTTCGCTCCTGACTCCTCCGGCTTCTCTCCCCATCACGCGTCCCACTACTACGCCCTCAGGATCAAGAGGGACATCCTCTCGTCGATGAGGAAGCAGGTCAAGCAGAAGGAGAAGAAGGAGAAGAGGTGATGAGACCGTGAAGACCAGGACAAAGCGCTTCATCAAGCTCACCATAGGTGCGGAGCTGAGGAAACAGATCGTAGTATCGATCAAGGTCAGGAGAGGTCCCTGCGACGACGGGAGGGACTTCAAGCCCGTGGTGAAGAAGGCACACGCGATCAAGCCCCTCAAGGTAGGGATCGGGGACAAGGGCTACGACGACGAGAAGAACCATGAGTTCCTGAGGGACGAGCTGCATGCGATGTCGATAATCCCGGCGAGGTATCAGGACGTCCCGGTGTGGAGGACTCACGGCAGATATCGGAAGGAGATGAAGCGAGGCTACTCCAAGAAGAAGTATCACCAGAGGTCGAAGGACGAGACGATCTTCTCGGTGGTAAAGAGGACCATGGGAGACGAGGTTAGGTCGGTGAGGACAAAGGCCCAGAACAACGAGATGAGGCTCAAAATTATCGCGTACAACGCTGCGAGGATAGCGAGTCTAACCGGTTCTTTGTTCGTAGGGTTTCTACAGAGCCGTAGTCCTGGAGGACACCTCCGCAACCAAAGGTTGAGATACAACCTGTAGGGAGGGGTTTGCGCCAACGGGCTGGGGTCGTCGGCTAGTCTGGTCCAGGCTTCAATCCACGTGGAAGCAGCCTCGGGCGCTTGAGAGCGCCGGTTCAAATCCGGCCGACCCCATCAATCTCATCAAGTCAACGAGCGCGGGCGCCTAGGTCTTGGGCTCGATCCGGAGCGCTTGGACGCTCTCTGCGGACCTCGCCCCGAGGATGCTCGAGACGTAGATGCCCGCGAAGATCAGCACGACACCTGCAAGAGTCACGTAGCTCGGGATGCTCCCTGTGGTAGCAACGCCATAGATCAGTGTCACGACGGGGGCCATGAAGACGATTGTCGTGAGTCTGGACAGCTTCTCCGTCTTCAGCAGGGCCATCCATAGAAACGGGTTGAGCGTCCACGCGATCACGCCGAGGAATCCGATGTCCGCAGCAAGGTTCAGTGACGGTCGGAATCTGAAATCTATCCAGGACAGTGCCGAGTAGAAGAGGAAGCTGACAAGCGCCCCCGTCGCGAGCGTCTGCGTCGTGTCTTGGAGCCTCAGCTTCCTCATGTACACTGAGAAGAGGGCCCAGAAGAACGCATCCCCGAGGGTCAACCCTACTCCTATCAGCGTAGGGGTCCCGTTGAGCAGAGGGATGTTGTACACTATTATCCCAACGAACCCGACCACGGCCCCGTACGCCTCGACCCTGGATGCCCGTTCTCTGAGTACATACACCGAGAGAGGTATCGCGATGAGAGGCATGGTGAAGGACAGGATGGCCGATTGGGACGACGAGATGTAGTTCAGCCCTGTGAGCAGGCAGGCGCCCGCCAGCCAGTAGAACACGGAGAACAGTATCGTGTCTCTGTTCAGGACGAGCTTCCCACGGGTGACGATAAAGAGGGTCGCGCAGGTCACGAGCGTGGTCAACGCGCCGTACACGAAGGGGGAGGCATACGCAAGCGCGTTCTTGGCGAACACATACGTGAATGCCGTGATCAGGATGTACGGTGCAAGGTACCTTCCGACACCAACCACTGAAAGCTCTCACGCATTCGTAAATGAACCTTCGGGGCGGGCTTGAGAGCCTAGGTCCAGATTTGTCGGCCGAACCTCAATGCCATGTAATACCCTTAAATCAAATGGAGAGGCGCTCGCCAAAGGTTTGACCCGATTGGTGGGCCACCTCGACCTCGACTACTTCTATGCGCAGGTCGAGGAGCTTGAGAACCCCTCCCTGAGAAACTTGCCCGTCCTGGTCTGCGTGTACTCCGGTCGAACGGGGAACAGCGGGGTGGTCAGCACGGCCAACTACAGGGCCAGAGAGCTGGGAGTCAGGTCGGGCATCCCCATAGCCTTTGCAAAGAAGCGCCTGGCAGGGACGGAGGCCGCGTTCATCCGCATGGACAGAGAGAAGTACGCGGGCTACTCCGAGAGGGTGATGGAGATCCTGAGGGAGAACGTGGACGTCATGGAGCAGACGGGGATAGACGAGGCGTTCTTCGACATTACAAAGAGGGCGGGCGGAAGTTTCGAGGCCGGCACGGAGATGGCTTCCCTCATCAAGTCACAGGTGCTGCAGCGAGAGCGGCTAACATGCTCTGTGGGCATTGCGCCCACCAAGATATCGGCGAAGCTGGCCTCTGACTTCAAGAAGCCTGACGGGTTGACCGTCGTGGGGCCTTCGGAGTTGGCGAACTTCATGGAACCGATGCCCGTGGAGAAGCTCTATGGGATTGGCGATAAGACGGCGAAGGCCCTGCAGGGAGCGGGAGTCGTCACCATCGGAGACCTCGCCAGAAAGGACATACCACAGCTCGATGACCTCTTCGGCCAGAAAATGGCCGTCTACCTTCACAACTCCGCGAGCGGCGAGGATGACGAACCAGTGCAGGAGAGAGGCAAGGCGACCCAGATAAGCAGGATCATCACGCTCAAGAGGAACTCGCGGAACCAGGACGAGATTATGACCCAGCTGGCACCCGCGCTGGACGACGTCCACAAGAGGGTGGCAGAGAAAGGTCTGTTCTTCAGGTCGATATCGGTCATAGGCATCCTGAGCGACCTCTCCATCAGGACCCGCACCAAAACGCTGGAGGCACCGACCAGCGACTCCTCGACGCTCAATCGGGCTACGTCAGAGCTGCTCGGCGCCCTCGTCGGCGAGCTGGGCGACCTGAGACGGGTCGGGATCAAAGTGGCGGACTTCGAGGAATCCAAGGAGCAGAGTTCGCTCTCAGAGTTCCTGAGATGATGAACGTGTCAGACCCGGAACCTAGCACGGAGGACCTGATCTCAAGCCTCGCCCACATCTCCAGCCATCCGGGCCATCTCAAGAGGGCCGCCGAAGCCGTCCAAGGCGGATGCGTGAAGCGGCACGTCTTCACTCCGAGCGGCAGGGTCCTCTTCACCGTCGTCGGCCGGAGCGGTGACGAGTTCATAGACCCAGGCAAGCCCTTCTGTTCCTGCAGGCACTTTTTCTTCAGAGTCCTGGGAGGGAGGGACACAACCTGCTACCATCTGATGGGGTACGAGATGGCAAAGGAAACCCAAAGGTTCGACAGCATCGAGATGCACGACGAGGAGTTCGGGACGTTCCTCAGGCTGCTCGCGTCAGATCTGCTGGACGCATCAAGGGACAAAGAAGATAAGGACAATCAGAAGGCGTCTGACAGCAGGCCTCGGTAGCTCAGCCTGGTAGAGCAACTGCCTTGTAAGCAGTAGGTCGTGGGATCAAATCCCGCCCGAGGCTCCTTCTCACGCTCGATTGCACGGGCAAGCACAGATGTAACCTACCCTTTCTTCTCGAGAATGCCAAATACTTCATGGCCGTTATCCTATTGGGCTTCGAGCAATGTGTGATTTCTGCAATCCTCATCGATGGTGCGGGCCACGCCATGAGGAGGCTCGTATGCTTACGACGCGGGACATCTTGTGGATGATGCGTCCATCAAGCCTTAATTGTCGTCTTGGAGCCTCCTAGACTATGCTGTATGTTACGCCATTTCTCTTGTTTGACGGTAACTGTGCTGAAGCAATGACCTTTTACCAGAAATGTCTTGGAGGCGAACTAACTCTTACGAAGCTTGGTGATACTCCTATGAAAGACCAGTTTCCAAAGGAGAAGCATAACAGAATTATCAACGCTCAGCTGAAAAGCGGTGCCATACAGGTTTCTGCTACAGATTGGATGGCATCCCCAACACGTGAGCCGAAACAGGGTAACACCTTTAGCATATTTGTTATAGGTGGAACATATGACGAGCTAAGAGTAGTTTTCGACAAACTTGCAGAAGGAGCTGATAAGGATAAGATAACTTTCATTGAGCTACATAACATGTACTTTGGAACCTACGGGCAATTCACCGATAAGTATGGTGTTCCTTGGATATTCAAAGGGGATAGAAAAGAAGTGCGGACACTCAATCGTTAGCATCTAAGAGGTGTACTGGGCAGTCAGCCACCTGCTGTAGCCGTCCCAGTCGACTGCTGTGGGGCGCCGTTCTGTGCTTGGGAGGTTGGTTCTTGTGAGCAGGCGGTCGTGGGATCAGCCAGAAGTCAGCATGTACGACTTGACCTTATCTTTCTCGACGTCGCAGAGGAGCCCCTTCAGGATCCCCGAGTTGTACTCGCTGCCCGGGTTGAAGCACATCGTCTGCCCGATCTTCACCATGCCTCTCGATTCATGGATGTGCCCGTGTATCCCTGCGAGTGGCTGATACTTCTCGATGCTCGCCCTCACGGCCGTGCTCCCCGCGGAGGTCATCTGGATGCTGCCGCCGGAGATCACCGGCTTCAGGTTCTCGTCGAGCTTCGGCGCCTGGTCGATCACCGTGTTTATCGGAGGGACGTGCAGGTTGAACAGGGTCGTCTTCATGTTCTTGACTTGGGCGGTCATCCTGTCGATCTTCTGCTGAAGGACGTCCTCGTCTGCCTCCCTCGGGCTGTTCCATGGGGTATGGTTGGCGTACCCGAGAGTTATCATCTCATGCTCGTCGTCTATGTAGACCGTCTTCTCCTCCGGGTTGATCACGTAGGTGGCCGCGTCCAGCGCCTTGTCGATCTCAAAGAAGTCGTCGTTGCCGGGAGAGACGTAGCACTTGATGCCCGTACCCTTCAACCTCTCCTCAGCGAGGTTCATCCACCCTTCGATGCTCTCCTTCATCAGCTTCTTGAACAGCTCGTGGACCAGCTCGGGCTTCGCCGAAAGCTCCTCGACCTCCTTCGGCTCGCTCAGGTGAGGATAGAACCCAGAATCCTTGATGCTCTTGACGGTCTCGTTCACCTGTTCCTGCGATTTGAGGTCGTAGGACGTCCCCCCGAACTGGCACTTGTAGCTCCCATCGGGCTGCTTGACGATGGGGACGATCATCTTCCCCGTGATGTCCCCGCCGAGCACCAGGACGCCGGCGTTGTAGAACTTCCCGGCGTTGATGAACTTCCGGAAGCACCTGTCTGAGCCGTGGACATCAGTAACAAAGAAGAGCCTTGTCTTTGCCAATGGCCGCCACATCCCTCGAGGCGGTTTTAAACCTCACGCGGCGGGCGGCTGGGTCCCCGTGCCTATGCGCGAGTCGACGACTTCTTTGTCGGCTTCGGGAAGTTCGTACCACTGGACTTTCTCGCCGACCCTCGCCCTCATCTTCCACTTGAAGCTCTTCGGGGCGTCCTCTATCATCTTCTTCAGTCGCGTCACCCTGTCGGCGACGACGGTCTTCTCGGTGTCCTCGAGCCCAAAGTCGTTCATCATGCCCAGTATCCGGTCGAGGTTCGTGACGAAGGTCTTGTATATTCCCCAGTCGTCGGCACACAGCTTCGCTAGGTACCCTCCGTTGATCGTCTCGGGCGTGTCGTCGCTGCTCACGTCGTGATCCATGAACATGCTGACGACGTCCTTGAGGTCCTTCTGGTTTATCTCAACGATCTGGAGCTTTGTGGCCAGCATGTCGGCGAGGGAGATTGTGTACTGGTCGATTTCGAGCCTGTCCTTGAAGTTGAACTTGTGACACATCTCAAACACGTCCAAGAATATGTCGACCCGCCTCTGGTGCTCGATGTCGTTGAAGATCAGCCTCCTGTACCCCTGCATCGCGTTGAATCTGTCCCTGGGAACGTAGCCGAGTTCCACGAACAGCTGCTTAATCTCCTTAGACTGCTTCGCCCGGCCAACGAAGTCTATGTCCACGTAGTTCCTCGCGAGGCTCCTGTGCGTCGCCGAGGGACAGCGAAAATAGAATGAGACGCCACCGAAAAGCCTCAGGATTATCTTCTTCTGCTGTGCAACCTCGATAATTCTCTTGGCTTCATCCGTCGGGCTTTCGAGGATGGACATCTTCCCGCCGTGAACCATTCCTTTTTCTTTTAACCTTTCCCGATGCCTTTTGTCAATTCTATGCATCAGATAGACTAAAACAAGAGGGTTCATCCCGTTGCAGGATGGAATCTAGGGTCCTCGGAAAGACCGGAGAGAAGATTCCCGTCGTCGGGATGGGGACCTGGGCCCTCGGAAACTCGAGCGGAGAGCAGAGGAGGGAGGAGATCAAGGCCCTCCAGAAGGGGATAGAGCTTGGGATGAAATTCATCGACACGGCCGAGGTCTACGGACATGGGAGGTCCGAGACCCTCGTCGGCGACGCGATAAGGGAATACAGAGAGGAGGTCTTCCTGGCCACCAAGGTCGCCCCGGAGAACTTCGCCTACGACGACATCATCAGGTCGTGCGAGACCAGCATACAGAGGCTGGGGGTGAAGTTCGTCGACCTCTACCAGCTCCAATGGCCGAACCCGCGGATTCCCATCCAGGAGACCATGAGGGCGATGCAGGAGCTGGTCGATACAGGGAAGACGAGGCACATCGGATTGAGTAACTTCTCCGTCGAGCAGACTATGCAGGCGCAGGAGTCCCTGCCCAGGAGCGAGCTCGTCTCGAACGAGGTGAGATACAGCATCACCTCGCGATCCATAGAGGCCGAGCTGCTCCCGTTCTGCGAGAAGGAGAGGCTAACGGTGATAGCGTACAGCCCGCTCGATACCGGCGACATCCCGATTGGCAGGATTCCGAAGGACATGCTCGCAAAGTACGAGATGACGCCCGCGCAGCTGATGCTCAACTGGGTGACGTACCCCGACCCGGTGGTCGCCATACCCAAGGCGGGGAGGGTGTCCCACGTCGAGGAGAACGCCCGTTCGGTCGATGTGAGGATTTCCCAGGCGGACTATCAGGCGCTCTCCAAGAAGTTCGAGTGACTAGGCAGTTATGTGGTGCATCCTGGTCAGGTCGGAGAGGTAGGGCTGGAGCTTCTTCGGAACCTCGACTTGGATGGGTTCCTTAAGTGCCATCCCCTTGTCCCTCTTTGACTTCCAGACCTGAACGTTGAACTCGACGAGGGCCTCGGTTACTCCCGGAGGGACGTGGTGGTCGCCAGGCTTCGGGAATAGCTCTCTGTGGATCGACCCGGTGCCGTACAGCCTCCTCCATATGTGGTCGGTGATGTGCGGGATTATGGGCGCCAGCAGGAGCAGGAGGCTCCTCATGACCCGGTGGAGCGTATAGCAGGCGGCCTCGCGGTCCTTCTGGTTGCCCGAGTCGCCGTAGGCCCTCCCCTTCGTCATCTCCAGGTAGTGAGAGGTGAACATGTTCCAAAGGAACTCCTTGATCTTAGTGGCCGGGACGAACATGTTGTACTCCTCATATCCCTTATTGCATTCCTCGATGAGCTTGTTCAGCTCAGAGAGGATCCACCTGTCCGAGTCGGTGAGTGTCGCTGACTCCGGCTCCGGGAAGGAGCCTATGTAGCGCGCGGTGTTCCAGAGCTTGGTGAGGAACTTCCCAGCTCCAGCCACCCTCTCTTCGCTCAGTCTGAAGTCATAGCCCTGATTCGCCTCACCCGCGCCCCAGAACCTGAACGTGTCACTGCCATACTTCTGGAGGAGCGGCTCGGGGTCGACGAAGTTGCCCAGGCTCTTCCTCATCGCGCGGCCCTGCGCGTCCTGCCCTAGCCCGCCGACCCACGCGTCCTTGAAGGGCGCCTTCCCGGTGAGGAGGTAGCACCTCAGGAGCGAGTAGTAGAGCCAAGTCCTGACGATGTCCTTGCCCTGCGTCCGGATGGTCGCCGGATAGGTGGCGCGGTGGAACCGCTGGTTCCTCATCCACTTCGTGATGAAGAGCGCCGAGATGCTCGAGTCCATCCAGGTGTCGAACGTCTTGGTCTCGCCGACGAACTTCGTGTTGCCGCACTTCTTGCACTTCTTGAACGGTGCGGGGTCCCTCCAAGGCCTGTAGTACTTGCCGGGCTTCGGGAGGTGCGACTCGTTGCACTTGCTGCAGTACCAGATTGGTATCTCAGTCGCATAGTACCGCCTCCTGGAGATCGGATAGTCCGTGGTGAGCGAGTTCATCCAGTTGTAGAGTATCTGCCTGTGCATGTCAGGGTAGAAGTTCATCTCCTTCGCGAGCTTCTTGAGCTTCGGAATGAAGTCGAGCTGCTTGAGATAGAACTCCTGCATCGGTATGATCTCGATCGGCGTGTGGCTCCTCTCGCAAAGCGGGGTCCTATGCTGTATCTGCTCGACCTTCGTCGCCGCCTTGCTCTCCTGGAGGTCCTGGATGATCTGCGACCTGGCGTCCTTGATCGACATTCCGGCGTACTTCCCGGCCGCCGAGGTCATCTTGCCGTCGATGTCTATGGCGACGACCTCCTTCAGCTTGAACTCCCTTATGAGCTGGACGTCGTGATAGTCTCCGTAGCTGCATATCATCACGGCCCCGGTCCCGAAGGCCATGTCGACGCTCTTGTGGGTCGTTATCGGGACCTCGATCCCGAAGATCGGCGTCACCGCAGTCTTGCCCACCAGTCCTTTGTACCTCTCGTCCTCCGGATGGACCACGATGAGCTGGCAGGCCTCGAGCAGCTCCGGCCTCGTGGTCGCCACAAGGAACTCCTCCTCGCTCCCCTTAACCTTGAACCTGTTCGTCACGAGGTAGGTCGGGAGTTCCTCATACTCGATCTCAGCGTCAGCGATAGTGGTCCCGCAGTTGGTGCAGTAGTTGTTGGGCCTGTTCGCTATGTAGACCAGCCCCTTGTTCCAGAGCTCTATGAACGACCACTGGGTGATTTTCCTGTAGTCCTCGGAGTCAGTCCTGTACTTGTTCTTAAAATCCCCGGAGATTCCCAGCCTCTTGAGGAGCTCGATCATGTACGCCTCGATGTCGTCGAGCGCGTGCTTGCAGAGCTCGATGAACTCATCACGCGGCGTCTTCCTGAGCTGAATCCTGTATTTCCGCTCGGTCGCTATCTCTACGGGCAGCCCGTTCCTGTCTATCCCCACCGGATAGAGGACGTTGAAATTTCTCATCCGGGCAGAGCGCGCTATCATGTCGATCTGCGAATACTGGGTGAGCGCGCCCGGATGCCAAGGCTTCCCGGACGGGTATGGGGGCGGCGTGTCTATGACGAAGTTGCGCCTCTTCTCGCTTCCCGGCTTAAACTCAAAACTGTCCTCTGATTCCCAAAGAACCCTCGTTGCTTCCTCCAGACCCGGATTCCAGCTTGTGGCCTCAAGCTTGGGAACGGGTGGGGTTTCCAATGTCTTCAAAACCCGAAAACGGGAGTATTTAGCGGTTGAGTAGGGCTGAGCCGCGTCCTTCCGGCAGGAAGATATATAGAAAGACGAATCCCTTTACACGGAAGCAAGCTAATGGGAAAGTGGGAGTGTTACAGGTGTTCTTACGTCAGCGAGGGCGAGAATCCCCCGGAAGAGTGCCCCAACTGCCACTACTCGGTAACCTTCTGGATTGAGAGCGTAGAGGAGAAGCAGCGGACCGTGAAGGATTTCATGAGGTCCAACCTCCTCAAACTCGATGCCAGCAGCACGGTGCTGGAAGCGGCCAAACTCATGAAACAGAACGACGCCAGTAGCGTACTTGTAACGGTCAACGGCGAGCAGGTGGGGATCGTGACGGAGCACGACATCCTCTACAAGATCGCGGCCGAAGACCTGGCCGCCTCGAGGGTCCCTCTCAGGAACGTGATGTCCACGACGATTTTCTCGACCGACTCGAACACGCCGATAAAGGAGGCCCTGAGGCTGATGGCAAAGCACCACATCAGGCGGCTCCTGGTCACCTCTGAAGGCAGACCGGTAGGGATGGTCAGCCAGAGGTCTATCCTAGGCGGGAGCTTCAGGGTCGCAAAGGATTCCAGCGAAGCCGAGGACTAGCGTCAGACGGCGTAAACAGAGGGGTCCGCAACCCCCGCCTGGGCGAAGGCCAACTTCCTCCGTTTGCAATTTGAACATTTTCCGCAATGGAGTGGGAGCCTCCTGCCTCCGACTTCCGTGAACCCGCTCCCCGAGTAGCAGCTGTAGGTGTACTCCCATGGGACGCCGAGCTCGGCACCCAGCTTCACGACCATGTCCTTGTCGTAGGTTATGAGAGGGGCCATCACGTGGTAGCCACCGAAGTGCGTGGACTGCTGGGCCACCTTGTCCATGAGCTCAAGGAACTCCGGAGTGTTGTCCTTCATCGCGACAGGGGTCTCTCTCCTGATGCCGATGTAGACGTCCCAGATTTCGCGCTGGCCCGTCGAAAGGTATCTGCCAAGGTCCATGGACTCGGCGTGCGCCAGGCCTACCGTGACCAGCTCCAGGTTGCGGACCACGTCCCACCACTTGAGGATGCGCTCCTCCGCCTTCTTCGCGTTCCAGAGGTCCTCCTCCTTCGTCTCGGCGATAGGCGTCTCCGGCTTGGTCAGGACGCTGGTGCTCAGGTCGCCGAGCCAGCGCAGGTCAATCAGCTTGACGGGAGCCCCGAGCTCCTTCCCTATCGCCTCGATGCAGAACTTCTCATAGTCATGGGTGCGCTGCTTGTAGTCGGCGAAGACCAGGATTATCTTCGGCGCCTTGAGCCGGTACTTCACAAAGTACGCCGTGGTGACGGAGTCGACTCCGCCCGATGTCAGTAGGACCGCCGGCCGGGGCTGGGCGGGGGTCTGCATCAGGTGCCCCTCCTGTTCCCGTAGAGGAGTATCTGAAGCCGCGGCGTGAAGCGGTACCCCCTTTCCTTGCATACATCTACCAGCCATCTGCTCTTGACGAGAAGAGCTTCCGCGTCTATTCCTTCAGGCATTAGCATTACCCTGTCCCGCGGCAATCCGTATGCAGATATCAATTCTTCGACTTCGTCGATGTCGTGGGAGTCGGAGGTCACGAACTTGAACCAGGCTTTCCGGTTGCGAGAAAAGGCCTCGAGTGGCCCTCGGCGGGTCCTTAGCCTCGCATCGACAAGGCTGTTGGACGTCTTAGGAGAGACGTTGAAGCACTCGACGACCTCCACCATCTCCGCGCTGGGCTCGAGCGTGCCGTTTGTCTCGACCTCGACCGAGACGCCAGCCTTCTTGAGCGCTGACAGAAGCGGGAGCAGGGCCCTCTGATGCATCAGGGGCTCGCCACCCGTGACGACGAGGTGCTTGCAGCCATACGCCATGACCTTCTCGTAGACGGCGTCGGCGGTCATGGGCTGGTAATCTATGCCGGACCTAGACGCGTCTTGGTTGAGCCAAGTATACTTGGTGTCGCACCAACTGCACGTCAGGTTACAGAAGTACGTCCGGAGGAAGACGCTGGGGGTCCCTGCATTGATTCCTTCGCCCTGCACGCTGAGGAACATCTCGGCTATCGGGAGCTCATTCTCTTGTCTTTGCGTTTTTTCTCTCCTCCAACACCGGGGTTTGTTGTGGCGGAACGGGTCGGAGGCCCACTCACCCGCCAGATACATCTCGATTCTAAGGTGATTATAAACCTGAACCGCTCACGGACGTCTCAGCCGCCGCCGGACCTGTACCTCTGGGTCATCTCCTTCGGCAGGAGAGCGTAGATGTCGGGGTGCTCGGCCTTGAGTTTGCTCAGGGTCGGGGGCATCAGCCCGTTTCGCTTGGCCCTCTTCACGTTGTACTCGATGAACCGCTTCATGGCGCTCGTCTCTCCCTTGGCGGCTACGAAGGCCCGGATCTTCTCTACCGCCTGCTCCTCCTCGAGCTTCTTTACGTTGACCAGATAGGGCGCCAGGACCAGCCACGTCAGCCTGTGCCTCCCGTCGGAGACGGGGTGGCTCAGCAGGTCTTCGACGTACAGGTACCCCCGGGTCGACTTGACCATCGGCGGGGGGAGGAACGGCAACAGCGTCTCACGCACCTGCGTCAGCTGCTTCGGAAAAGGGACCTTCCGGAGGTTCTTCACACCACCATAGATCATCTTCTCTGACAGGTCTCCGAAGAGGTCGTTGACGCCGTTCTCTGCGAGGTAGACGACCCCCTTGGAAAGAGGGCGGTTGACCAGCCTCCAGAACTGCGACTTCAGCTCGAAGTGTGTGGTCGCCTTCAGGTAGTCTTCTACGCGCATGCTGTACTCGTATCCGGTAACCTCCGGACCCAGGCGAGTGAGCTTCACGTCGAAGCAGTCGCGCAAGAGGACCTGCTTCTCCATGGGCTTCTCCCTGATGAACAGCCTCTTTGCCGAGTCGCTCTCGGCCCGCGCGAACTTCTGCCCAAGATAGACCTCCTGACTCGCGACCAACGCCGCGACGAAGAAGCTCGAGAACTCGATTAGCTCCGACATGTGTGGCTCGTATCTCACCCGGCCGATGGAGCTCAGCAACCGGTTCTCGGCCTGCCTCAACACCTCCGAGCTGGAGAAGCTCTCCTCAATCGACAGCTTGTCGAAGAACCGCCGTGAGAAGGGAGTAAACGGGTACCTGACCATGAGCTGAGAAAGGGCGGTATCCTCCCGAGACAAGTGGGATGAAACCCCTGATTTTGCTATTAAAAGTTCCTGCCCCGGTCCTGACCTGACGCGTCGGGACCGAGGCTACACCGCGCCTAGTCTAACCCCTTCTTGCGGTCGAGACGATGGAGAGGACGTCACGGTCTCTCAGGACGTAGTCTGTCGGAAGATGGATTCCCGTCCTGACGTCGACCGCGTAGAGGAGGCCCTTGTGAAGGTCCGAATGGACAGTCCTCGCAAGGTCGTCGAGGGTGGACCCGGCGGGGAGCAGATACACGTCCGGCAGGACGTGCCCGCTCTTGTCCGTCAGCTTCTCCGGGTCGGCGACCGGGTAGATCGCGTTCATCTTGAGGAGCTTGAATATGGTTATGCTGAGAGCGAACTGGACTCCGGTCCTCAGGTACTCTCCGAAGACCTTCCTCTTGATGTAGGCCAAGGCGGTCCGCTGGGCGTCGGTCAGCTCCTGTGGGTTCATGATGTCGAAGCGCTCCTCGCCGGGCACGTACTTGATGTAACCCTTCGATTCCGCCCTTCTCAGAGAGAGCTCGGCCTCCCCGCTGGTGGGGACCACGATGAAGTCCTTGTAGTGCTCCCTCAGCTTCTTGAAGTTCTCCGCGGCATTCGGCAGGTCCATCTTGTTTGCGATTATGATGGTCGGCTTCGAGACGTCGCGCAGAATCCAGCAGAAGTTCTGTGTCTCCTTCTCGGTCCAGCTCTCTATGTCCTTGCCCTCCAGGAGGGCCTCCTTTAGGGCGAAGTTCACGTGCTCCTTCTTCACGCCGATTCCCTGCATCACTTCGGCCACAGCGCTCCCCACGTCTGCCCCAGGTTGCTTCGCGGCCTTGGCTATCTTCCCCATGTTGCTGGAGAACATCTTCGTGTACCAGAGCACGAGCTCCAGTTCGACGTCGGCGAAGTCTGCGATGGGGTCTCCGATGCCGGTCTCCGTGACCCTCCCCTCCTTGTCGACGCTGCCAGAGGCGTCCACCACGTGGAGCAGGGCGTCAGACTGTGCGGCCACCGAGAGGAACTGGTTGCCTAGTCCCTTCCCCAAGTAGGCTCCCTTGATCAGGCCCGGGAGGTCGGTCACCTCTATGGGGATGAACCTCCACCCCTCCTCGCACTTGGAGTTCTTCGGGTTGTCCTGGACGCCGAACTCCTTGTGGACGCACAGCGTCACCGCCTGGGCTATGCCGGTGTTCGGAGACTTCGTCGTGAACGGGTAGTTGGACACCTCGGCCGTCTGAAGCGTCATGGAATTGAATAGAGTCGTCTTTCCCGCGTTTGTCTTTCCTATAATTCCAATCCTTATCATAGATGTCTGTCCGTTTCGCCACAGCGTTCTACTTATAGTTGAAGGGTGACGAACGGGTCCCCAGTAAGGGATACGGAGGCTACGTCCTGTACCTGAGGAAGCCTGCCGCCCCACCGAAGGACTTCAGCATGGCCCCCTCCTCCGTCCCAGAGGATATCATCTCGACCTTTGCGCCTATCTGGATTGCCTTCTCCTCGAGCATATCGACGACGTCCGACTCATCTACCTCGTAATCGGTGGCACCGCACTTCGTGCAGGGCTCGCTGAGCATCTGCTGCATGGTCTGCATCTTCTTCTGGTTGTCGACGACCTTATCCTTGACTGTCTCGCAGTTCTTGCAGGTCATCTGGATCTTGGTGATGTTGATGTCGTCGGAGATCAGAATCGAGTCCATGTTGGTCTTGTTCAGGGCGTCGATAATCTTGGGGAGACCGTAGACGGAGAGCCCGTTCGGCCTGTTGACCTCACCGAGGAACTTCTGTACCATCTTCCTCTCCTCGATGAACCGCACGTCCTGTAGCTTGTCGGCTGCCTTCTCGGCGATCTCGCGGATGCCCTCCCGCCCTGAATAGGAGGTGTCGACGACCTCGATGATGTTCTTCTGGAGCCTGTAGTCGAGATACCCTCCTTTCATGAAGTTCTCCTTCGTCGGTCCCGGACCGCCCACGATTATCCCGTTGACGGTGTTATCGGTTATGAATATCCGGGTGACGTGCTCGGAGACCCTGTTGAAGAAGTAGGTGAGCTCCATCTCCCTGCCCCTCTCGTACCTCCGGGCGCTCTGGCCTCCCTTTCTCGTCTTCCCGGAGATGCCCGAGGTCATGAGGTCTTCAACATCCAGCCTGTCGCCCGAGAGGATGCCTATCCCCGCCTCGTTCGAGTCGATGGAGAGGATGCCGTAGACCTTCTCGGCCTTCAGCATGTCCTTCAGGTACTCGACGTGGAAGTGATCGTCGCACATGTAAAGGAACGTGTTGACCGGTTTCGGCGGGGTTATCTCGTTCAGCCGTATCACCTCGCTCCCCGGCCCGTTGGTGGGCAGGGCACCCGAGAAGATGACAAGCCCGGTCTCCGGCGTTTCCCTGTAGAGCTTGAGGCGCTGCATCGTCTTCGTTAGAGCGTCCTGCACGTGGTTCCGCGTGGTGTCCGACTTGATGTTGCCGGCGGTGCCCCACTCATTCCTCAGGTACGCGATGACCTCGTGAAGTGGCTTCTTCGGAGGTATGTACAGCGAGACGAGTTCCGTGCCCCTACCCTCCTTGCTGGAGAGCTCGGAGATTGCCTTCCTAATCTTGTATAACCTGACTGAGTCTGCTTTGCTAAGCAAGGTATGATGGCCTCTGGGTCAGCTCAGAGAATCAGCATCGAAGACGGCAGAGATGCTCAACGCAGACGGCTTTTCGCTCCGCCGGTGCCTTATAAAATATATCATTACGTTGAATAAGCGACCCCATCGCTCGTTGCGCCGGATTGAAGATAGTCCTGAGGATAGGTGGCTCGATACTGGGCTCACCGCCTGACGGGGCGGTGATGGCGAGCTACGCGACGGTCGTCGAGAAGGCCCTGAAGGAGGGGCACAAGATCGCCATCGTCGTCGGGGGCGGGTCGGTCGCGCGTCAGTACATCGAAGCGGCGAGGAAGATGGGGCTGGAGCACAGGGACCAGGACCTCGTCGCCATAGCTGCTTCAAGGGTGAACGCGAAGCTGGTCGGTATGAAGCTCGGGTTCCCCGACGTCCCGACCACGATAGGCACGACCCTCTCGAGGGTCGCGAGGGACCACGTCGTCGTGATGGGGGGTCTCAGACCCGGGATTACTACGGACACCGTTGCCACACTCGTCGCAGAGGCCTGGCGCTCCGACCTGATGGTCAAGGCCTCCAACCAGGAAGGTATCTACACAGCAGACCCGCGCGTGCACAAGAGGGCGCAGCTGCTGCCCAAGGTCTCCTATCCCATGCTCGTCGCGATACTCGGAGGAGATTACACTCCCGGGCTCCACAGCATAATCGACCCTGTCGCGGTCGGCAGGATTGCGAAGAACAGGATCAAGCTCACGGTCGTGAACGGAAGCAATCCGGAGAACGTGCTCTTGGCGATTCAGGGAGACATCGTAGGCTCCACCGTCGGCTAGACCACCACGGCTACGGCGATATCGTTCACGTTGGTACCTGTAGCTCCGGTCATCACGAGGTCGCCGAGACCGCCGAAGAACCTGAAAGTGTCGTTCTGGCGCAGAATCTCCTCTGGAGAGAAGCCCAGGGACCTCCCTCTTCTGATGGTGGAGCCGTCTATGATTGCCCCGGCTGCGTCTGTTGAGCCATCCAGGCCGTCCGTCCCGAGGGCGACCATCGCAACTCGCTGGTTTCCATCGGTTTTCATTGCGGCGCCCAGAGCGAACTCCTGATTCCTGCCTCCTCTCCCCTCTCCGCTGACCGTCACGGTCGTCTCTCCGCCGACGACGTAGCTCGAGGGCTCGGGCATCGCGTCCGCGTGCAGGAGAACTGAACCCATGAACATGCCGGCGAACCTTGCCTCTCCCTCGAGGCTTGTGGTCAAGAGTACCGGTCTCTGACCCCTCGACTTCAGACGGCGCACGGCCGCGTTGCTCGCGTCGTCGTTGCTGCCTATGATGACGTTCGAGACCTTCCTGAAGTACCTCGAACCCGGCTTCGGGGTCTCGGGAATCGTGCCCTCCACCCCTCTCCTTAGCAAAGCCGTCACGCTGTCTGGGATTTGCTCCCAGGCGCTGAACTTCTTCAGCACATGGACTGCGTCAGAGAATGTGGAGGAATCTGGATACAGCGGACCTGAGGCTATCGAGTCCAGCCTGTTCCCCACCACATCAGAGATCACCAAGGAAAGGACGACGGAAGGATACAGCCTCTGGGCGAGCCATCCCCCCTTCAGGCTGGACAGGTGCTTCCTGACGACGTTGAGCTCCTGTATGGTCGCTCCCGCCCGCAGCAGAGCCCTGGTGACCTCGATCTTATCGGCAAGGGACACCCCATCTCTGGGCATCGGCAAGAGCGAGGAACCCCCTCCAGAAATCAGACAGATTGTCAGGTCGTCCTTGGTCGGCTTCCCCACAAGGTCGAGCATCAGTTCAACCCCCTCGATGCCTGCTCTGCTCGGCAGCGGGTGGGTCGTACGATGAAGTTCGATTTTGCCCGACCCATCTCTCCCGATAGTCTGGGAATCCGGTACATTGACGATGCCGGCTGTGATCCTGTCTCCGAGCACAGAATCGAGAGCCCTAGCCATCGCCCCGCTGGCCTTTCCTCCTCCTATGACCAGAATCCTCCTGAATTTCGCAAGCTCGAAGCTTGTGTCTTGGACGAACAGCTGACCGCCTCTGACGCTGAGCTTGGACTTGATCAGTCGCCCGGGCTCGGCGGCGCCCAGGGCAGCCTCGACCGCCTCGAGAGAGAGGCGCCTCGCCCTCCTCGCAGTCTCGGTCTCGCCGTTCTCGATCAACTCGGCGGCGTTCTTGATGTACATCTGTCGACGCTCTTGTTTCGGATTCTCCGGAGTGAGATAATTAAGTTGACGCCCAAGCCCTCGCCATCGAACCGCGGGGCTAGTTGCTAGAGAGGCTCTTCACGAGGTCCTCGACCGCTTTCCGGGTATACGCCACGCCCTGGGGGTTGCCAGTCAGCGCGTGCCTCACCTTTCCGCCGTCCAATTCCAAGAAGACCTGTGGGATGATGTAGTCCGGAGTCCAGTCGCCGTATTTCTTGACCAGCTCGTCGGCCTCGCTCTCGTCGTCCGTGTCGATGTCGAGAAGCTTTACGGGCACGCCCAGCTCCTTTCCAGCCTTCTTCATCGGTTCTACCGCCGTGGGAACGCAATGTGGGCACCAGTTGGCGTAGACAACGTAGATTGTCTTTACCTTGGTCATCAGAAGCCTCGACTCGGACGGGGGGTGCATCTGTATAAGTCTTGACGGGCGCCTCGGCCTAGGTCGAGTCCTGCTCTGTCCTTCCAGTATCGAAATCCACTGCGCGGAGAAGTCGCTGGAACTCTTCCTCGGTTACCCATTCCACCTTCAGATAGTCGAGTATCTCCTCCTTCTTCATCCCGATTTTCTCCGCCTCCCTGGTCGCCGCGGTGTATGCCTCTATCTCCGTCGGCCGATCGACGTAGCTGTACCTGCTGTCGAAGAGCTCCTTGCCTTCTATGAACTGTCGGATGTGGACCAGCTCGTGGATCACATCGAGGTAGAGGTACCTCTCGTCGCCCATCCTCAGGTACTCGGAGCTCACCACGATGTTACCAGTCTCATCATCGACGCGCAGATACCCGGCCCGCGGGAGTATGTCGACCATAAGGTCCCCGAGTATCCTCTCGGTCTGGTCCAGGAATATCGATTTCACGGCTTCGACGCTCTCGAACCCCGGAAAGACCTCAATGAAGGCGAGCGACCCCGTCTTTGTGGTCCTGTTAATCCCGTGGCCGGAGGCCGCCTCCTTCTTTCTCTGGACCTTCGTCATTTGAGCATCCGCCCCACATCCTTCACGAAGAGGTCCTTCATGTAGGCTCTCCTGAACCCGATCTTCAGGTACAGCCCCTCCAGGGATTCGGAGAGGATTGTCTGCAGGATGAGTGTCCTGCCTTCCTTGACGGCCAACCTGTGCGAGAACTCGAGCATCGTGCTCGCGACTCGTTTCCCCCTCCAGTCACGGTGCGTGGCCACGCAGTACGCGCCGCAGACCTTCCCGCTCCTGAAGAGCGCCGCTATCCCGGCCGGCTCGTCCTTGATCGTGCCAAGCAGGAGGCTGGCCTCCCTGACCTTCGTAAGCTTCTGGACGATGCCCAGGATGGCCTTGAGCTGGCTCGAGTCTCCGTAGAACGAATCCAGGTATACGCGGACCCATGCCTCAAGCTTGCTGCCCGTGACATGCTCTATCTTGAGGTCAGGGTTCACCTTGAAGGACGCCTCATCTATCTCCATGACGGCCATCTGGTCCGCGATTCTGTACCCGCCCTTCGCCAGCGTCACCAGCAGCTTCGGGTCCAGCTGGTCCCTCTGGAGGAGGAGGTGCGGCTTCCGCTTCCGCGCTTCGAACTCGCTCTCCATCGGCGCGATGGACTTCTTCGAGTCGGGCGTTATCTTCAGGAACCCTCCGCGGTTGAAGAAGTACTCATCGAAGTCCTTCGAGAACAAAAGGTAGGCGTTCCGGCTCAGCCATTTCGTATCGGCCCAGTTGGACCACCAGGATACCTCGTTGAACTCGTAGGCCGTCTCATTGGAATCTGCCAAAGAAGTTCACGCCGAGGATGTTGGAGGTGATTCTCAGAGCCTCGTAGTAAAGCTCGACCTGGTTCTGGTCCTTCTCTGACGCCCCGTCTTCGATCAGCTTCTTCATGAACGTGATTGCCTCCGGAGTGTCGAAGTCGTCGTTGAGGAAGGCGTAGAACTCGCCGAGCACCTTCCCGGAGTCCCTCCTGCGGGCCTTCGTCGCCCTCCTCTCCTCCATTATCTTCGCCTTGCCTCTCAGCGAGATGTAGAGCTCGTACATCTTCTTGAGACCCTTCTCCTCGAACTCCATGTCCTCCCTGTAGTGATGCGACAACAGGTACAGCCTCAGGGTATCCGGCCCGTACTCCTTCAGGATCTCCCTCACGGTCAGGACATTGCCGACCGACTTTGACATCTTGCTCCCGTCCGTGTTCACCAGCCCGGTGTGCACCCAGTAGTTGACCAGGGGCTTGACCTTCGTCAGCGACTCCCCCTGGGCTATCTCCGCCTCGTGGTGTGGGTAGATCAGCTCATAGGCTCCTCCATGAATGTCGTACTGGGCTCCGAAGTTCGTGAGGGTGACCGCGGTGTCCTGTATGTGCCAGCCGGGCGAGCCTCTGCCCCACGGGCTGTCCCAGCGGCCCTCGACGAGGACGACGGGACGCCAGAGGGTGAAGTCCAGCAGGTGCTTCTTCTTGACAGAAAGCTCCAGAGGCCTCAGAGAGAGCTCCTTCGGCGTCATGTGCGAGAGCTTCCCGAAATCTGGGAAGGTCGCCGTGTTGAAGTAGACGGTACCGTCGACCACATACGCGTTCCCGTCCCGTATGAGGGCGGAGATTTCGTGCATGGTCTCCTGCACGTAGTTAGAGACCCTTTCGTACTTGGTGACCGTGTAGATTTTCAGGCTGTCCGTGTCCTCGAGGAAGGCCTTCGTGTACTTCTCCGCCAGCCTCATGGCGTCGACTCCCTCCTCCTTTGCGACCTGAGTGATCTTGTCGTCAATGTCGGTGATGTTCATGAGGAAGTTCACCTCGAACCCCATGTGCGACAGATACCTGGCCACGACGTCGTAGAACGTGTAGGTCCTGGCGTGACCTACGTGGAGGTACCCCTGAACCGTGGGCCCGCAGACGAACATCGAGACTTTTCCGGGCACCCTGGGACGGAACGACTCCTTCTGCTCGGTCATCGTGTTGTATAGCTTGAGGTCTGGTTGCATCTTGAAGTGACTCACGAGGGTTCTTCCTTACGCTATCTTAGCTTTATGAACTATAAATGTGAGTGAATCCGTGCCGACGTTGTTGTTGTACGAGAAAAAGATTAGTTCGTTCCCCCAGCTGATTAGCGAACTGGACATCATAGACCTGGACGCAGGCGTCCGGGCGGTCGGGAAATACAAGGCAAAGAAGTGCTTCGTCTTCGTCACGAGGTCTGCGAAGGGGTTTACGTCCATTCTCTGCAGCATGAAGCGCGCCGGCAAGGAGAGCATCCCGGACAAGCGGCTCCTGGCCAAGGAGTTCGAGACGATCCAGGAGCTCGAGAAGTTCCTCGCCGAAGTCGTGGCCAAGCCCGTCGTGGCGTCCGAATACTAGACGGTCGAACCAGCGGCCCGTCCCGCGAACTCGCGTATTCTCTGCTCGCTCAGGCGGACGTAGTCCCGGTCTACCTCATATCCGACGTAGTGCCGTCCCGTCTTTATCGCCGCGATCGCGGTCTGCCCGGACCCGATGAAAGGGTCGAGCACCACGTCGCCCTCGAAGGTGTAGAGCTGTATGCAGCGATACGGCAGCTCGACCGGAAAGGGAGCGGGATGGCCGACCTTGCGGGCGCGCTCAGCGTCGAACCGCCAGACGCTCTTGGTGAACTCGAGGAACTCGTCCCTGGTGATTGTGCTCTTCTTCCCGTGGCCCTCCCTCGCGAACCGGGACTTGGAGAAGACGAGGATGTACTCGTGGGTGTCCCTGAGGGTCGGGTTGGTCGCTGAGAGCCAGCTCCCCCACGCCGTCGAGGGGCTGCTGCTCGAGTCCTTGGCCCATATCACCTCCCCCCTCATCAGGAAGCCAAGCTTCGTCATATCCTCGATTATGAAAGCGTGGAGCGGGATGTACGGCCTCCTTCCGAGGTTGGCAACGTTGATGCAGCACCTCCCTCCAGGGACGAGGACCCTCCTGACCTCCAGCCAGACCCTCTCGAGGAAGCCGAGGTATTCCTGGAGTGTGAGGTTCCTGTCATACTCCTTCCCCACGTTGTAAGGAGGCGAGGTGACCACGAGGTGGACGCTGCTGTCCGGAATCTCCTTCATCCTCTCGCTCGACCTGCAGATTATCCTGTCGAGGTATTCCTTTCTGATTGGCCTCTCGACGTACTCCTCGGCATCCTCCTTCTGGAGACCATCATAGAGCCTGCCGGCGTAGAAAATCGCCGACTCGTGGCTCCTCCTTCCGGGAGAGCCGAAGGCACTGGTCTTCGTCCCCGTTCGCCTTCTCGAGGACACCGTCCCATCTGTCTTCCTCGTGCGAGCGGGGCTCAAACCACCACCCGAGAAGAATCGTCCGGGATATAGCTTCCACCCAAACCGTGCCTTGATTTCTCCACGTTAGGTCGTGTTGGGTTGTGGCGAGAGTGCCGGGGGTGGGATTTGAACCCACGAACCCCTAAGGGACGGGATGTCCCATGGCGGCGTGGCCAGATCTTGAGTCGGGCTGAGCGGCGTCCCGCACGGTTGGCCAGGCTTCGTTACCCCGGCGCTCTTGTCCCGACCATTCGCGCAGCTTTCAAAAGGGTTTCTGAGGTCGGGCGGCTAGCCGATTGGTGCTCTGTGCTCTGTGGTGCATCCTTGAAAGGACGGAACCCGAACTATGACGCACAGGCTCTAAAGGTACCCCTTCCGTCTCAGACAGGTTGGAAGTGCTTACTCCGTCGCATATCCTTTGTCGACGAGAAACTTCTTGAAATCCTCCGACTCGGTTATCATCAGGTCAATCGAGCGGAGTAAGGTCGCATAGAAGAACTCCATCGCTTCGTGGCTGCGCTGACAGTTCGGACAGATGTTGGTCTGCTTGGTAGGGATGAACCTGCTCAGCTCCTTATGAGTCCCGAACTGCTCATACGCGTCCTGCAGGGCCCGCATTACCGGATCGCGCATCTCATCGGTTATCTTTTCAAGGATGCCGCTCACCCTGAGCGCCGCATCGAACTCTTGGTCGATGCGATACTTTCCCCACGTGCTCCTCTCACAGACGAAACGCTTCTTCCTCTCTCCCTTGCGCTTCTTCTCTCTGGGGTAGAGGAAGACGTATTCCAGCCGGTAGAGTTCCTTGAGGGTTGAGTAGACCACGCTGGCGGGTATCTTCTCCCTCGCAGTGATGTCCTCAACGGTGATCCCCTCTGCGCCTGCCTGCCGTATGTGATCCATTATCCGCCACGTCGTCTCCTTGGAGAGCAAGTCCGCCTCCAGATATGACTTTACGGGAAAATGCGTTAGGTATGTCTTGATATTCTTCCCCTTCGAGCTCCGCATGTCGAACGAACTCTCAGCGGGTGCCTTAAGCGTTTTCGATATTTCTGTAAAACTCGTAATTAGCGCGATTCCAACCTTTTACGTCAAAATATCTAATAGCTGATCGCGATTCCGGGGCTGCTCTTAGTATTGCCAGGCCAGATTATGCAACGCTTCCGAGTTTCGCACTTTTTGGGAAATTGGGAAGACGGCTCGCCCACGACGATGACGCAGGCAGCGGCTAGGTAAGCACCAAAGAGAACCTGGAACGAATTTGGACTTTAGTTACGCCTATCCTGACCTGTTTCTTGCTGTCGTCGCGCTCTTCGTCACAGGCGCGCTGCTGCCTCTCCTTCTCAACACGAGACGAGGCGCCATCGCAGCGTTCGTACCTGCGGCAATCGCATCAGCGCTGACGGCGGCCCTCTCTACGTTGATCTTGTTCTCAGGGTCGACCATCCGATTGGCACCTCCGCTCACTGCGTCTATCCCCTCCATCGGCATAGCGCTCTACATCGACGGGGTCTCGGCTTTCTTTATGCTGATTATCGGCCTCGTCGCGACGGCTGTCTCAATCTACTCGCTGGGTTACAGCGGTGGTAGCGAGGAGAAGCGTGGCGTCAGGTCCGTCGGGTTCCTGATCAACCTCTTCGTCCTGTCGATGATCCTGGTCGTCGCCACAAACAACGTGTTCTCCTTCCTATTGTTCTGGGAGCTTATGTCGTTGACCTCGTTCCTGTTGGTGATCCACGAGGACGAGAAGCCGGGGACCCTCAAATCTGGGATAACGTATCTCATAATGACGCACATCGGCACGGCCTTCATCACGGCCGCCTTCCTCATCCTCTACTTCTCGACGGGCAGCCTTTCATTCGACGCGTTCAGAAGCTCGGCCGGTCAGCTCGCCCCGTTCACGAAGGACGCGGTCTTCATCCTGGCGCTGCTCGGTTTCGGTACCAAGGCGGGGCTCGTCCCGATGCACATCTGGCTGCCCAAGGCCCATCCTTCAGCCCCGAGCAACGTCTCCGCCCTCATGTCAGGGGTGATGCTGAAGGTGGCGATCTACGGCTTGGTCCGCGTCACGTTCGACTTCGTAGTCCCGAGTTCTCCCGGAGACGCATGGCTCGGACTGCTGATGGTCGCGGCAGGCTCCAGTTCCGCCCTGGTCGGGGTCCTCTATGCAGCCGTGGAGCACGACATCAAGAGGGCTTTGGCCTACCACAGTGTAGAGAACATAGGAATCATCGTACTAGGTCTCGGGCTCTCAGTCGTCTTCTTGTCCTACGGACTCGCGACTCTGGCTGCCCTCGCCCTGCTCGCAAGCATGTACCACTCGCTCAACCACGCCGTGTTCAAGGGACTCCTGTTCATGGGGGCTGGGTCGGTCGTCCTCAAGACCGGGACCGCCGACATGAACCTGATGGGTGGGCTCGCGAAGAAGATGCCGTGGACGGCCATGTTCTTCCTCATCGGGTCTATAGCCATCGCCGGACTCCCTCCGCTCAACGGCTTCGTGAGCGAGTGGCTCACGATGCAAGCGCTTCTGTCGTCTTATCAGGTTCCGAACCAAGTTCTACAAGTCTCAATCGGCTTCGCCAGCGTAGCCTTCGCGTTAACCCTCGGGCTCGCGCTGGCGACCTTCGTCAAGCTCTTCGGCATCTCGTTCCTAGCGCGGCCGCGCTCCGCGGGAGCTGAGCGCGCCAGCGAGGTACCGAGGACGATGGTTGCCGGAATGGCCGTTGCTGGGATACTCTGCGTCGTGCTCGGCGTCCTACCATTTGTGGCGACATCGGCAGTAGCCTCAGCCTTCCATCTCGACCTAGGGCTGATCACTCCCTATTCCCCGCTCGGGCCCCTCGCAGTGGGCTATACCGCAAGCGGTCTGAGTTCCATTAGCAGCCTCTCGATGCCGACAGTGCTGATTCTCACCGGGTCCGTCGGGGCCGCGGTCTTCGGGTTCGTGGTCCTTGCAGGATCGGGCAGGAAGCCCGTCGTGCGGCCCTACACCACCTGGGAGGGTGGGTTCGGTCCGCTCGGCGAGAGGACAGAGTACACAGCCACCTCGCTCTCCCAACCCATCCGCACCGTGTTCAAGACGTTCTACCGGCCTCACACGAGCATCAAACGCGAATACTTCTCCGACTCGAATCATTTGGTAAGGAAATCGGTGAGCGTCGTCTCCGAGACCAGAGAGGTCTTTGAGGACTACCTCTATTCCCCTGTCGTCGGCGGGACCCTGTTCCTCCTCGACAAGGTGCGCAGGATTCAGACCGGAAAGATCAATTCGTATCTTCTCTACATGATGATAGCGACTGTCTCGCTGCTGCTACTGGCGGTGTTCCAATTTTGATCGCCTACGACATCACCCTGGGCGCCGACGCCGTGAAGATCACTGTGATAGGAATCCTTCAGGCCGCCGGGATATTCGCCCTGGCGCCACTTCTGACCGGCGTCATGCGCAAGGTCAAGGCGAAGAGACAGAAGAGGGTCGGGGCGAGCGTCATCCAGCCCTATTACGACCTGCTGAAGCTCCTGAAGAAGGATGAGGTCGTCTCTGAGCACGCCTCCTGGGTCTTCCAATGGACCCCCTGGATTGTCGCGGCCTCCACCATGTCAGCGGCGCTCTTCATCCCCATCTTTGTGCCGTTCAGTCCAGTCAGCTCAGCAGGAGACATCCTGGTCGTGCTGGGGCTCTTTGCCCTCGCCCGTTTCTTCGTCATGCTAGCTGGGATAGACACCGCGAGCGCGTTCGGGGGCATCGGCGTCAGCAGGGAGATGATGATGTCATCGCTGGCGGAGCCCGGACTCTTCCTCACTGTCTTCGTCATCTCACTGACCTTCGGTGGAACGAATCTCACAAGCTTGGTGGGAGCGGCGGCTCAGTCCGGCGTAGTCATCGCCCCCAGCGTGCTATTCGGATTCATCGCGTTCTTCATCATAACGCTGGCCGAGACCGGAAGGCTGCCATTCGACAATCCGGCCACGCACCTCGAGCTGACGATGGTCCACGAGGCCATGGTGCTCGAGTACTCGGGGAGGGGCCTCGCCCTCATCCAGTGGTCGCAGTCGATCAAGCAACTGCTCCTGCTCGGGCTCATGGTGGACCTGTTCCTGCCGATTGGGATGCCCGCCTCAGCCGACGCGAGTCTAGCTCTCCTGGGTTTTGGTGCTGCCGCGGTCGTCGTTAAGGTGGTCCTCCTCGCGGTCGTCATCTCTTACCTGGAGACCCGCGTGGCCAAGTGGAGGTTGTTCAGGCTGCCGGACCTCTTCACGATGGCAATCGCGAGCGCGATGGTCGGAATGATAGTCTTCTATCTGTGATTGGTGAGAGATAGTTGCAAATACCACAACCAGACATAGTCGCGCTCTCCTCGGTGGCCCTGCTGGTCTCCACGTTCGGCGTGGTCGTCAGGAGAAGCTTTGCCGGCTGGCTGAGCGCGTACCGGTACCAGTCGATCGTGCTCGCAGGATCGACCGGACTGATTGCGTATGCGACCGGCGTCTGGGAGATATACGCCGCGGCCGTCCTCACACTGCTGGTCAAAGCGATTGTAATCCCGAGGCTGCTTGTCCGGGTCACCGAAGGCGTGAACGACGAGTTCAAGATAGAGGCGAACCCCTACGTGAGCATAAGGCTGTCAGTCCTGATCTCGGCGCTCCTGGTCGCCCTCTCTTACGCCCTCGTCCAGGAGATTCTACCATCGGCCGGGCTCGACGGTCTTGCCGCGGCGGCCTATCTGCCGGTCTCGCTTTCGCTCTTCTTCATCGGACTCTTCGTGATGGTCAGCAGAAGGATGGCCCTCAACCAGGTGGTGGGCCTTCTCATCATCGAGAATGGGCTCTTCCTCTTCACCACCGCCCTTACAAACGGGGTCTCTCTCATCATCGAGGTAGGTATACTGGCCGACATCCTGGTCGGCGTGATGATCTCCTCTCTGCTTCTGCTCAGGATGAACCAGACCTTCGACACCCTCGACATCGGCCGTCTGGAGAAGCTCAAGGATGATTGATTGGTCGTGTGGTCGAACTTGTTAACAATCGCCGGCGAGGTCATAATCCCGTCGGGCTGGAGCGCCCTCCTCCTTACGGTGCTCCTCACCCCAGCCGCGGCCGTCGTGTTGGTGACCCTGACGCACAGAAAGAGGATCGCCGAGGCGGTCACAGCCGTGTCGGTTCTGCTCATCGTGTTCCAGGTGCTAGGCCTGGTCGCTGGGGTGATAGATGACAGACAGCTCTCTGCCTATGGCGAGCTCCTCTACCTCGACGCGCTGGGGGCCCTGATACTCATCCCGATAGCGGGCGTCGGATTCGTGGCGGCCCTCTACTCTGTCAACTACATGGGGAGGCAGTACGAGCGAGGAATCGTCGACGACAGACACATCGTAAGGTACTATCAGGGCTTCAACGGCTTCATGCTCACCATGCTCCTGGTCCCTCTGGCCAACAACATGGGGCTCATGTGGGTCGCCATCGAGGCGACGACGCTGGTCTCGGTCTTCATGATAATGCTCTACACGACCGAGGGCGCGATAGAGGCCGCCTGGAAGTACCTGATGATCGCCACAGTAGGACTGTCTCTGGCGCTCTTCGGTATAGTCCTGTTCTCATACGCTAACACCTCTGCCGTGCCCTCGTCCTCGGGAATGGACTGGACGAGTATGGTCGCCAACTCCGGCCTCCTCAACTCCGGAGTGGTCAAGGTTGCCTTCGTCTTCGTCCTTGTAGGCCTGGGAACGAAGGCGGGCCTCGCCCCCATGCACACGTGGCTGCCCGACGCCCACGGGGAGGCCCCGACGCCCGTCAGCGCGCTCCTCTCGGGCGTCCTGTTGAACTGTGCCATCTACGGCGTTCTGAGGTTCTACATCATCACTTCCGGCACGGTGGGGACGGCGTTCCCGGGGGAGCTGCTGACGCTGCTCGGCCTGCTGTCAATGGGGATAGCCGCGGCGTCGATTTACTTCCAGAAGGACATGAAGAGGTTGCTCGCTTACTCGAGCGTCGAGCACATGGGCATTGTCTCGATTGCGGTCGCATTTGGAGGGTTTCTCGGGCTCTTCGCTGCCCTTCTCCACATAATCAATCACGCCATCGCGAAGCCTCTCATGTTCTTCGCCAGTGGCACAGTGAGCCAGAGGTACGGGACAAAGACCATGGTAGAGATCAAGGGAATAGTCAAGGTCATGCCGGTCACCGGTACCTTGCTCCTCCTCGGGGGTCTCGCGATAGCCGGGATGCCCCCGTTCAACATCTTCCTGAGTGAGTTCCTTGTGATGACTGCCGGGTTCGGGACCGGGCAGTTTCTGGTCACCTCCGTCATGATTATTCTTCTCGTGGTGGTATTCGCGGGGTTCCTGCGGCACCTTGTGCCGATGGTCTTTGGGAACCCGGCCTCCGGGAAGGCAGTTCCGACTGAGAAAGGCACAGGGACCGACGGCATGGGGGCCTTCGCGGTTGTCCCGATGCTCATCCTCGCCGCGCTGGTGATAGTCCTCGGTTTCTACATCCCTCAACCTCTCCAGACTCTGATTCGCGACGCGACGCAGGTGTTCGCTCAGGGGGCCGCGTCAAAGTGACCGGACCGACACAAGCCGCCGGCTACGAGGCGAGGCTGCGTGACCGGTTCGGGGAGGGAGTCGTTTCGGTTCGACTGCTGAACGGGAACGAGCTTCACCTCACAATTCGCAGCAAGGAGGACCTGCCCGAGGCCTGTACGTACGTCCACGACGAACTGAAGGGTGTGCTAGCAACCGTCGTCTGTTCCGACGAGAGGCGAATAAGCGGCGAGTTCGTCCTGAGGTACGCGTTCGGCATCGGGGGCGGGGAGGACCTCTTTGTTATCGTCGAGACGCGAATCGAACAAGGCAGCCCAGGGTCGCGTCCCTCCTTCCCGAGCGTGGCCCTGCGCCTGCAGGCTGCCACCCTGTACGAGAGGGAAATCAGGGACATGCTCGGACTGGTACCGGAAGGCCATCCCGACGAGAGACCGATGGTGCTACACGAGCAATGGCCCGAAGACATCCAGCCGCTCAGGAAGGACTTCGACATAGGCACGAAGGTTGCCCGGGTCACCGACCGTCCATACGAGTTTCTGAAGGTGGACGGTGAGGGTGTCTCCGAGATCCCGGTCGGCCCTGTCCATGCGGGCATCATCGAGCCAGGTCACTTCAGGTTCAGCACGATCGGCGACAGCATAATTAACCTAGAGACCCGCCTCTACTACACACATAGGGGCGTCGAGAAGCTCGCCGAGTCGATGAACCTGGACAAGGTCCTGCTCGTCAGCGAGCGGATATCCGGTGACGAGGCGGTGGCGAACTCCACGGCCTACTGCCAGGCGATTGAGAAGATCGCAGGGGTGACGCCCCCTCGAAGGGCGCTCCAAGTCCGGGCCGTCTGTGCCGAGATGGAGCGCGTATACAATCACATCGGGACGCTCGCGGGCCTGTCCACCGACGTAGGGTTCGGCTATGGCGCCGCACGGCTCAGCATCCTCAAGGAGAGGATGATGCGGCTCAACGAAGAGGTCGCAGGAAGCCGGCTTCTCTTTGGAGTTAATAGACTGGGGGGCGTAGGCGTGGACCTGTCCGAGGAGAAGTCTGTGCGGCTGCTGGGCGTGACCGACGAAGTACTGGGCGACTTCAAGCGCGTCGTATCTGTCCTAAGGAGCGATTCGTCGGTCATGGACAGGCTGAGGGGGACCGGAGCGATATCGTCGGCAGCCGCCCTGGAAATCGGTGTGGTGGGAGTCACCGCGAGGAGCTCGGGGCTGGGCATCGACACGAGGAGAGACCACCCCTATGGCGCCTACCGCTCTCTGCGCATCGACCCGCACCACGACAACCTCCAGCAGGTCACCCGCTTTCAGGCTGAGATGACCAGGAGACGGGGAGACGTGCTCGCGCGCTTTGAGACCAGGGTCGAGGAGGTAATCAACTCCGTGGAGATCATGAGAGAAGTGCTCCAGGATCTCGACAGCGGGCGAGAGCTAGCGGTCCCTCTGACCAGGGACACGCTCAAACCCTACTCCCATGCCTTGGGTTACGCAGAATCCCACAGGGGACAGACTGTGCACTGGGTCATGATCGGGGAGGACCAAGATTCGCTCTTCCGCTACAAGGTGAGAACTGCTTCCTTCTCCAACTGGCCTGCCATCGAGGCGGCCGTGCTCAACGACATCGTCGCGGACTTTCCCCTCGTGAACAAGAGCCTAGACCTCTCCTACGCTGGAAACGACCTGTGATCGAGATGGAAGACAAGCCCAGAGACGACACCAAAGCGGGTTCGGACGGTCGCGGGACGGGGTCGCGGAGCGATATCCTTGGCGACCGGGTCGAGACCGACAGGAATGTTCTGGACAAGAACGGGTCGGCTGCCAGTTTCCGCGGGGACGTGACCCTATCTCCCCCATCAGGAGATTCCGCCGGGGACCGCGAGTTGCTCAGGACGGCGCGGGACGTGTGCGCGCCCAAAGCCATCGGCGTGGTCGAAGACAATGAAGGCATCCATCTGACGCTTGACAGGGGCAGGTGCATCATGTGTGGGATGTGCCAAGCGACTGCGCCGACCACGTTCAAGGTCCAGAGCAGCTACGCTCAACCCGCGAGGAGGCTTGCCAATCTCGTCCAGACGCAGTTCGCGGACCTGCCGTCTGTTGGTGCCATCATGCCAATCGAGGAGATCGGGAAGCAACTTAGCGAGAAGGTCAAGAGGACGCTGGGTCGGTCGCTGGCGATACGGGAAGTGGACGCTGCCTCCTGCAACGGCTGCGAGGTAGAGGTCGCGGCGCTCAACAACCCGATTTACGACGTCGAACGATTCGGCGTCCACTTCGTGGCTTCTCCGCGTCACGCCGACGTGCTTCTCGTGACCGGGGTCTGTTCGAGGAATATGGACCTCGCGCTGAGGAGGACCTATGATGCGACGCCGGACCCGAAGATCGTGGTTGCAGTCGGAGCCTGCGCGTGCACGGGCGGGTTGTTCGGTGATACCTACGCCACGTCTGGCGGCATAAGCCAGACAGTCCCCGTGGACGTGTTTGTACCCGGGTGTCCTCCGAGACCAGAGGCCATTCTCTATGGACTCCTGCTCGCAGTCGACCGCATCGGATGAGTCAGCGACATAATACCTGTCATTCCCACACGTTTAGCTAAACTTCGTTACCCTAGTGCTCTCGTTCCGACTTGGCCCAGCTTCCAAGAAGTCGCTGACGAGCTAATCTTAATACCGAGCGACCTGATTTCAGAACTAGGGCCACTTTGAGCGTGATGGTTCTAACGTCGGTGGAATCTGCATGTTGAAGACGAACCCATCAACTTTATTCACTCTCTCCCTGTCGCCCCTCATTCTCACTTATCTTGTAGTCGCGCTGGTATGCCTGCTGATTGGAACCCTTCGCTTTGTCCTCCCCTCAATCGTTCCCATTGGCTTGCTCGTTACCATCCTCCCCGTCGCCGTCTTTGCCGCAGGCCTCGTTGCATGCTGGGCTCAACCCATCCGTTCGGCCCAGTTCTACGAGGACGGTTTCAGGATCGTCGGGAGAGGGCTCGATAGGGACCTCAGCTACTCGGACATCACCCGCGCGTCCCTGGTCAACGAACCGACTCCCTTTTTGCCTCACAGGCGCATATCGATCAATACGAATCAGAACGACACCTTGGTAGTCTGGGGTAACCCAACGAGCAGCAAGCTTGGACTCGACCTCTACTCTTGGCTCTCCTCGAAGACGGCCCACGGCTGACGCCTGCCAATCGTACTCTCTCCTGTCGAAGGGATGGTGAGGGGCCGCGCGCCCAGCTCCCTTACTGCTCTTGAATCACGCAGACCTTGCTCGTCTTTCGCAGTAGCCTGTTGAGTGCTATCTCGATTATGATGTTGCAGTAGCGCGCCAGCTGACCGAAACGGGAGATGATGGTCCTCATGTGGGGCTGCTCCGACTCCGAGAGCTCGAGCGTGACCTCTCTTTCGAGGCTCAGGGTCGCCTCTATCTTCGCCAATGCTCTGTCGATCGTGCCTATCTCTGGCACGAGAAGGCTCTCTATCGTCGCATCGAAGCAATCACTCGCGCTCTTGGCGAGGTCCTCTATCCTCTTCATGGTCCTCTCCTCGATTCTTATCCCGGCCTCCCTGGAGTTGACCGTCTCCTCCGTCAGTTCGAGGATTATCTGCCCGATCTCCTCGATGGTCTTGGCCGACACCCTGTCCCCTGAGGTGTGAAGTGGGCTCTCGAGGCCAATCTTGACCGAGATCTCCCTGTCGCTGAGCGCCACCAGGAGCTGTCTCACGATGAGCCAGTAGAGCTCGTCTATCTCTCCCTGTATCTTCCTGATCTCGTTGAGCACCGACGGGCTTCCATTCCTCAGCGCCACGATGGAGTTCTCAAGACTCTTGGATACCAGCAGTTGCAGTCGCTTGATGAGCGAATCGACCGGGAACTTCGCGGGGTCCATGAAGCTCTGTGCGAGGATGACGTGCTCAGAGGACTGGACGATCTCCACCCCGCGCAGCCTCCTAAGCGTCTTATTTGTCTCTGCAAGATATGCGGGGCTCATCCCGGCCTTCGAGGTTAGCTCAATCGCATCGTACCCCAACATGTAGCAGCTCACCACAAGCCTTGAGAGAAGCTCTGCCATACCGACCACATCGACCCTTATCGAGGCCTTCGCCGTCTTCGGCTTCCTTGCGGTGGGAATGAGTCTGAGGGTACCATCCACCTCCTCTTTGACCACGATGTTGCCCCCCTTCTTGAGGCCCAGATGCTTGACATACTCTGATGGAATCGATACCGTGAGCGTAGAATTGGACACCTGTTGGAGCTTCCTCAATTCGTCCATGATTGGTATGTACTCATCACTACAATATATACCATAGTTTTAATAGATTTAGCACGCACGGCAAAATTACGACCGTTTATGAGGCGCAATGATTTTTCATGGATGATTGGCGGTGCTCAAGGAAGCGGTGTAGACACCTCAGCCAACATTTTCGCAAAGGCGGCAGCCCAGGGAGGACTGCAGGTCTTCGGGAACAGGGAGTACTATTCCAACATCAAGGGTGAGCACAGCTACTTCAGGGTGAGGCTGAGCAAGGACGTCATCCGCTCCCACGTCGATACAGTCGACATGCTCGCGACCTTCGACGACGAGACGGTGGTGCGGCACGCCGGAGAGGTACGTAAGGACGGGGCGATCATCTACGATCCCACCCTCGGCCGGAACGAGATTGCGAACATGCCCACCATCGAGCCGAACGTGAGCAAGCGCCTCTACTCGGAGCTCGACGCGAATAATCTCCCGCATACCGTCGATGGGGTGTTAGAGGTCGCCAGGAGGAGGGGAGTCCACATCTACGCAATCCCGTACATGGAGCTGCTGAAGAAGGTAGGAGAGAAGATCGGCGAGACCTCCCTCAGCTCTCTCACCAGGATGACGAACGTGATGGCGGTAGCCTCCTCATTTGCCCTTCTCATGTATCCGGAAGCCAACGTCAGCGATGCGATCAGGAAGCAGTTCAAGTCGAAGCCAAAGGTCGCCGAGATGAACGTCACGGCGATAGCGACCGCCTACGAGTACGTCGGGGAGAAGTACAACGGCGGGTTCGGGTACAGGCTCGAGCCGATTCCGACCGACGAGAAGCGCATGTTCCTCAGGGGCAGCAGCACCATCGGCATCGCGAAGGTCCTTTCGGGCTGCAGGCTGCAGACTTACTACCCCATCACTCCGGCGAGCGACGAGAGCGAGTACCTCGAGGCCCACGAGAACATCCGCATCGACAGCCCGCTGGCGAGCGAGGCGAAGTCGATGGATGCTTCCTTCGCTGTCGTGCAGACCGAGGACGAGATAGCTGCGATAACCATGGCGGTGGGCGGAGCACTCACGGGCGTCAGGGCCTCGACATCGACGTCTGGCCCCGGGTTCTCACTGATGGCCGAGGGCATCGGGTGGGCTGGCATCAATGAGGTTCCGGTCGTCGTCACGCTCTACCAGAGAGGCGGTCCCAGCACCGGGCTGCCTACGCGACACGAGCAGGGAGACCTCGGCTTTGCCCTTCACATAGGCCACGGGGAGTTCCCAAGGATCGTGCTGGCGAGCGGGGACCTCGAGGAGGCCTTCTACGACACGGGGAAGGCCTTCAACTATGCCGACAAATATCAGGTGCCGGTAATCCACATAGTCGACAAGGCGATGGCGAACTCCGACCAGACGTACCCGATGTTCGACCCCAGCCTCGTGAAGATAGAGAGGGGCGAGCTCATCAGGGGCGGCATCGCGGCGGACGAGAACGCGGAGTTCCTCAGGTTCAAGCGGACAGAGTCGGGGATTTCCCCGAGGCCCGCCATAGGCACGAAGGGCGGGATCTACTGGAACACGGGAGACGAGCACGACGAGAAGGGCCACATCTCGGAGGACCCGACGAACAGGGACGCTATGATGGAGAAGAGGATGAACAAGCTCAACATCGCGGCCCGCGAGATCCCTCTCGAGGAGAAGGTCCACTTCTTCGGTCCCAGGGACGCGCAGATCACCCTGGTGAGCTGGGGCTCTCCCAAGGGGGCGATCCTGGACGCCATGGAGGTCCTGAAGGACGAAGGGATAACCGTGAACTTCCTCCAGCTCAAGCTCATCAAGCCGTTCCCCACCGAGTACGTGAAAGAGGTGTTGTCCGGTGCCAAGCGGATTGTCGACGTCGAGATGAACTACTCAGGACAGCTGGGAGGCGTGATTAGAGAGATGACCTGCATACCTGTGGAGCAGTACATCCTCAAATACAACGGCAGGCCGATGTCGCAGGAGGAGATCTACACCGCGGTCAAGCAGATTGCGGCCGGGACGGCTCCGAACAGAGTGGTATTGACAAATGGCGCTTAAGCTAACAGACCTGAAGTCCGACTTCCACAACGACTGGTGCCCCGGCTGCGGAGACTTTGGCATCATCAGCGCGGTCCAGATGGCCCTCGCCGAGATGAACATAGAGCCGCACAGGCTCGCCCTGGTCTCGGGCATAGGGTGCTCGGGGAAGACCCCACACTTCTTCAAGGCCTACGGCGTGCACACCCTCCACGGGAGGTCCCTTCCGTTCGCCACGGGCATCAAGCTCTCGAATCCGAACCTAGAGGTCATCGCGTGCGGCGGAGACGGGGACGGCATGGGCATCGGAGCGGGCCACTTTGTGAACTCAGGGAGGCGGAACGTCGACATGACCTACATCGTCTACGACAACGGCGTCTACGGCCTCACCAAGGGACAGGCCGCGCCCACCCTCAAGCTCGGGGTCAAGACCAAGTCGCTGCCGCTCCCGAACATCAACACCGCGATCAACCCTCTCATGCTGGCGCTCGCGTCGGGTTACACCTTCGTGGCGAGGGGATACGCCTACGACGTCAGGCAGCTCAAGGAGATAATCAAGAGGGCCGTCCTGCACAAGGGGTTCGCCTTCATCGACGTGCTGCAGCCGTGCCCCACCTACAACGACATCCTGACCAAGGAGTACTGGCAGGGGGAGGGGCTCCTCGACGCCGCTGGCCGGCCGATGCCCCGCACCTACAAGCTCGAAACGACGGGATACGACGGCGTGGTCAAGACCGACGACCCAGGTGAGATGGAAGAGAAGATTAAACAGGGGATGATGAAGTCTTTCGAGTGGGGAGACCATACCCCCATCGGTATCTTCTACCAGAACGAGCGCATCCCGACCTACGAAGAGAGGCTGGGCGCGAGGATGCCGACCTACAAGTCGGCGCCGCCGGCGGAACAGGAGATCGCCCGGAAGGACGGGACCTCGCTGGCGAACATCTCGAACCTGCTCGACGAGCTCAGAGTGAACTAGCCTAGCCGGCCGTATTCTTCCGCAGGTCTCAGAGCTATAAAACGCCGACTGGAACCTCCGAACATGCTCGAAGGGAAGGGTCTTCCCGGACATCCGCTCGTGGCTATCGGCTCTAGGAACCCGGCCAAGACCAAGGGAGTCAGGTCCGTCTTTCCGGAGTTCTTCCCAGGGTGCACGTTCGTGGAGGTCGATACCTCGTCCGTCGCCAAGGCCCAGCCGATAGGGATGGAGCAGGTCCTCTCGGGAGCCTCGAACAGGGCTAGGTTCGCCCTCGCCCAGTCGTCGGGGGATTTCGGGGTGGGCGTGGAGGCCGGGATACTCTCAGTGTCCCCACGCGAACACATCAACCTGCAGGCCGCTATCATCGTCGACAAGGAGGGCCGCTCGGGGACGGGCCTCTCGTGCGGGTTCCTCGTCCCAGACGCATTCATCGAGAGGATGCGGAAGGAGGGGATGGAGCTCGACAGGTATTCGCATGAGTTGACCGGCGCCGAGAGGATAAGCGAGGAGGAGGGCATAGTCTACCACGTCTCAAAGGGGAGGGTCTCCCGGCTCCAGATGACCGAGCAGTGCGTGAGCATGGCGCTCATCCCCTGGCTGAACAAGAAGGCCTACGGTTTCTGAGCTCCGCCGGGCTCAGACTTAGATACCAAGCCAGCGACCGAATCAGACACCCTACATGTCTGGAGAGCCCGTCCGCCGGAGCACGACCCACGGGCTGCTGTTCCTCATGTTCCTCTCGTTCATCGCGAGCTTCCTGATCGCGCGGGCCTTCGCCACCCTGAACCCTACCACGGTGGTCATCACGGGAGGCATCCACTTCCACCACTTCTGGTACGGGCTAGCAATGATAGTCGTAGCGGGCGGTCTCGGGATAGTTCACAACGACCCGAGGTACAGGAGGCTGTACGCGGTGGTCTTCGGACTGGGAGGAGGGCTCGTGGGGGACGAGATCGGGCTCCTGCTCGCCTTCGACAACTATGACTCCATCCTCACCCTCTACTTCTTCGTGATTGTCGTCACGCTGGGGGTGCTGGGGATACTGCTGGGAAGGTACAGGAAGGAGCTCGAGTACGACGTCCTGTCTTTAGAGACCGGAGAACGGCTGGCCTACCGGGGGGTCGTGGCGGCAGGCCTCTCGGCGCTCCCCTTCGCCGCTGGGATGTGGTTTTTCGGCGCTGTGATACTGGCCATCGGAATCGTTATCCTCATGGCCGGCCTGTCGTTGCACAGGAGAAAAGCGACCTAGAAAACCCAACCCCGCCAAGTTTTCAACACTGAAAATCGGGGCTGTTTTTGGCCCTTTCTTCTAGAACACTTATATCCAGACCTTAAACCTCCCGTCGGTTTGCGCATAGCTTGGCGGCGCCTGCGTTGAGTTTTGGGCAGAGCCCGGTCGGTGATATGCACGGCCTCCATATGCGCGCACAAAAAGTGGAGATCAAACGAAGAGTTTGATCTGACATTGGCAATGCTTTAAACTCCGCAGTAATGCGTATCCAACTCCCGATAATCGACTCCAGTTGATCCTGCTGGACCCGACTGCTATCGGATTGAGATTTAGCCATGCGAGTCGAACGTCTCCCTGTTGCGGGAGGCGTGGCGTACGGCTCAGTAACACGTAGTCAACCTGCCCTAGAGACATGGACAACCCCGGGAAACTGGGATTAATCCGTGATAGGTCATCTCATCTGGAAGGAGAGATGGTTTAAAGGGGTGCGAGAGCTTCTTTCTTGTATCTGCTCTAGGATGGGACTGCGGCCGATCAGGCTGTTGGTGGGGTAATGGCCCACCAAACCTGTAACCGGTACGGGCCTTGAGAGAGGGGGCCCGGAGATGGACACTGAGAGAAGGGTCCAGGTCCTACGGGGCGCAGCAGGCGCGAAACCTTCGCAATGCGCGAAAGCGTGACGAGGTTAATCCGAGTGGTCCCCGCTGAGGGGATCTTTTCTTGGCTCTAAAACGGCCAGGGAATAAGGGGAGGGCAAGTCTGGTGTCAGCCGCCGCGGTAATACCAGCTCCTCGAGTGGTCGGGGCGATTATTGGGCCTAAAGCATCCGTAGCCGGTTCCGTAGGTCTTCTGTTAAATCCAACGGCTTAACCGTTGGCCTGCAGAAGATACCGCGGGACTAGGAGGCGGGAGAGGTGGACGGTACTCTACGTGTAGGGGTAAAATCCTTTGATCCGTAGAAGACCACCAGTGGCGAAGGCGGTCCACCAGAACGCGCTCGACGGTGAGGGATGAAAGCTGGGGGAGCGAACCGGATTAGATACCCGGGTAGTCCCAGCCGTAAACGATGCGAGCTAGATGATCCAATCGCAAATCGCGATTGGAGTGTCGCAGGGAAGCCGTTAAGCTCGCCGCCTGGGGAGTACGGTCGCAAGACTGAAACTTAAAGGAATTGGCGGGGGAGCACCACAAGGGGTGAAGCCTGCGGTTCAATTGGAGTCAACGCCAGGAAACTTACCAGGAGAGACAGCAGGTTGAGGGTCAAGCTGAAGACTTTACCTGACGAGCTGAGAGGAGGTGCATGGCCGTCGCCAGCTCGTGCCGTGAGGCGTCCTGTTAAGTCAGGCAACGAGCGAGACCCCTATTGGTAATTGCTAACAGTCCAGAGATGGATTGAGGCTAGTTACCGAGACTGCCGCTGCTAAAGCGGAGGAAGGAGGGGGCCACGGCAGGTCAGTATGCCCCGAAACTCCTGGGCCACACGCGGGCTGCAATGGTAGGGACAATTGGTTCCGACTTCGAAAGAAGGAGGCAATCCGCAAACCCTACCCCAGTTGTGATTGAGGATTGAAACCCGTCCTCATGAATATGGAATCCCTAGTAACCGCGTGTCATCACCGCGCGGTGAATACGTCCCTGCTCCTTGCACACACCGCCCGTCGCTTCACCCGAGTTTGGCTTTGACGAGGTCGTCTCCTATTGGGGCGATCGAATCTAAGTTAGGCAAGGGGGGAGAAGTCGTAACAAGGTGGCTGTAGGGGAACCTGCAGCCGGATCACCTCCTTAGTACATACGGACGAAAAGACGTACGTACTGAAATCGGGGGTTGGAATACGCACTGTAGTGGAGTTTAGAGCAAAGCCAGTGTCAGACGTAATGAAGATGCACTGTCGCACGTGAGTGCGATAGGAAGGGCTAGCAGGGAACGGAAGGGCCTTCGCGGGCGCCCCTGCGATGTTGCCATGCATAGGGTTCGCGCAAGCATCCGCCGGGGATGTTAATCATCCGACACACAGACGCTGTATGGTGAATGGCTTGGCTTGGTATGGCGAAGAAGGGCGCGGTAAGCTGCGATAAGCTCCGGGGAGGCGCAAGCATCCTTCGATCCGGAGATTCCCGAATGGAGTCCAATCTAAGGGGACTGCCGCAAGGCATCCCTTTGTTCCGCAAGGAACGCAAACCCTGGGGAAGGAAACATCTGAGTACCAGGAGGAAGAGAAATCAACTGAGATCCCGTCAGTAGGGGCGACCCAACGCGGGAGAGTCCAAACCGAATCCTGACCCGAAAGGGCTGGGAGATGTGGGGTTCGCCTTAGCATATGCAACCCTGAATTCGTGCGGTCGAACTTGCCTGGAAAGGCAGACAATACAAGGTGATAGTCCTGTAGACTGTTCGAAGACGAGGTTGTGCGAAAGGCAGAGTACCTGGCTTTGGCAGTGGCTAGGGAAGACGGGGGAAAGCAGCCCCCAAGACTAAACACAAACCAAGACCGATAGAGCACTAGTACCGCGAGGGAAAGCTGAAAAGTACCCCGAAAGGGGTGTGCAAAGAGCCTGAAACCATCCAGCTACAGACGTTCAGGGCATGAAAGAGGTATGATTCCACTGATAGCACCCGCAAGGGAGTTAAAAGTGGGTTAAGTGCCTCAGTGTTCTGATTTCCGTCTAGAAACACGGGCCGGGGAGTTATTTGTCATGGCGAGCCTAAGGGTTCAAAGCCCGGAGGCGAAGCGAAAGCGATTCTGCGTAACCCGCAAGGGTGTGGCAGGAGGTCTGAAAGGGCCTTAAAGTCATGGCGGATTAGACTAGAAACCGATTGATCGTGGCCAGAACAAGTTGAAGCCGGGCGAAAGCCTGGTCGAGGACTGCAAGGGTCTTAACGTGCAATTTAGTCCCCTGATTCTGGCCAAGGGGCCAAAAGCCTATCTAAATCGGTGATTGCTAGTTCCCATCGAAGCGGATCCCAGTCCTGTCTCCAACGATATTGTTGACGTTGTAGAGCACCAACGAGAAAACAAGGATTCGAAAGGATCCACTTTCTTCTTGAACTCCGAATGTGTCAACGTAGTAGACTTGGGGAGGCGGGTTTATGTGGGGTAAGCCTCATAACCGAGAGGGGGTTAACCCAGACTAGAGTTAAGGTCCCCAAATTTTGGCTAAGTGTCAAGCAAAAGGGAGTCTTCGACCTAAAACAGCAGGGAGGTAAGCTTAGAAGCAGCTACCCTTCAAAGAAAGCGTAACAGCTCACCTGCCGAGGTTGAGGGCCCCGAAAATGGACGGGGCTAAAGCCAAGTACCGATACTCTGGACTGCGTCCTTGTGGGACGTATGTGGTAGATGGGCGTGGTGATTGGATAGAAGCTGGGTCGTGAGATCCAGTGGACCGATCTCCAGTGCAGATCCCGGTAGTAGTAGCAGCGTAGTCGGGTGAGAATCCTGACCGCCGTAAGGACACGGTTTTCCTGGCAATGCGTCATCAGCCAGGAGTTAGCCGATCCTAAGATCAAACTCAACAGTATTGGTCGAATGAGGGAATGCGGTTAATATTCCGCAGCCTTCAGTATTCCGAAAGTTCGCAAGAAAACATCACCTCTGATGCTTCGAGACCAGCCTTACAGAGTTATTCGCTCTGTTTAATCATCCAAGGGGGAGGGAGTGTCGTAATGACGAGAACTCCTCCGAGGGGAGAATAGCGGCCCGTTGGGGTCGTTAGGCCTATTCCCGGAGACAGTGAAAACAGAGGAGGATAGGGATATTGAAGATCGTACCTAGATCCGACACCAGTGATCCTAGGTGAGAAGCCTAAGGCGTGTCGGGGAACTGTAGGTAAGGGAACTCGGCAAATTAGCCACGTAAGTTAGCGATAAGTGGTGCCTGCGTTCTTAGTGTAGAACTGGGATCGCAGGTTGCAATAACGAGGGGGTCCCGACTGTTTAATAAAAACACAGTAAACTGCAAGCCCGAAAGGGTGTGTACAGTTTATGAATCCTGGCCAGTGCAGGTACCTAAAACCTGGGTTCAACTGGGCTAAGGGCCTGTAAACGCCGGGAGTAACTCTGACTCTCAGCAAAACAGTTCGAGGAAAAAAGGGAGTCGCTAAATCTGGCCATATGCTGGAACATCTGAGTATGCCAGGCTAGTCCGAATTTCTTGTTTGGACTGACAAAGCCATGGCTGCAGACAATCAGCAGGAAAGGCTGAGTCAACCAGCCGCAAGGATGGATTGACTCAGAATCCTCAGAGACTGAACGCCAGAGGTCGCATTCGCTGCGACCATGTTACAGTCCGAACACTGCAGCGATGCAGTGAGGCTCAGTGAAGGAAGGAGAGCCCGCCTTGGTCGAAAGATCGAGGTCCAAGGAAGCAACAGATTGCTTAAGGTAGCCAAATGCCTTGTCGGGTGAGTTCCGACGTGCATGAATGGACCAACGAGGGCCCCGCTGTCCCTATCTACGACCCGGCGAACCTACGTAAGCTGGACGAACAGTCCAGCAACTTCCATCGGGGAGAGAAGTCCCTGTGGAGCTTTACTGCAGCTTGTTGCTGCGATTCGGTTGCGGTTGCAGAGTGTAACGGGTAGACTTCGAAGCGTCGGCTCCGGCTGACGTGGAGTCAACAATGTAACACCCGTCCCTCGCGACTGTATCGCTAACTCCTACGGGAGGACACCGGCAGGTGGGCAGTTCGGCTGGGGCGGCACCCCCTTGAAAAGATATCGAGGGGGCCCAAAGGTCGACTCAACTGGGTCAGAACTCCAGTGTTGACGGCAAGGCGAAAAGTCGGCCTGACAGGGAACTTAAACGCAGAGTTCTCTGCCACGAAAGTGTGGCCTAGCGATCATTAGAGTCCCCACTGTTGGGGGCCTGATGTGACAGAAAAGTTACCCCAGGGGTAACAGGCTCGTCGCGGGCGAGAGCTCCAATCGACCCCGCGGTTTGGTACCTTAGCGCATTGTGCGCTCGGGGTAGAACCGCAGTAATGTCGGTTCGTAGCATTGGCTTATAACGGCGAACCCCTCCTCCTCTGAGAACACTGAGGAAAGGGGAGAGGGCAACGCCGTGGGAAGTCTATGGGTAAAGTAAGCGAGCAATTGGTTGCCTTAGCGGGCAACTGCAGAAGGAAAAACAGCCAAGAGTTCGCTCCACAAAGGGCACTTCTATCGGATGGAAGGACAGACAGGGTGATTAATCATCTTCCGGCAGCGGGCATCCGCTCCGGAGGTGGTGTATGCTATCTTCGGGCGGATGCTTGCAAAGCGGGCGCAACTAGGCGCTCGCCGTCCTGCCATAGGGCGGGCCGGTGACGTCCTGGTTGTGGTTTGTCCATCACAGGTAGAACGATCTTCCCATATGACCCCGTAACGACTGAGCGCGCAGAAAAGTGCGTGATGAGATGGCTTGGGGCTGTCTCCCGACGCGGCACGTCCGACGTGTCGCGACACAAATCGGGAGGCTACGAAAGGCTCCGAGTCATCATACGCCAACCCCTCCTTTGTTCGAGGTCCTCGCAAGGGGGCCGAGAAAGTGCGGGAGGGTGAAGACATAGTCTAATCCTGGGAGAAATCTCAGATAAGATTGCGATGTCGGCTCTTCCCATCCTGGTCCTGCAGCAGGGGCCAAGGGTGGGGCTGCTCGCCCATTAAAGGGGAACGTGAGCNNTTTAGACCGTCGTGAGACAGGTCGGCCTCTACCTGATGGAAGCGGAAGAACACTGCGAGGAAGCGCTGCTCAGTACGAGAGGAACAGCGGCGCGCAGCCTCTGGCGTACCAGTTGTCCGAAAGGGCATAGCTGGGCAGCTAAGCTGTTGTGGATAACTGCTGAAAGCATCTAAGCAGGAAGCCACTCTCAAGAAGAGTGTTCTGTCAGCTACATCTTTCCGGCCGCAAGGTCGAAGAGACACGCTGAGAAGGGCGGGAGTAGAAGACTCCGTTGAAGTAGTCGGAGTGTACGCACGAAGCTTTCGAGCGACGTGTTCAGCTCGTCGACTTACTATAGCCCAACGNNCCGGCGGAGGCGCAATGAACCCTAGTATGGCACTTGCCCATTTTACGGCATCTCAAGATCAACAAACGGCTAGAGATTCTGAAACGTTTCTATTCGAGCAAAGGTCGTGTCACAAAGCCGTAAGAGCTTCGATTATGGGGCGTGTTTGAAGGACCATGGAGGACAACGAAAGGTACCTGGGAGGCCTCAGCAGTGCGCGCATCTCGAAGGGGCCTGTTGGCTATGGAGTCTTCGTGACCAGCACCCGGCTCTTCGGTGTCCGAAACTGGAAAGCTCTTGGGAGACTCATGGCGGCCGCTGTGCTCAGTCCTGTGGCCGGTGCGATTGAACTAAGCAGATCGGCCGATGAAGGTGTGAAGGCTATAGAACAACTCGAGAAAGACAACGACTTCGTAATCGCAAGGACGGAGATTGCTTCGCTGGAACTGTGCAAGCCTGGCTTCATAACCAACGGATTTCTGCTCGTCACAAACAAGTCAGGCAAGCGGATTAAGATCAGGTTCAGTGGAAAGAAGGAGTTCGAAACAATCGCTGATCTGATGAAGACCTTCTACCCTGAAGCGATTAAGTGGCGTTGAAGTCGGCAGAGGACTCCTCATCCTAAACACGAGGCGGAGGCGCAATGAACCCTATTCGAGCAATTACCTACTAAGAGCCTATCCCAAAATCA
>PLUF01000026.1:0-1002 GCA_003164815.1 Candidatus Gagatemarchaeum stordalenia
TCACCGAGACTTTGTCCCCGGCGGCTACGCCGAGGCTCCTGAGTTGTTTGGTCAGCGTGAGGAGAAGGCTTCTCCCCGAGTGGGCAACCTTATTGATGACATGTTGGTCGTCTTCTGACATCGTTAGGCAAGTTCGAAGATGCTTATAACGGCAAAACGCCTTCGGACATGTCTGACCTACAGCGATGTGGATTGGATTTTGAACCGGATAGTTCACTGACTGGCTAAGACCCTAAGACGCACCAGAACAGGTTCTGTCCATTCCGCGGGAGGGATTTCTCCCTTTCCAGTCGCGGGAGATGGCCTCGCTGACCGACGTTCTCCTTCGCAATCCGAAGGGGAGGCGAGCTAGATGGCACGAAAGAAGAAAGCGCGAGGCCGCGGGAATCACGATAGAGGGGGCGAATCCGTGGCTAACCGTGATTCAGAATGCGACAAAGGGAGCGGATAAGACAGAATGACCGACAAGGAAGTCCTATACTTCATGGTTGGCATGGTCATAGGCGGCGCATCGGTTCTTCTCGGCAGGACAGTCGGGCTTTGGCTAATAGGGGTAATTTGAATTGTCTCTCGTGAACCATTCAAGCAGGAATGCGGCGATGATGAAGATTGCTCCCCAGATATACGCAGGGAGAACGAAGCCGTTGAACGTGGCGTTGACGTTGTTCGAGGAATACAGCGAGGGAAGATACTTCGCCAATGTGACACTTCCGACGTTGACTGCGTATCCTAACCCAAACAGAATCAAACCGCCGACAACTAGGGCGATTGCTACCGCGTGTTTCAGTCCTAAGCCCATTGCCCTATGCCCCTCCGAAGCATTCTATAACCATCTCCCGACGTTGGACAAGGAGAAAATCTCCCCATGATTGGACAGAACCCCAGAACAATCCTTTTCCACCCTTAAATATGCGGAAAGCACTTAACATCTTGGAATGCAGAAAGAAGAAGGGTCCCAAAGAAGAAGCGTATTCGATTGGACCATCGCCGATGCCAGAGCTC
>PLUF01000026.1:1015-3903 GCA_003164815.1 Candidatus Gagatemarchaeum stordalenia
TTCTGGACATCGTGGACGGGAACACGCTCGCCGTCGGGTATTCGGCCGGCGGAGAGACGAGGTCGTTCAAGCTGGGGTTCGAGCCGATGGAGAACCTTCATCGGCAGCGCCAAGGCTGGTATGGTCATGCTTACGGGCTGGCAGCGCCCATTCTGGACATAAGGCCCGATGTCGTGGTCCCCGGCAAGAGGAGGGTGAGCGGCGAAGAGTACGAGGGAAGGATAACGAAGGCCAGGGAGCTGATACGCAGCTGGAAGAAGCCCGAGGAACACCTCTACGACAAAGCGTTTGACGAGTACGCCAATGCTATATTCGGTGCGGACGCTGTCGCCAGCCAATCACAAGCCATCCTGCGCAAGATCTTGATATACGAAGGCGACAAGAAGGGCAGTGAGTTCGAGTTCATCTATCCTCCCGACAAGGAAAATGCGATCAGAGCCGCCAAGAAAAGCAGGGATTACCTGATAGACTGCGAAATACCCCTGCCCGACGACTCCTGACTTGCTCCCTCCACCCTTGTTAGTCCTGCCCAACCCACGGCTGATCGAAGCTATGTAGCGTCTGTACGAACCTGCCGTAATCTTCTCCCGTGAGCCCCTCGGCCTGGTGGAAGTGCAGCATCTCCGCCATCTGGGTCTTCACGATGTCCTTGTTGTCTAGCAGCGTTGCTTGCGTCTTCGCATCGAGCCGCTGCCCTATCTCGTGCACGTACTTGGACGGGTCCGCGTCGAACTTGTTCAACGCGCGGCTTGCTTCATCCCTGGTCATGGGGCCCGCCGCTGGCATCCCCTCAAACGTCGTCGCGAACGTCTTTTTGATGTGACCGATGCCGTCGTTGAGCCTGCCCATCTCTTCACCGAACGCGGGCTGGACCTTCGAGAGGAGTTTGGCGTACGCTCCCGCGGGCTGGGCATCCAGCTTTGCCGTCAGCTTCCCCCCGAAGTCGGCGTTCTTCAGTGACTCCGCCGAAACCCCCGTCACCCCGAGAGCCGCGGCTACCTGCGTGACGCCGGCGGGCGACTGGACCAATCTCCCCATGGTCCTCTTCGCCTGCCCGTCCATTTGCGCTGCGAGGGGCACGCTCACGCCCGCTATCGCTGCGGGCACGCTTTCTTCCAGGCCCTCCGCCGCAGAGACGCCGCCCTTCGCATCCTGCGCGGCCGCGGCCGACCCCATCACGTCTCCCGGTCCCTTCGTCTGCGGCATCATCGACCTTACGGCCCTCGAAGCCTGAGAGCCTCCCACCGCCGCGACCACGCCCGTGGTCCCCACTATCGCCGCATTCTGGAGCATGGGCTGAAGCGCGTGACTCTTGAACGTGCCCGCGAACTCGCTCAAGCCCTTGCTGAGCTGGCCTCCAAGCCCCGCGCCCGAGGCCGCGGCCTTGCTCATGGCCGCGGATGCCGCCTGCCCGCCGGCGACGGCGCCGCCCGCCGCGGGCGCGCCAACTCCGGCTCCGACAGAGGCAGCCACGCCTCCGGCCATCATCGCGGTCTGCGAAACGGTCTGCATCATCGTAGCGGTGAGGGGGGCGAAGACCGTCGGCATCAGGATTATTCCGAAGATCGCCGCTATGGCCACCCAGGCGACGTTGGTGCTGCCGAGGGCCGTCTCGAAGAAGCTCCCGGAGAAGTTGTTGATGACCTGGTTCGCGACCCCGGCGATCACGGCCGACATTATCGCGGCGAGCATCAGCCCGAAGAGCGTGTCCTCGATCATCCGGCTCAGCTTGCTCGTGAACGGGATCAGCTTCAGGGCGACGGAGAGCGGGAACCCCACGATCATCACGGCGATCAGGAGGATCCTGACTATGCCGAGGAAGTATGTCATCAGCCAGGCGATCAGCTCCATTATCCAGATCGCCATCGTGGGAATCCCCGCGGTGATGACCGTCGCCCAAGTCACACCGGTGCCCGCGGTGGCCGTGTTCCACAGGTTCTGTATTGCGACGCCGAAGTACGAAGTAGGATTGGGGTAGGCTATGATCGTCTGGGACATGTAGTTGATCACCTGGGCGACCTCGTCATACACGAGCGGGAAGACGACGATGATGATCACCGCGGTGGCGACCTGCATCAGGACCGACGCCATGCCGCCTCCCTTCTCCTTGTCGCGCCCGCCGCCCCCGCCCAAACCGGTGAACAGCAGCAGGGCCACCCCGATGCCGATGATGATCAGCGATATCACCATGACGAAATTGTAGATCCCGCCGACGGGGATCACCGGGTTGGGGTTGCCGGTCGCATCCGTGGCGTTGACCGTGGCCCCGAGCATCGGGTCGTTGATCAGGGGCAGCTGGATCGCGAGGACGTATGTCGGGTTGTTCGCAGACGTCCCACCCAGGAGTTGGGCGCCATACCCCGGTATGAGGTTGGACGTCCCGAGCGCTATGTTGTCGTACGCGTCGATAGTGCCGCTGTATCCCAGGATCTTCCAGGTCTCAACCACCGGCAGGTCGGTGACGTCCTGGCATTGTGAGCTGGAGAACGTGATCTCGTTTGTACCGGTGCTGGTCCTGGAGAAAAAGCCCGAGGAATCGAGAGCTGTCCCATTCACGCTGAAGCCGCTGGTCCAGCTCCAGGACACCGTTTGCGGCGTCCCGGTGTACGCGTCGAAAAGAGTGTACGTAGCCGAGACGTCAATGTTCCCCTGGAGGTACACCGGGCCCACGTAGTTTCCGGTCATTATGACGGTCCCCTCCACGGTGATGACGGCCCCAAGGGTGCAGCTCAGGATGCCGGTCGATGCGGTGACATTGACGTTTGAGGTTGTGAGGTAGAGGGACGGTGAGCCTGCCGGCTGGGCAAACGCGGTCATGATGAGTGGGGAGGACACGATCAGGACCAGAGCGAACACCCTGGCTGCTTTCACGTACCCTTTCGCGGCCG
>PLUF01000026.1:3924-6058 GCA_003164815.1 Candidatus Gagatemarchaeum stordalenia
TCGGGGCGGTCGAGAACAGCTTCTCCTCCACGGTCCCCAGCCTGTTGCGGAACGGTATCCTGCCCTCCTTCGTCACGAGTATGCCGTCGCCCGGGCGCGCGTTCAGCGTGGCGTCCCTTTCGTCGTCGCTCAGCGTGAACTTGTCCCTGACCGTGTCGGCGGCCGACTTGTCATCCTGCCTGAGCAGGAACTTCGTCGCGCAGAGCTCCACCACCTCCCTCCCCGGGCCTTCCCTGTCGCCCACGCCGAAGAAGTCCGACACGAGCTGGGTGGCCACGACGAAGAGGAGGTTGTGGCGCCTCCCCGTCCTGGCGATGTGGGGTATGTACTTTGCCGCGAGGGGGAAGTACATTCTCCCCGTGGAGGGGTCCTTCTGCATGAACGCCCACGCCTCGTCCAGGACCAGGGCCTTCTTCCTCTCGGCCGGCATCTTCCTGATCATCTCCCAGACCGCCGACAGGGTCAGGAAGGCCGCTGCATCGCGCGCCCTTTCGTCCGGGATGTCGTAGAGGACGAAGACCATCCTCTCGTAGATCTTCATCTCGCCCGCGAAGAGGAAGAGGTACGGGTCGAGGTTCGCCTTCAGCCTCGTCAGGAGCGCGAGGAGCCTGTCCCGCGCCTTCTGCGGCAGCTCTTCGCGGTTCACGTCCTTTTCGAGCCTCTGCAGCAGCTCGTCGACGCTGCCGACCTCCCTCTCGAGGACGGCTAGGTTCGCGTACAGCTCGGGGTCGTCGTCGACCTTCGCGAGGGACGCGACGAAGTCCGTCGCCATCCTCTTCTCGGGGAAGATGCGGTACGGGTCGAGGCCCGCGCCCTCGTCGCGCCTGTAGTGGTGGACGACGCACTTCGTCAGCCCGGCGAAGGAGTTCTCGTAGGTCCCGTCCGGGCCGACGGAGAACTCGGGCTTGGCTATGGCATCGAAGACGTACAGCATCGTGTCCGGGTTCTTGAACAGGAGGCGCGACATCATCGATTTTATCTGGGTGGACTTCCCCGAACCGGTCGAGCCGAGTATGCTGACGTTGTAGTTCTCCTTGTCGTAGAAGTCGTAGACGATGTACGCCCCGGTCTGGCCGTTCTGGCCCACGACCACCCCCATCGGGTCGACGATGTCGAGCCCGGCGAACGGGAAGAACGACATCGCGGTGGAGCCGGTCAGGTAGAACCACCGGCCGGTGGCCCACGCCGGACCCTCCCCGGTGTAGAGCGGCCTCTGCAGGTACTTCGGGTGGTCGACCTGGCACATCAGGATGCCCGCCAGCACCTGGTTCATCCTCTTCCTCTTCTCGCGGAGCTCCTCGAACGTCTTCGCCCTCAGGATGACGCTGAACCTCAGCTTGAACAGTCGTTCCACCCCGGCCGCAATCAGCTCCGACGCGAGCTTCGACCTGCCGTACTCGAGCTCCTCCTGCTCGAGGGGCGCCCTGCCTTCGTTGGCCCTGACCCAGCGGCTGGTCCCCACCGAGATGTAGTGCCCTCTCGCGATCCTCCCGGCTTCGTACTGTTCCACGGGCTCCAGGTCGACCCTCACCTCGTGGGCGACGTCGTACAACCTCGTGAGGAAGCCGATGCCGAGGCTCCCGCTGAGGTTGGTCACGTTGAAGACCTGCACGAAGTTCGATTCGGAGTCCACCATCATCAGGGGTAGGACGGTCTTGATGTCCACGGAGGGGACGGAGGGGACCCTGACGTAATTCGCCCCGATGTAGGATATCGCCGGCTCAAGGGGCGTGTCGCTCAGGATGAAGAACCTCTTGTAGGGGTTGTCCCAGACGTCCCCGCCCACGTTGACCTCCCTCACATCGCTGAGCACCCTGAAGGTCACCGGCTCGGTGAGCGAATGGAGGAAGCCCGTGAAACCCCTCCTGACGCGCAGCTGCTCCTCCGGGGAAAGGGTCCAGTAGTTGATCGACCTGAGCTCGTAGTTGTACTTGGTCGTCGTCACTCACCTCTTCACCTGCTCGAGAAGCATCTCCTTGCCCCGCGGGAAGACCGCGACGGTCCTCTGGAAGACCGGCTTGTCCGTCCCCTCGGCCCTGATGACGAGGTCGTGCGTCCCGATGTCCTTGGCCTCCGGCTTGTAGACGAACCAGTATTGGGACGACGACTGCGTCACCTGATACTCGGCCAGCGG
>PLUF01000026.1:6070-7557 GCA_003164815.1 Candidatus Gagatemarchaeum stordalenia
CTTCGTCCCGGCCCCGTAGCGGGTGAGCCTGTACAGGATGATGAACTCCAGCGGGGTCATCTTCGCCCGCTTGGAGGATACCATGAATCCTGCCAGCGTAAAGATGCCGATTATCACGGCCTTGTAAGCCAGGACGGGGACGGGCGCGGAGACCACGACCCCGACCAGGAGCGAGAGGAGCGTCAGCAGCAGCATCCTCGGGGAAAGGTGGAACCCGAACATGTAGATGCTGCTGCTCTCGAGCCGGGAGTTGATGCGCCACCAGACGGCGCTGTCCTGCTGGGCCTCTGCCAACTAAATCAGACGAAGACGCACGGCGCCCTTAAAAGAAGCGAACGAGCAAACTACCCACGGATGAAAGCCCGTGGGACTTCCTGCTTGCTTCCGTTAAATACCCCGGTCGGTTGGGTAGCGTGCGATTAATCACCGATGAACATCAAAGATCTCCGCGATGGAATGCAGACCGTCGAAGCTGAGGGAGAGATAGTCGAAGTGTCGTCTCCCCGTGAAGTCACCCTCAGGACCGGAGGACAGGCCAAGGTCGCGGACGCGACGCTGCGCGACGAAAGCGGCTCGATCACGCTCTCGCTGTGGGATGCCCAGATTGAAGCCTTCACGAAGGGGGCCAGAGTCAAGGTCAGCAACGGCTACATCAACACATTCAAGGGAGAGCTGCGGTTGAACACCGGCCGGAACGGCAAGCTCGAGCTAGTCCCGTAGGCTGGTCCACCTCCCGCGGCAACCGCGCGGTGAATGACTGCCCGCGCGTTAGACGCCACCCGAAACGCGAGATTGGGTAGCCCTTCAGTATCGACCCAAGCGAGCGAGCCATCTGGCTGTTTTTTTCATAACCGCCCTCCTTTCGCGCTTCCCTCCACTTCAGCAGCGACGCCAGGGCGCCTATCCCCAGGAGGATGACGGTGACCAGGTAGAAGAAGTCCCAGAGGCCTGGCGGCGGGGGTATGGCGTGGGCCGTGACCGGGATCCCCTCTATGGTCGTCCTCGCCCCCCAGGCGTTCAGCAGGGTTATGGTAATCGTCCCGTTGTCCACGACGGGGATGGTCATGACGTAGACCCCGAAGAAGGCGGGCGGCGAGAAGGACGCCCCCCCGACCGTCGGGAGAGACGCGTTCGTCAGCACAACCCCTTCGCTGTCCACGACCCAGATCTGCGTCACCCCGCCGCTCGCTGGGTTTATCGCGAGCGCGAGCTGGTACCCCTCACCGAGTTGGGACCCCGGCAGGAGGCCGATCCCGCCACCCGCGGTGTTCACATCGACCGTGGTGTTCTGGCCGTATACGAGTAAGTACAGGTTCGTCAAGTCTCCCGGCTCGACCGAAACGGGGATGTTCGCGTCGATCACGGGGCCTTTGGTGGTGTTCCCGTACCAGTTCGCGTACCACGCGGGCGCTCCCGACAAGGTCGAGTTGAGGGGGAGCGCCAGGTTTTCGAGAGCGGGCGCCACGTAGTACGCGGTGGCGTTGGGG
>PLUF01000087.1 GCA_003164815.1 Candidatus Gagatemarchaeum stordalenia
CAGTCCAGGTCGGGCCAAAACACTCATATCGACGCGCATCCCCTCGAACTCGGCTTGGTCAAGAAGGAGGCCTTACACAGCACTAGCCTGACATCGCGCCAGTGGGAGGTCATCCACTACAGGGCCCAGGGGCTCACCCAGGCCCAGGTGGCCAAGAAATTGAAGACCTCAAGGGAGAACGTGAACGAGATAGAGCACCGGGCTCGCCTGAAGATAAACGCGGCGAAGGCAACCCTGGAGGCTCTTAAGATGCCCGACGCCTCGGGAGAGGTGCTGATACCCAGCGGCACGTCAATCTTCGAAGCGGTCTCCATGATCATCCTGAGGGCCGACGTCCTAGGCGTGAGGCTCCAGGGCTCCGGCGACGACGTGCTCTCCGCCATCCGGTCGAACTGGGGGGCAAAGATCCGCGGCCATCGCCTGACCATGGCGGCGAAGGCGCTGATAGGAGCCGACGGTTACCTCATAATCAAGAAGACTGTCTGAGACGGCATCAGTCAGGCATGTCTCTGCTGGCCATCCACTCCTTCTCCTCTTTGTTCGGAGTCAGGGGATAGCCCACCGCCCAGAGGAACATCCGGGCCGTGGACGGGCCCATGTGATGAAACCGCTCCTGTAGGTCCGTCTGCACCTTCTCCTGACCCTTTCCGAAGTGGTCCAGGTATTGCTTGAAGGACCCATACTCCTTGGTCACCTCGAGGAACTGGGCCGCGTTGAAGATGGTAGCCAGGATCTTCTTCTCGTTGCGGACGATCCCAGAATCGCCCATCAGTCTCTTCACGTCGCTGTTTGAGAACTTCGCCACCTTGGTCGGGTAGAAGCCCGCAAAGGCATTCTCGAAGCCAAGCCTCTTGTTCTCCACCACCTTCCAGTTCAACCCTGCGGAGAACATGCGCATCGTCATCCTCTCGAAGTACTCGCGGTCGTCTTTGGGTGAGGCCACGCTCCAGGGAGACATCGGTCTTTCGGACCGAGCCGTCAGCTAATATTCGTTACCTTCCCGAAAGCAGCCGACTCGGCAGCGGGACGACGACGAGGGTCGTCACGAGCGGTCTGGTAAGCCGGAGCATCTCACCAATTGTACTCGTAATGAATCCTCAGACGATGACCGGCTCTGTCTTGTCGTCCGTTGGAAGAGGCGCGGACGACTTTATCTTCACGAACACGATCGCGACCAAAGCCACCGCCGCGGCGCCTATCGCGATGTAAGGCATCTCCCCTGCCGTCGAAATCACGGCCTGTGTGTTCATTGCGCCCCCAAGAATCACCGACAAGATGATGATCCCGACAGAGAGGAAGAACAGGGCCTTGTACTCCCTGTCAGGCTTGAAGCTCTTCCTCAGCTTCTTCCTGTCGACCTCGCCGACGAGGAAGTTCATGACAATGCCCACCGCGCCTAGGACGAAAGGCAGGTAGAACGAAACACTGAGCGGGCGGATGGTCAGGTCGATGAACTGGTGGAAGCCGAGAGCCGAGAAGGCGAGGAGCAATAGGAGGAGGGTGAGCGATCCAATGAATAGTCCTTGGTCGAACAGCCGTCCGGAGAGCGCTGGTCCGTAAGTCCTGCGCCAAGGGAGCGCCTGCTCCTCCGGCTTAATGTCCTTGGTGGTCTTCTCGGTCAGCACAGGCAGCTCGTTCTGGAGCAGATAGATCTTCTGCTTGGGGTCAAGGGGCAGCCTCTTGCCGTCGTTGTCGTACACGGCCCGCTTGACGAGCCGGGTGAATGGGTAGAGCCACTCGACGCCCCGGTCCCTGGCGGTAGTGAGCGCGTCGAGGAACGTGTGGAGGAAGGCTCCGAGGGCTACGAAGGGGTTCACCAGGTAGACCAGTCCGAGAAATAGGAGGTTGTGGCACAGCGCGCGGTGCGGCTGTCGGTTGCGGAAGGACTCCTTGCTCATGAAGCCATACTCCCTGTCCAGGTCGGGAATCGCCGATCCGATCCCGACCAGCAGTATGATCTCTGGTTTGCCGAAGAAGAGCGCCCCGACGGCCAACCCAAACATGACGTGAGTGGGGAAGTTCATGCCCGTTCGTCTTCCGTAATTCTCACGCCGACCGCTTGGCCGCTGTACTCATCCCTCATCAGTTCTTGTCGCTGAGCATTCCGTCTTCCCTGTCTTCGATCTCTTCGGACTCGTGTTCTTCCGATTCCTCTTCGGTCTCAGACTCCATCTCTTCTGATTCCACTTGGCTTTTCGACTCGATGCCGGGTTCTGCCGCTACCTTCCGCTCCTGTTCGGTCGCATGGGACTCCTCCTCTGCTTCAGTTTGGTTTTTGCTGCTCAACTGGATCACTTTGTCGCTGGCTCGTTCAGACCGAATCTATGGGGCGAATCGTCTTCTCTCCCTTTGGGGTCTGGTCTGGATTCACTTCGAACTCGGAACCTTCCCGATAGTCGTCTGCGACCGCCCGATTAGCCTCGGCGTTCGAGAGGTCATTCCTCTGTGCCTCAATCAAGTCCCTCTCAGATCGAGCGTCCTCCTCAGACCCATCTAGCCTGATCGAAGGCACTGGCCCCATGATGTCCTTCAGGCCCTGTCGGGGCGTCCCATTCCCTGCGTGCAGACCATCTGGTCGAACCAAAACATCCTCAACTGTGCCTGTCTCGTGGGTCTGGTTGTGCCTCGCTAACTCCTCGACGTCCTTGAAGCCCGTAGAGCACCTATCACATCTTATCCCCTCTGGCGGCAAATGTTCCATCTTGATCTAGTACATTTCCAGGTCAGGACTTAACTGGGTTATCACCGAGAGTTCTGTAGCGAGCCTACACCCCGTGGCATGGGAGACGGCAACCTGCTCGTGGCCTCAGCCGCGTCGAAAGCTCGGGTCGAAGTAATCCGTAAACTCCGACGTTTGTGTGGCACCTAGAGTTACGGCTGCGTGGAGTGAGGCCGCAAGGAGGGGCTGGAGCCGGCCGATGGGAATTCCGTGGCCCAATCCAGGCTCAATTGGTCATTGCTTTCTCTATGGGGAACATGCTGGCGAGCAGGCCGGAGTACGGGGCGAGCCCGCACTTGTCGCAGTGGGGTTGCAGCGCGTTCTCGCTCGCGCTGCCCATGCAGCACGGCGTCTTGATGTTGCCCTTGTAGTCCAGCGGCAGGATCATCCAGTTGGGGCACTTGTACCCCCAGTTGCCGCGCATGAGCTCGAACTGTTCCTTGGAGTTTATCACGAAGTGCTTGTTCTCGGTGCGGCTGAACTCCATGATGCTGTCGATGGTCTTGTTCCTCTCGTCGCCGAATGGCAGCCAGAGCGGGTCGTTATCGATGAAGGGCGTGTGGAACTGGATGCTGATCCTCCCCGCGATATCGTCCCACTCGTGAAGGACGTCGACTATCGTCTTGTAGTTCAGCGTGTTCAGGGTCATGTTGATGGCGACGCTGCCGCCGGATCCCACGAATTCTTGCACGTTCTTCTTTATCCTCGCGTAGGTGTTCGGGCCGCGGATGCGATTGTGGGTCTCTTCGGTACCGTCGATGGACACGAAATAGAATCCGTTGATGTCCATCATCGGGAACATGCCGTTCGTGACCACGCTGATCCGGTTCTTCAGCTCGTCCGAGAAGACCTTGATGACGTCCTTTCGCAGCATGGGCTCGCCGCCCACGACCGTCACGTTGGCTATCTTCATCTTCTTGAAGGAGTTCTGGATGACCGTCCTCCACTGCTCCGGGGTAAGCTCCCCGGCCGTCGCCTCTCTGTTGGTCCACCAGTAGCAGTGGACGCACTTGAGATTGCATACGTTGACTATGTCAGCCGATCCGAAGAGCGGCGTCTTCGTCCCTTCCCTCATCTTCCCGTACCAGTGCATGAGGTCGCCGGCCCTGTTGTCCCTCAGGAAGTTGTTCAGCGACCTCAGATAGTCTGCGGGCGTCGGGTCCTTGGCAAGGGCCGGGAGCATCTTGACGAGATTCGGGAGGTTGGTCAGGTCCTGGTACGTCGTCTTTACCTTCTGCAAGGAGGAGGTCTTCTTTATCTTCAGGTCTACGTATGTATCACTCTGTTTGAGCCTCCCTCCTGAGATCTTCTCGACGAACTTCTGTGCAAACTCCTCCTCGGACCAGTCAAAATACTCGCGCTGAAGAGGTTCGGGAGATAGCAGTGTCATACTAGATGAAAAATCATCTGCAAACCTCCCTCATTTCTACTTTCGCTTTTCGCTGACTTGTCGGAAGTCAGCGTCGAGGCCTAGTTCTTGTTCGCCCTTCTCTGCGCCTTTCCTAGGTTCTCTCTGGCCTTTCCTTGGGCCTGCTCAACCTTACCCTTGACCTGTTCTGTCTTGTTGTTCCGGAGCTTGCCGACTTCCTCACGGACGATTCCCTTAATCTGTCTGCCCTTTCCCTTTATCTCATTCTCACTCATGAACACAGAAAGCGGTTTGGTGTTAATAATGAAATGCGGGTATCGTATAGAAGTTTCTTCGCGAAGCTCTTTCGTCCGAAGAAGGGAGGATCGGCGACCCGGTCAGCGGTCTTGGCCATCGGCTGTTTGACCTGAGTCTCGAGAACGACCAGGGTCAGACTGATCCTCTCGGCGATGGCCGCCGGCTCCGTAGCTATGTTATGCTTGATGCTACCTGAATGCACTTACCCGGTCAAGAGAGTATAGAGGCATGTCATTCAGAATTGGAAAGAAGAGGGCCGGAGAGGGACTGCTCGCCACGATCATCATCGTGATCGTCGTACTCGTGCTACTCGGCTGGTTCATCCGTTAGGTAGAACCACCTGTTGCACGGATGATTCATTGAGGACGAGCAGGTCGTCCCCGTCCATTCCCCGCGCCGCAGAGGCGCGACTTCACCTTTTTACCGACATGCGTCTCAAGACTGTTTCATATCGTATCTCATGGATTTCCAGCGCCCAAGAGCTGAGGCCTGCTTCCGTTGGGGAAGAACCAAGATTGATCACAACTTTGGATGTTCGATGGATTCCGTTGAGGTAAGAGCCCCATATGCGGATCCATCGATCGTCTCATGATTGCCTACCTCGGCCAAGTAACAAAGTTATGATTGAAGCTACCCGAATCCATATCACTGATTAAGAGCACTGTATGGTATGACATTCAGAATAGGAAAGAAGAGGGCTGGGTACGGAGTGCTCGGCACAGTCGTCATCGTGATACTGGTGCTCGTGGTCCTCGCTTGGTGGTTTGGTAGGTAGGACAACCTTCGCGGCGGCCCTGCTCCGAGCAGGGAACGCGATGGACGATTAGGGCCTAGGTTGGGCCTCATCTAGTGTAACCTTGTTCGCCCGAGGAAGGTATCTCTGTACAAATCCCTCCTCGTTAACCCCTATAAACGACGGCGGTCCGACATCAGCATTTCGCCGCGGCGTAACAATCGGGAGGGATGCTCGATCAAGAGAACAGTTAGCAGTCCGGATGACCTGGGTCAGAGCAGGGGTTTGAAGAGCGATACTTGTCCTGGCGGCCTTATCTCAGAAGATCTCTTTCATTGAGTGCACTACAGAAGATTTGCCCTACTAGACAACTTTGCAGTATGGAATTCCGCTTTGGAGGCTCCTCGGATCCCCCGCAGAGGAGCGCTCGCTCACGACCGCCGAGGCGAGCTTCACTGCGTCGGCCAGAGGAACCAGCAGGACGTTCGGTTGGTCAGGAGGTGGTAGTCGTCGTTGTGGTGGTGGAAGTGACTCTGGGAGCGACCGCGGGTGAAGGACTCAGACGAGCCCCCTGGGAGCTGGCTATGTTTCCCCTGATTATCCCGTAGGCCTTCTCCGCGTCCGCGTTGGGCAGGTCGCCCAAGGCGAGAGGCTCTCCTCCGAGCCGGAGCGTGCTCTTGATGGTCGAGCGCGTAATCCCCTTCTCTAGCACCACGTTGGAGATATCCCCGTAGTTGAAGTCGGTGTAATCCTTCTTCAACCCCAGCGCGTGCGTGTGTCTAAGGATGATGCGCTCATTTGTCAGCACCACAGAGTCTACGTTGATTCTGGGATGGTAGATTTTCTGTGGCAAGTAGAGAGCCACTCGCTCGTTCGGTCCAAGTATCTTCTTCAGATCGTCTGGGGAGGTTTGCATTGTTATCGAAGTGTGATACGGTTCTTGGCAGATAGCGATAGGGGTTGATTCCACTGAAGCACGCCTCCTCAGGGCCAATCCCTTGACTGGTGGACTGGCGTGCATCGACCTCCTAGGGAACCTCTTCTCAGCTTTGGAACCTCAGGTCCACAAGTCACCACATGGGTCAGGATGTGAGTAGCATGCCTATGGGCCAGCATGCCTGCCATTCGTAGCGGTTCGGTATCGGAGAGAACGGCGACTTTGGCCAGTCGGAGCTAGTCTCCGCCGATCGTATCGCAGCCGCACCAGCCTTTCTCGTCAATGCGGGTGTTACAGAACTGACAGAACACGGCAGCCGCGTGAGATTTCGGCTCTTCCCTGCCATCGCTACCATCCGGCTGCTCCGGATTGTAGGCGACTCGGATCTCTTCCTCGAGCCAACTAGACTGAGAAGAATCAGTCAAT
>PLUF01000036.1:0-1677 GCA_003164815.1 Candidatus Gagatemarchaeum stordalenia
CTCGAACCCAAGTTCGACGGAAGAAGGACGGTCCTCTTCGTGAGCGGGGGGAAGGCGGTCTACGCGACCAAGCACAACGGCCTCTACACCCGGAACAACAGGCCCGAGCTGTTCTCCATCCTCCCGGCGTTCAGGGCCAGGACACTGATCCTGGACTGCGAAGCCTACCCGAAGGGCCGCCCGGACAGGGTCGCCGCGTTCGACGCGCTGGAGGAAGACGGGCTTGACCTGACGCAGATGCGCCTCAGCGAGAGGAAGGACGTCCTCTTCGGGCTCTTCGACGACGGGCCGAACTTCCGCAAGGTCGTCCCCATCGTAGCGACCACCAGCGAGCGCGTCCTCGAACTCAAGAGGGACTTCATCGAGCAGGGTTTCGAGGGCGCGATGGCCAAGAACCCGCTCTCCCGCTACGGGGAGGCGGGCGCCTGGCTCAAGCTCAAGAAGAACGACACGGGCGACTTCGTCATCCTCCGCCCCGACCCAGACAACGACACCTACAGGCTGACGGGGGTTTCCCACTCGTGGTTCATCGGGCTCTACGATGGGCACGGCCAGATGGAGGAGTGGGGGAAGGTGGGAAACTACGTCGATGGCGTCGATCCGGCCCTGATCAAGGAGGGGACCGTGGTCGAGATCCAGTATCAGGAGACGACCGAAGGTAAGAGGCTCCGCGACCCCTTCATCCTCCGGCCGAGGGACGACAAGGTGCCGAGCGAGTGCAGGACGGAGCAGGTAGAATGAAGAAGAACACCCGGAGGTCGAGCTGATTGAACACCAAGATGCGGGGGCAGAGGATAGGCGAGGTCCCCGAGATAGAGGGGAGCCTTCCCTGCCTCCTGTTCGGCAAAGGCACCTGCATTGGGTGCTACAGTGAGGCCGTCCACCGTATCCGGAAAGCCAAGGTCGTGCCGGGGGCGGCCAGAGCCAACGGGAAGGGGCTGCTGAGGGCCGGCGTGTGGAGGGAGTGGACGCCCGAGGACTGGGAGAGGTTCAAGAAACTATTCCCGGAGCGGAGGTACTTCCTCGTGACAAGGGGCATCTGGCCGGAGGAGTTCTACGGGCGCGTTCTCGCGGACCCTCTCCTGGTCAACCTGCAGGTGAGCGCCTGGTATGTGGACGGGGAGCTCAGCCCGGACGTCGAGAAGCTGAAGCGGCTCCTTTCGGCCTCGGACAAGACCATCGTCCGCGTCATCACCAGCGGCGAGAACGTGGCCGCGTTCTCCCGCCTGATCGAAGAACTCGGGTGCTGGTGGCGGTTCATGGAGACGCCGTGGAGGAAGCCAGGAGGGCCGAAGACCTACGGGACGGAGACCCCCCTGGACGCGCTCGGCACGCGGGTCGGAATCAGATGCAACACCCCCTGCGAGATGTGCGTCAAGGAAAACGGTTTCCTGGGGTGCGCGGCCACTGCGCCCTTCCTGAAGCTGCTCCCGACCTTTCCGGAGTTCCAACCGGCAAGGCATGAAAGACGCGAAAGGAAGCGGATGCTGTGGAAGCGGCTCGTCCTGATGGCCCTCAATAACCTCGGAGGCGAGGCGGAATTGAAGGACCTGTACGCCGAAGTGCTCGCAATCGAACCGGCCGTGTCGGAGAGCCCGCTCTGGAAGACCAGGGTCAGGGCGAAGGTTCAGGAACTGTGCGTGAGGACCGGAAAGGGGCGCTGGAACCTCGTTCCAA
>PLUF01000036.1:1739-3553 GCA_003164815.1 Candidatus Gagatemarchaeum stordalenia
TGACGGACGCCGAAGATAATAGAGGAGGAGCTGGCCGCCATCCATCTCCCCCCGCGAATTCCACGATAGGAGGCGGCCAAGCAATGGTCGAACTTCCACAGATTGTGATGCTCGGCAGGCCGTACTTCTTCGACAGGAGGCTCAGGCAGCTGAGGCGCCGCGACAACCCTCACGACGCAATCGACCTATCCGGCGACGAGTCGGAGACGCTGGCCGCCATAATAGCGGACAGCGCGCCCTTCGTCACCCAAGAACTTCCCGTGATGCCCGACGAGGAAGCCCGTGCGTTGCTTGAGAGGTCATTGGTGGATGGTTGCGCTGACGTCGTTTGAGAAATGGACGCCAGACGACCGATCGTTATAAGCGAAAAGGTGATGCATGAATGATGCCAACTACAAGCCCCTACGAGGGGATAGTCGAGTTCAAGGAAGCGGCCTCGGTCGACGAAGCCAACGGCTCCCTGAAATCGGGCTACGTGCTGATCAAGGTCATCGAGAAGACGAACACCGACAGCAGTACCACGATAGTGTACGTGCTCGGGAAGCCGAAGGCAGGCCCGTTAATGCAGCAGCAGCCGCCCACAACGCCACGTCAAGGGCCACCGCCCGCCACATCACCGCCAACAACACGCACGCCGTCAGCAGAACAGAAGGCCCTCGAATCTCTGAACTGGAAGAAGTTCAAGACCGGGAACGGCGAGTGGGCGTTCCACGCCGGCCCGACGGGGGAGAGTCTTCCGGAGCTGAAGCCGGCGGACGCCGTCGTCGAGAAGATGAAGTCCGACGAGAAGGTGAAGGTCATACTGGGCCAGTACGTCTACAACATCAAAGAGAAGTTCCTCAACCGCTTCCCCGCGAAGTAACTGCAATTTTCGCCATCAAAGGAGGTGAAGCGGCTGACGGAGAAATCATTCTCGACGCTAGCGTACGAGCTCCTCTTCCGGGCAGGCGCCGGGGGGATGCACTACAAAGAGCTGACCAAACAGATCCTCAAACTGAGGACCACCAAGGGCAAGACGCCCGACCAGACGGTGCTCACGATGCTCGAGCGCGACGAGGAGCGGTTCGAGAAGGTGGACAAGGGAGTCTACAGGCTCAGGGGGAAGGGTGGCGGAGGAGAGAAGAAGATGGAGACGGAGGAAACCGAGCCAGCGTCCGCCGCGGTAAGGGAAGCCAACCCGGGAGCAGAGGAACCCGCCAAATCCCCGTCAGCCTCAGGTGAGGCTAACGGGACGACCAAGCCCGCCAGCGACGCGGAAACGGCGAAGGGCGACGAAGGCACGGCGGAGGAGGAGGCAGTCGCCAGAAAGCCGAGCGTCATCGAGGCCCTCATGAGCACCGCGAAGTTTCTGGGGGCGACGGCCATTCACAGCACCGCGAAGGGCTTGGTGGCGAAGGCGGGCAAGGCCGTCTCTTCCATCGTCCTCGGCAGGCCCGGCCTCAGGTTCGATGTCACGGCGGCAAAGACGATGTTCGGCAAGTCCGGTGCCTGGATTCCAACGCACCACGTCGAGCTAGACCAGATCAAGGAGCTCCTGCCGCCGGATACCGTCAGCCCGAAGGCTCACAGGGCACAGGTGTGGACGGAGCTGAAGAAGGTGTTCGATGACCCCCCTAAGGGGATGACCATGCGCCGCGTGGGCAGGCGCAACTACACCGAGATCGAAGGCGAGGTCGCAACCGTCGACACTGAAAACCGCCTCCTTTCCTGCACCTGCGACGGCTTCAACGCCGTACTCGATAGATCGGCGCCCGAGAAGAAACCCTTCCTCTGCAGGCACCTGTTGCTTGCAATGTATCATAACGGGCCGGCCC
>PLUF01000096.1 GCA_003164815.1 Candidatus Gagatemarchaeum stordalenia
GAGGATGATTTTGGGATAGGCTCTAGGTCCACCCTGAGGCCCGACTCCTCCCGAGCTTCTCGAGTCATACAAGCCTCCGCCGACTCCCCGTTCTCGAAATGGCCGCCTAGACAGTCCCAGAGACCAGGGTACGTGTCGTCGTCCGGTTTCCGTTTAAGCACGAGGACCCTTCCCGTGTGGACTAGAACACCGGCCGTGAAAACCCTCGTCTTCATCCCTCTTGGAGCGGTTTCACGGGGCTAATGAAGGTGTCACGGTCAGCGGGCGAGCAGCGCGGGGTGCCTTACGAACCCTCCCTCGCGGTAAACGGTGCTCCCGCGCATGAGCACCTGGTCGACTGCGAACCGCAACTCTTCCCCCACAAAGGGAGTGACCCTCGCCTTCGAGACGAACTTCTCCGGGTCGACCCTCCATCTCCGCCTAGAGAGGACAACCAGGTCAGCGCAGTATCCGGGCGAGATCTTGCCCTTCCTGGTCCCGAGGTAAGCCGCCGGAGCCTCGCAGAACATCCTGCAGAGCAGTGGGACGTCCTCCGTCTTCGTGAGAAACAGCGGCAGAGCCAGTTCCAGGCCCGGAAATCCCGGTGCTCCCTTTGTTAGTTTGTCCTTGAGCGTGTGGGGAGCGTGGTCGGTTGCATAGAAGTCGAAGCACCCTTCCTTCAGCAGCCCGCGCATCGCCCTCGAGTTCGCCTGGGACCTCAGCTGCGGGTTGACCCTCGAGGCTTCCCCGATGCGGGCCATCGAAGTACGGCTATCCATGAAGAGGTGGTGGGGCGCGACCTCGATGGTGAGGCCGGCGTGCGATTGCTTCTTGGCGAGGACGGCGTGCGCGGCTTCGCTGGTCGAGAGGTGGGCAAACCTCACCTGAGATCGCGGCCCGACCTCTCCCAGGATCTTCCTCACCGCAACGAGCTCCGCCTCGGGAGACCGACCCGCAGCTAGCATCTTCTCGTCTTCGGCGTGCACGGCCATCTTCAGCCCCTCGCTCCCGGCTCGCTTGAGAAGTCCCCGGAACGAGGGAAGGTCTGGAGGGTAGAGCTTCAGGGCGAATGCACCCGCTCTCCTGATCTTCCTTAGCTCCGCAGACTCGGCCGGGGGCGCCGCGTGAATCGCAAAGTCCACGAAGGAGCGGTCCTTCAGCAGCTGGACGCGCGCTTCCACGAGCTCCCCCGTCTCCAGCTTGGGGACCGTGTTGGGCATGTCAGCGACGGTGGTAACGCCTCCAGCAAGGGCGCTCTTCGTGCCGGTCTCGACGGTCTCCTTCTCTGCTTGGGTCCAGTCCCTGAGATGGACGTGGAGGTCAGTGGCGGCAGGTATCAGGATCTGCGCGTCGTCGAGCTCCAGCGTCGCCGCGGCGCGACCGGCAGGCTCGCTTGAGACCTTGACGATCACCCCGTCCTTGATCGAGACCCACGCCTCGGCGAGCTCGCCGGCGTAGACCCTCCCGTGGATCGCGAGGTCGAACAATTCCGCTACCCGAGTTCGCCGGAGATCTCGCGCTCGGACAGGTCCCTGCCGCAGTACTTGCACCTGTAGACGAGAGGCAACGTGCTCACGAGGAAGAAGACCGACGGGACGGAGTCCTTCTCCCGGACGGAGACGCAGGTCGTCGCGGTGCACCTCAGGACTCCCGTGATCGTCTTCGGGAGCACCGCCCGCTTCTTCTTGGAGACCTTGTAGGAGCGGATTATGTTCACGCTCGCCAGGGGCGCAATCAGTGCGAGCTTCTGGATCTGCTCGTCGGTGAGCTCCACCCCCTCGACCTTGAGGATGTCCTTCCTGCCCATCTTCGAGCTCTCCACGTTCATGACCAGGGCGACCGTGACGCCCCTGTCCTGGGGGTCGCTCAGCAGCCGAAGGACCGACAGAGCCCGGCCTGCGGAGACGTGGTCGATTACGGTCCCGTCGCTGATCTTCTGGACGAGCATCTTCTCCCTCTCGCTCATCGTGCTCCCCCTCCCATCACAAGATGAAGCAGGGCCATCCTCACCGGCACTCCCAGGCGTGCCTGCTCCATGTACGCGGCGTTGGGAAGGTCGTCGACGTCGTAGGCCAGCTCGTTTATCCTGGGGAGGGGATGGAGGACGATCGCGTCCCCAGCGCCCGAGAGCAGGGACTTGGTTATCCTGTAGCTCCCCTTGACCTTCTCGTACTCGTTGGGATCCGGGAATCGCTCCTTCTGGATGCGGTTCATGTAGATGACGTCGACCTTCCCCAGGACCGGCTCGAGCGTGTCAAGCTCCTCGGTTCGGAGTCCCAACTTTCGGATCGAGTTCTTGACCTCATCCCTCATCCTGAGTCCCTCCGGGGAGACGAGGTAGACCGACGCAGGCTTGTACTTCGCAAGCCCGTAGAGGAAGGAAGCCGCCGTGCGGGCGTACCGGGTGTCACCGACGACCGCGTAGCGGAGCCCGTCCACCCTTCCCTTCAGCCTCCGTATAGTGTAAAGGTCGAGCATCGCCTGGGAAGGGTGATGCTGCGAACCGTCTCCCCCGTTCACTATCGGGACATCGCTGACCTCGGACGCGAGCAGCGCCGCGCCCTCAGAGGGATGGCGCATGACTATGAGGTCGGAGTAGGACTGGAGCATCCTGATGGTGTCCGAGAGGCTCTCCCCCTTCAGGACGGACGAGACGTCCGGAGAGAGGTCTATCACCTTTGCACCCAGCTTCAGGGCCGCGGTGCTGAAGCTCAACCTCGTCCTCGTGCTCGGTTCGAAGAACGCGGTAGCCACTATCCGGTCTGCCAGTGTCTTCGGGACCGACCCCGGTCGCTTGAGGAAGTCGTCCGCCGTCTCGAACAGCGTCTCTAGGTCTTCACGGGAAAAATCGAGGATGCTGAGAACGTCCTTGCCTGACCAGGCAATACTTCCCAACTCACCTACACCGAACTCCTCCCGAAGGCATCGCATATTAACGATGTGGAGGGTCCGCTCGAGCCGAGGGATGGCTCGCCCGCGGTCAAATCGACCGCAGTACGGCGCCGTCGACGGGGAGCGTCGCTCCGGAGATGTAGGATGACATGTCGCTCCCGAGGAAGACGATCGCCCTCGCCAGCTCCTCGGTAGTCCCTATCCGTCCGAGCGGGATCTCGCCCTCGATCTCGCGGATGTAGTCCTCCGGCTTTATCCCGCGTCTTCGCGCCTGGTCCTGGGCGAGCTGGTCTATCCGTCCGGTCTTGATGAAGCCGGGCATTATCCCGTTCACCCGGATGTTCTTCGGGCCGAGGTCGCGCGCAAGCGTCCGGACCAGGGACAAGACCGCGGCCCTGCAGACACTCGAGAGCGCTATGGCGAGGGTGGGCTCCTTTATCACGTAAGACGAGAGAAAGACCATCCTGCCCCCAGTCTTCGTGCTAATCATCTCGTCTGCGACGAGCTTGGCCAGGTAGGCAGGGCTCACTACCAGGAGATCGGACGCCCCCCTCCAGTCCTCGTAGGTCATCTCGAGGAACCGGCCGGGCTTGGGCGAGCCGGTCACGTAGACGAGGGTGTCGATTCCCCCCAGGAGCGATTTGGCCGACCGCACTATGTTCTCGAGGTCTGCCTTCGCCGCGAGGTTCCCCTGCACCCCGTGGACTTCCCCGAGCGGCCCCAGCCGCGCCAGAGCGCCGTCCAGCTTCTCCTTGTTTGACGAGTTTATCACGACCCGGGCCCCCTCCTTGAGGAAGGCGGTCGCCGCGCCATATCCGATTCCGGTGCTTGCAGCGGTGACGAGGACCCTCTGACCCTCTAGCCCTGAACTGAGAGGCACGTCGAGCGATGCCGTGGTTTTGCTAATAAGTTGTCCGTTCGGGATCTTTCCGGTTACTGGATCGTCCAGCCGCCGTCGACGAAGATGTTCTGGCCCGTGATGTAGGACGAATGCTCGGACGCCAGAAAGAGGACGAGATCGGCTATGTCCGTGGGCTCGGCGAACCTTCCGAGCGGGACCCGCTCGAGGAGGAACTTGCGGACCTCCTCCTGGGCGAAGTACTTCCCGGTCATCTCCGTGTTCGTCCACCCTGGCGAGACGGAGTTGACTGTGATGTTGTACCTGGCCCACTCGGCGGCGAGGTTCTTGGTGAACGCGATGATGCCGCCCTTGCTCGTGACGTAGGAGGCCCGAGGGGGGAGGGCGACCTCGCCCATGATTGAAGCGATGTTGATTATCCTACCGGAACGGCGCGGGATCATCGTCCGTCCGATGGCCTGGGAGAAGTTGAAGACCCCCTTGAGGTTCGTGTCGATCACCCTGTCCCAGTCGTCCTCGGTGTACTCCTCCATCGGCTTCCGCACGACGACCCCGGCGTTGTTCACGAGTATGTCGACATGCCCGAACTCCGCGGTCGCCGCCTTAGACATCTCCTCGACCTCGGCCCTGTTGGAGACGTCCCCCCGCAGGGCGAGCGTCTTGGTGCCCAGGGAGGTGAGCTGGTCCTTCACGCTCGAGATCGTGTCAGGATTGATGTCGTTGAGGACGATGCTGGCCCCGGAGCCCGCGAGCGCAACCGCGATCGCCTTCCCTATCCCGCGTCCCGACCCGGTGACAAGTGCAACCTCCCCCGTCAGGTCGATCTGCAACTGCCATCGGATGGGCGGCGCTGTCGATAAGCGTTTGCCCCTCCCCGCTGTCTCTCGCCGATTTCAGCGGCGTTCCGCGAATACGTTAGGAGGCAGGTCCGCCCTCGTGAGGAGGTATTGGAGGGAGCTGGCCCGCTCCAAGAGCGCCACGGCGGAGTGTCCCGCTGCGAAATAGGCCTCGAATATCTCCCGCGTCGAGGTCCTCCAGCGCATCCCGTCCTCCGGGCGCCTGGCCTTCAGGCCGACCACGTCCCGCGGAATATCGACGAGCGCCCATTCTGCCCCCGTGTCGATGTCCCAGTCCTCACAGACGACGTCAGGTTCGTTACCCCTCTTCTTTATCACGGCGTGCACGTCTCGGAGCTGATGGCGCCCGTACGTCCTCACGGTCCTCAGGACATCCGGCCGGATGTACCATTCGCACAGGAACCGGTCCGTCGGCCACCCTGCGTTTATCGAGTCCTGCATAGGGCCGTAGTAGTCGACCAGGTAGTTCCGGGCGATAACACCCAGCTTCTTCACGTTGAAGCTGGCGTTCCGGGCGATGAGAGGGTCGAAGGTCCACGCTATGAACGTGAAACCTCGCTGGAGACAGATTTCGCGCTGCTTCTGTTTGATCAGGTACCCGATACCCTTCGACTGGTGCCCCTTGGCGACACCGGTCATGTGCGAGTACATGTACACGCTCCCGCCTTTGTACCCGACGAGCGTCAGGGCGAAGCCGACCATCTTCCTGTCCTCGAACGCCCCGAGGACGAGGCCGCCGTTGTCGTTGGCCGCTATCATGACCTCCTTCGGGGCCGCCCCGAGTGGGCCCATACCCCAGGCAGACATCTGGACTTCCTCAGCCTGCTCGAACTCGCCGGGTGTCTCGAGCGGGCGGACGACCACCTTCATTGCGCGGCCCACTCCTCAGCCCTCCGCCCGACATAGATTCGCCATCTCGACTCGGTCGGCTCGCGGGGGAAATTCGCCCTCCTCCACGCGTCCAGCTCCGCCCTGATTTCATTCTGGGCCGCCGGGTCTAGTTCGGCAGGCAGCCAGGACAGCCTCCGTCCCCCGGAGAACATCGAGATCTGCCTCCAAGCGGCGCGCGACTCCCGTGAGACCTTGAATTCGAAGGGGACGCGCTTCACTTCGAACCCCGAACTGTGAAAGAGCGCGGGGAGGTCGATCTCGCGCCTCGCTCGCCGCGCCGAGAGGTCATCGACAGCCTCGGAGGAGAGGCCGTGCGCGAGGAGGACCTCCCTCGCCTTTGCCCTGAACGCCTCCCTCACTCCCTCCCTCCCCTCGACCCAGGATGGGACGCTGAAGGCGAACTCCCCTGAAGGAGTCAGCAGGGCCCGCAGGCCAGCGAGGACCTTCTCCGGCTGAGGGAAGTGCCAGAAGGCAGAGTTGCAGACCGCGAAGTCGAACGACTGCCCCGCGAGGAGCCCGGATATCTCTCCCGCGTCTCCCCGGACGAATGTGACGTTGCCAGCTCCAGCGGCGGACGCGTTCTCCCCAGCAACGGCGAGCATACCCGCGGAGCTGTCCAGCGCAACCACTCTCCCCGCGCTTGCGAGCCTGGAGAGCTTGAGGGTGCAGGCACCCGTTCCGCACGCGAGTTCGAGGACCCGCGAGCCCACCTCTATCTTGAGGTTGGCAATGGTGCCATCGGCGACTGTCCCGTAGAAGTGCCACTTTCTCTCGAACGAGTCGTACTCTCTAGCGCTCTCTCCCCAGGCGTCTTCCGGCAGGACTTCCAAGACACAGGTGGGCAGAGGAAGAGCCCTTTTTTGAATTGCGGAAGTTTGACAAACGTTAAAAGAACGCGGGCGCGAGAAGCGAGACTCTCCTTGAGCTTCAAGATCAGGCTCGTGAAGATTCCGTTCCTGGCCCCCTTCACCACCAGCTTCGGGACGGAGACCGAGAGGAGAGCCCTCGTGCTGGAGTTCGAGGCGGACGGAGTCCGCGCGTTCGGCGAGTGCGTAACGGACGAGGGACCGTACTACGGGTACGAGGACAACCAGACCGCCCTTCACATCATAAGGGATCACCTGGCACCCCTTCTTAGGAGGAAGCCCTCGCCGGGCGAGTTCGTCGAGCTGACCGAGCGCATCCGGGGGCACAACATGGCGAAGGCCGCGGTCGAGATGCTCCTCTGGGACTACCACTCGAAGCGTTCGGGCCGGGCGATCTTCCGGGCCCTGGGCCCGACCAAGGGGCACGCCGACGTCGGAATCTCTCTCGGCATCGCCAGGACAGAGGAGACCATCGGGCGCGTCTCCCAGGCGCTCGACCGCGGGTACAAGCGGGTCAAGCTGAAGATCTCGAGAGGGAGGGAGCACCAGATAGTCAGGTCGGTGAGAGATTCGTTCCCCGAGATAGAGCTGAGCGCGGACGCGAACTCGTGCTACACCCTGAAGGACCTGCCGCGTCTGAGGAGGCTGGACAGGTTCGGGCTGGTCTACCTCGAGCAGCCGCTGGGACACGACGACCTCCTCGACCACGCCAGGCTCGCGAAGGAGCTCTCCACGCCGATCTGCCTCGATGAGTCGATCTCATCTGTGGAGAAGGCGAGGCAGGCCCTGGAGATAGGGGCGTGCAAGGTGATCAACATCAAGCCGGGGCGCCTCGGGGGATTCACCAACTCCCTGAAGGTGGCGAAGCTCGCAAGGCGACGCGGGGGCCACGTCTGGGTGGGAGGGATGCTCGAGACGGGCGTCGGGAGATCGTTCAACGTCTCTTTCGCCTCGCTGAGGATCGTTGACTATCCCGGGGACACGTCGCCAAACGACAAGTACTTCGCGCGCGACATCGTGACGAACCCGTTTGAAATGGTACGAGGCCAGATCAGTCCGAATCAGGAGCCCGGCATAGGGGTTGAGATCGACGAAGGCTTCCTCTCCGAATCGACGGTAGAGACCTGGAAGATCTTCTGAAGGGTGGGAGGGAGTGGCCGGGGTCTGTCAAGTTTATATTCGCCTCGAGGTGAATCCGCCCATGAAACCTCTCGGTAGGGTGACGGCGGTTTTCCTGATTGTCATCCTCGTCCTGGGAGGCGTGATAGCCGCAATCTACGTCAACGATCAGTCGGTCATAAGCTCACAGTCGTCGGCGATGAGTCAGCAGTCACAGACCATCCTAGGGCAGGTGGCCACGATCCAGAGCCAGTCCTCCACACTGGTGAAGGACCAGTCGTCGCTGACCAAACTTGAAGCCAATATCACGGCGACACAGTCAATCCTCATCACGGACCGGGCGGAGGCGGCGAACCTAACGGCGACCATCGCCTCAGACAAGTCCGAGATAGCCTCGATCACGGCGGCCTACTCGCAGGCCAACGGGACGATCTCCACACTCCAAGCGGAGGTGGGGCCGCTCCAGGCCAAGGTCAGCTCCCTCGAGACACAGGTGAACTCGCTCGAATCGCAGATCACGGGTTTCGAGTTGCAGATCGCCTCGCTCCAGGCCCAGGTCAACTCGCTCACCTCGATCGTGGACCTCGGGCAGAGCAAGATATTTCTCAGCCAGGAGCTGGTTCCGGTTCCGTCGCTCGGGGACCAGGTCGCCAGCACCTTTGTCGCCAACTACTCAGGCTATGTCACCGTTACCATGACCCAGATCAGTGACATCAATAACGTGCAGGTGGGGGTCTTGATTCTCTTCGGGAGCTCGGTCAACTCGGGTCAGTACACCTCCGAGCCCATCGGTCCCTACGCCTTCACTTCGGTCCCCGGTACGCTCGTCTTCCCCGTGACGCCGGGCTCGATCACGGTCTACCTCTCCAACGCGGACAGCTCGCCGGGAAACGCCACGCTCTCAATCAACTATTACTACTGACTGGCGTGAGGGCTCTGCTCAGAGTCCAACACGCCAGACGACTTTCACCTTTGGGAGTCCTGACCTTGCGGTCGAGGACGCCCAGCTCTACCTACTGTAGTGTAGAGTGGCCGTCTCGTTCTCTCCGAACTTAAGGTACGACACCGAGACAGGCTGTCGCGCTGCCATATGGCGCACTAGCGCTGTTCGATTGGATTGCGGCTCCATTACTTACCGAGACGGTCAAAGTACCGTCGCTGGAGTCGAATTTGTTCGCCCAAGCGCATAGGTATGACTCGCCAGTGGGATTCCAGTTCGGAATGACGAATGTAGCGTTTCCACTACTGCTAGGTATGCACTGATTCACTGTGAGAGCGCCAAGACTCTCCTTTAATGAGGAGAAGCCCTGTATCTTTGAACTCCACTGTCCAGCGTAATTGACTTGGACATAGAAGTTGCTCGCGCTTTGGTTTTGAGGCCCTGCGGATGCCCATTCTCCAAGTGTACAGGTTCCAATGGCAATGATTGTACCCGTAGTTGTAGGCGATGTAAGTGCGATGACGCTTATTGCGCCGACTATAATAATGACTGTGAGCGCAATTATGGCAATAACTGCTTTTCCAATTGCCCGTCTTTGCGTTATCACGTCAGGTCGGTATTCAGAGTGGACATTCGTCATTAATACGTTTGTCCGAATGCAGTTGATGGGATTGTGCCCAGATG
>PLUF01000060.1 GCA_003164815.1 Candidatus Gagatemarchaeum stordalenia
GATGATTTTGGGATAGGCTCTTAGTCCATCCGAATGAGCCCGGACAGATGGCTCCGGTTATTGCTGATATTTCCTTTCTAGGGTCTGTTTGGGAACTGGTAACTTAGCAGGTGCGCAAAGGGTCGGCACCAGACGGTTAACAGAGGGTCAGCGTCCGCCCGAAACACTCGCGAGGGTGTCCTGAGACAGGTCAAGGGCGACATGAAATATCTCTTCGCGGTGATGGACGATGAAACCCGCTACTGGATTGCCCAAGAGGTCTCAAACGTGAAGCAGGGCGCGAACGCCGACCGCCTCTTCATCAAGGCGAAGAGGGTCGCCGGAAAGGCACCGGAGACGCTGATAACGGACGCGCTCCCCTCTTACATGATGGCGGCGAACCTCAACTTCCCCCACGCGACCCACGTTAGGGAAATCGCGTTCGCGGGCGGGATTCACAACAACAAGATGGAGAGGATGAACGGCGAAATCAGAGACCGCGAAAAGACGATGCGCGGACTAAAGACCAAGGACACGCCCATCTTGGGCGGGATGCAGATTTACCACAACTTCGTAAGGCCGCACGAAGGCTTGAACGGAGACACGCCCGCCGACAAAGCGGGAATCAGAGTCGAAGGCACCGACAAATTCATGACGCTGATTCAGAACGCAGCGCATCAAAAGGAGGGTAAGGTCATTGATTAGGACCGGGAGACATTCGGGCGAAGGCTTTAATCTAATGTCATCGCACTTCGGAGACCATGAGAACGCGAACGAAGTTGATGGTGCCTCTGGCGGTGGCTATCATCGCATTGTTCGTCTTGTTCGCTCCTGTGGTTCCCGGGCAGTATCCTCAGACATACTCCTGTCCGCAGGGGATATTCTGCTTCATCAACTTTGCACCGCTTCATCTCTATGGTTCAATCAGCTACGCCCTCTTCGGATTTGGTGGAGCGCTTCTGTCAACAAGCTGGCAATACGTCATCTATTCCTAGTTCAAGCTCAGCACCAGCGAGTTAACAGCGAGGATTGTAGGCACCAGCTAAGTTACCAGAACCTCTGTTTGTGGGATGGAAACGGCTTCCATGGACTCCACGCCCCGTAAACGGCTAGTGCGATAGAAGAGCGAGAGAGTAATGACGCATCAGCAATTGGATTTGGCGGGGGCCGGCGAGCTTTGACCAATTGGGTTTTCCGGGAGAGGATTTGATTTATGGACCAGCGTGATGTTCGCTTACTAATCAAAGCGTTACCCAGGATGGAATCATTTGCTCGAACTCTTCAGCTCACGATAGAGCAGCCTTGAGTACATCCCGACCTTGACCACAGCGGCTTCACTCGAGATCGTATCAGGTTCGGATAGAATGAGATCCCTGAGAGCGCTCGAAGAGGGGAGCATGGTTCGCGCTAGGTTCTTCAGGTCGATCATGCTCACGATTCCCTGTGCCTGGTCCGAGTCTTGCACGCCGAATCATCTCAGGAGGCGACTGCCAGATATAACGCCGGCCAGAGATGGGAAGGCGGGCGGTACGAAGTATCCGTGGTCGTTATCTTCTCTGAGCGAGGATTAGTGTCATGTCGGGGAAGAAACCTATTAATGACCAAATGAGAAACGGCAGAGTGATGGAGACCTCACACGGCGGGACAATCTCCACATTGACGCCCGAGGAACTAATCGGACCATTGAACGACGTCGAGCGGAAGTTTGCCCCGAAGAAGCTCTACGTCGCTGGTGCCGCGGAATATCCTTTGCGCACGCCCCGAGCAGCGATTGTAGGCTCACGAAAGGCATCTCCCAACGGACTCAAGGTGGCAAGAGACATCGCAAAGACTCTTGCCAAGAAGGGTGTCACTGTCGTCAGTGGACTGGCCGAAGGCATTGACACGGCGGCGCACACCACAGCCATTGACGAAGGCGGACGTACAATTGCCGTTCTGGGCACTCCGCTGGATCAGTCTTATCCCTCGCAGAACACCCGACTCCAAGAAACAATCATGCGCGATCACCTGGTCATTTCTCAGTTTGCGATCGGGCAACCCGTGCTGAGACAGAATTTTGTCATTCGCAACCGAACGATGGCATTGATCTCCAATGCCACGATCATCGCCGAGGCTAAAGATGACAGCGGTTCCTTGCACCAAGGATGGGAAGCGCTTCGGCTGGGGCGGCCGCTCTTCATCTGGAAATCTGTCTTGAATGACAAGGGACTGAAGGTACCAAGGAAGATGCTAGACTACGGGGCCCTGGAGCTGAGCAAACCCGAAGAGGTGCTTCAGTACCTGCCATCGACCGATAGAGTTCTCGAAATCGTCCAATGAGTCGGAATCATGCTACTGCCTCGACTTGAGTATGGCTCTCTTCTATCCTACTCCTCACGTGGGAACAGCGCCGAAATAATACATTCTCAGGACATCATGAGGAAACTCAAGGCTGACGGGTTCATTCAAAGCCCACCAGTCCTAATGTCGCAATGGGTGGCAAGAACAATTCTCGAGAATCGAAGGACGCTGGAGTTCGCTTCGTTCTTCCAAGCTAACACAGTTCTTGTCCCTGCACCCAAGAGTTCTCTGATGAGAGAAGGAAGTCTCTGGGTACCCGAGAGGCTATCGAGCGCATTGGTAGAATGCGGACTAGGGAAACAGGTTGCTCCCATGCTTAAGCGGGTAAAGGCCGTTCCAAAGGCCGCTTGGAGCTCTCCTGAGGAAAGACCTCTTCCTCTTGAACACTTCGAGTCAATGGAGGTTCAAAAACTCCTATCTGACCCAACGGAGATTCTCTTGGTCGATGACATAGTGACGCGCGGGTCGACGCTTCTCGGTGCGGCAAGCCGGTTGGCCGAGGTCTTCCCAAAGAGCCGCATCCGTGCCTTTGCCGCGATGAGGACTGTGAGCAACCCAATAGAGTTTGTTAAGGAATATCAGCCGATCAAAGGAGACATCATCTATCGCGCGATGGTTGGAGATACTATCAGGAGTCCCTAAAAGAGGGGAAGAGGGTGGTTAGCCACCCTCAGCTGAACGAGGTCGAGCAGTTCAGGAACTACTCGTCGTCGTCCGACGGTTCCTGCCAGTAGTCTTCGGCTTAGGCCAGCCATCATGGGATGGTATTCTCAGCGGAGGCGCAATGAACCCTTCCGCTTTAGCGTCTAGCTGCGTTCCTTACCTGTGGCTGAGCGCCGCCGCGAACGCCGTGTGCGGGCAGTAGTCCGAGTTGTCGTCCAGCTCTTAGAAGGAGGTTGACCTTCCCGCCGTCACCATTCATCAAAGTGTGGCTTGAAGGATTCAACTAAGAGGCAAGTTTAAGCAAGCGCGTATGGTCTCCAAAGGAATTCGACAGTCACTTATGTCAGGCGTACCTAACCCATCTGCAATCGTCGCGCTAAATATCTAGAGATGCAAGCCCTGGATAGTTCGTAATACCTCCCGACACGCGTCTATTCCCTCTTGGGTAATCTCAACGGTTTGCCGCCTTCCACCGAACGACTTGACATTCTTTGTCCTTACATACCCGGCCGACTCGAGTTTCTCCAAGTGGTTCTGCAGGCTCCCCCTGGCCAAGCCCGTTAGTGCGCGTAACTCCGTGGCGGTCGCTTTCTTGTTCATGGCGAGCAGAATCAGAATCAGTAACCTGCCGGACGATTTCAGGCTCGCGCTGCTCAGCCGCTCGTTCAGGGACTGAAAGCTTTCGGCGGGTGAAGGGGCCTGGTCGTTGGATTTGTCCTCGCTATCGCTCAAACAGCGAGATCCACCTCCCGCCCAGGGACCGGCTGTCTTCGAGCGTAGAAAGCCGAAGCGACCCAAACGATGATTGTAGCTCCCCAGAGCAGCACATAGACACCGGTGATTCTGAGGGACAGGTCATTCAAGATGGAAACGGCCGTGGCCACTCCGAACAAGGACAGAGCAGCTTTGCCTTCGGCGGGAATCTTCCCCTCGAAGGAAAGCCCGAGAGCGTAGTAATAGAACGCCCAGAACGCAGCGTAGGCTACATGAACGAAGAGGGCAAGAACGAAGGGGTCCCCCTGCACCCCGAACAAGAATATTGAGAGAAACAGGATCACGTAAACTGCGACCCATGCGGGCACGAGCACCCGGTACCCGAGAACTCTCCTCCACTTTCCATCATTCACGAGCCTGCGGATCTCGACTGTGTCCCGTACGCGCCTGAAGGCACGGAGAGTGATTGTCAGGGCAGCGCCGCTGGCCAGCGTGCTCACTGCGATGCGCTCGACCACCGAGAGGCCAAGAAGCGCTTCGAATGGCGCGCCGAAATTCGTCAGGAATAAGGCCACCGACCAAGTCGCGAATAGTGTTCCCCAAGCCCTCCTGAGGAGGTATCTCTGAAGCACNNCCGGAGGCATTAAGTCTGTCTTGAGGTACTGGCCGCTTACGATTCCCTCTATTGCGGATTCATCTCACCTCCCTGGCTCCGCAGAGGTACGGGCCCGCTCTGACGGGGGGCTTCAGTCGAGGTCCTTGCGTTCAAAGAGGACGAGTCCCAGGATTACAAAGACGACGAGGTAGCCCAACATGATGGCAAGACCCTCAGGAACGGTCGTGGCGTACGACGTCGTGATCCCCCCAGCGACAGTTACGTGGGTAGGGTAGCCCGACGGCTTGACGACGTTGCCGATTATCTGCCCGCCGTATGAGAGGAGGTACCAGGGTTCAGAGCCAGTGAGTGTGACGATGAGAGGGAGGAGATAGGAGAAGCCGATCCACAAGACCATCACGCTCACGAGGATGGAGTACGAGTTGTTCTTGAAGACCGAGCTGAAGAAGAAGGAGACTCCCAGCATGGGGAGGATGTAGATGATTGTGAACAGGAAAGCCTCAGCGAACTCGGTCGGGATGTTTGCCCCGAAATATATCGACGCGTCAGCCACGGTAATCGCCGCGAATACTGCGACGGTGATAGCGGAAGCCACGAAGGCGGCCAGAAATTTTCCAAGGTAGACGGAGGACCGGTTCACAGGGTTGGGGAGGAGGTAGTAGCCCGTCCTGTTCTGGAACTCGGTTGAGATTGCGTCCGCCCCGTAGAAGATTCCGGACAGTATGACAAAGAGAGAAGCGACACTCCCCCACCATACCGAGTAGAACGCCAGAGGCGAGGAGAGGTAGGCAGAGGGCCTGTAGTAGTACAACGCTCCCGTGATGGCCGCTCCTATTGCAGCGGTTATGGCCAGCAGTATGTAGAACCGCTTCGACCTCAGATAGTTGAGGAACTCGTACTCGAACTGCGTGAGGGCCTGGGCGAGGGGCGAAGGCACAGTGTTGTTCGCAGGTGCGAACTCCTGTGAGCCGCCCGGCTGTGACGTCAATCGCAACCCTTCATTCAGACGTTCTCCTTGACCAGGTTGAGATAGACGTCCTCGAGGGCCGATGAAGCTGGCCTGAGGCTGTTCACTCCGATCTTGAGACCGCCAAGTTCCGAGTAGATCATGGCCTGGGCATCAGGACCTCCCGAGAACTTCAGCCGCAGGCTCTTGTCGTCGATCCTTGCGGCAGAGACGACGCCTCGGATGGATTCAACGGACTTCAGGATTTCCGCCGTGACCGGCCCCACGAACCCTGCTTCAAGCACTCCCCCGACTGAGAAGCGTTCAGTCAGCCTTTGGATGGTATCGTAAGCCAGTAGTTTCCCGTGGTCCACCAGCGCGGCCTCGTCGCACACCTCCGTGACCTCGGCAAGGAGATGCGAACTCATGAATATCAGCCTCTTTCTCTCTTTCAAACCCCTGATTATCTCCCGAACCTCGCTCATGCCTCGGGGGTCGAGGCCGCTCGACGGCTCGTCCAAGAGGACTATTTCCGGATCATTCAGCAGGGTGGAGGCTATGTTTATCCGCTGCTTCATCCCCTTCGAGAACTCGCCTACCTTCTTGTCGCGCCAGTCTTCCATGCGGACCTCGTGGAGGGCGTCCTCGACCTTCTTCCTCCTTATCTCAGGAGGGACCCCCCTGAGTTTGGCTATCATCATCAGGGCCTCGTTGGGCGTGAACGAGGGGTAGATTTCGGGGGTCTCCACCAGGGCTGCGACCGTCGCAAGGGCTTTCCTCTTCTGGGCATGGACGTCCATCCCGTTGACAAGGGCGCTGCCCGCGGAAGGCCGAATCAGCCCTGTGAAGATCTTGAGAGTGGTGGTCTTGCCTGCGCCGTTCGGACCGAGGAATCCGACGCATTTCGATCCCTCGATTCTCAGGTTCAGGCTGTCCAGTGCCTTGAAGGAGCCGTACTTCTTTGTGAGCCCGACCGCCTCGAGTGTTTGGGTGGCGCGCGTCATTGAATCGGCAGTCGCCTCTGGCGTGCTATCAGCGGGTGCGAGGCGACCTGGCTGGGCTCAAGTCTGGGCCGCATCCTTGGGCCGCTGTTTCTCCCGCCTGCCGAGGACAGCGATGACGATCCCTGCGATTGCCAGCACTATCCCCAGAAGGATGAGTGGCACGAATGCGACCACGTACGGGGGCGTGGAGACGATCGTGGTGTTAGGCTGGGCCGAGGAGAAGGCGACGTAGTAGTAGTCGCCGCTGAGCGACTTGTAAACGTCGCTTCCCGCACCCGACGTGCTGATGGGTAGTGCGTAAGTGTTGATATTCGTCGAGTTCACCAAGTTGAGGTCCTGGGCGGGGACGATTCCTCCGGACGCGGCCGGAGATTTCACCGCGACATACGAGGTCGTGTTCAGCATTATCTCCGTAGAAACGTACTCTCCGGGGTGCGGTTGGGTGAAACTCTTGTAGATGGTCAGCGATGAGATCTCCCCGACTGCCCCAGCGCCTACTAGGACGATTCCAACAACAAGGATGACAACACCCATCGTCACTCTTCTCTTCATATCAACGGTCATGGGCGGCGGGTCGGTTTAAATGGGGTTCTGCGCGTAAAAATTTTTTACGCGCCAAACCTCTTATATTTCCTGTGGCCCCTTCATACCCCATGGGAAAATCCACATTCGAGGTGGGCGAGAGGGAGAAGCACTCGCTCACAGTCGATACCGACCGGGTCATGAAGACAATCCGTATCGAAGTGGATGGCCAGAAGGTCATTGACGAATCCCTCTTCTCGCCTGGCGCGAAGAAGTTCGCGCTCGATGTCGGGAGTCCAGAGGCCCACAAAGTCGAAGTCGAGTTCGGAATGACGCGCTGGGCCTTTGGGAGAAAACTCACCGTGCTCGTGGACGGCAAGCCTGTACAGAGCTCAACAGCGGGTAAATAGAGCGGGGCACTTGCCATCAGTGATGCCGCCGGATGATTGAAACTAAAGGCCTCACGAAGAGGTTCGGCACCCTCACAGCTGTCGACAACCTGACCCTCAAAGTCAACGAAGGGGAGGTTTTCGGTTTCTTGGGGCCCAACGGGGCAGGGAAGACGACGACCGTAAGGATGCTCTGCTGCCTCATCTCGAAGACCAGCGGCGAAGCGAGGATAGCAGACTACGACGTCGGCAAGGAAGCCGACGCGCTCAAGATCAGGAAGCTCATCGGATTGGTGCCTGACACCGTAGGCCTCTACGACGACCTGAGCGCCTATGACAACCTGGACTTTTATGGCAAGCTGTACGGCTGCACGGAGACTCAGAGGAAGGAGAACATCCAGCGATTCCTGACGATGCTGGGTCTGTGGGAGAAGAGGGATGCTATAGCCGGGACCTTCTCCAAGGGGATGAAGCAGAAGCTCGCCATCGCGCGCGCCCTCATACACGAGCCAGAGCTCCTCTTCATGGACGAACCCACGGCCAACCTGGACCCGGAGTCCGCCAAGACGGTCAGGGACTTCATCCTCGGGCTGAAGAAGGAGAAGAAGACCATCTTCCTCAACACGCACAATCTCGACGAAGCCCAGAGGGTATGCGACAGGATTGGAATCCTTAGCACGAAGCTCCTCGCGACGGGCACCCCGCAGGAGCTCGAGAGGGCGCTGAGCAGCGGGGGAGGCGCCAGAAGGACGGTCGTGCTGCTTCAGGAGCAAGCGACGGACGCGATGCTCGCCGGACTGCGACAGCTCACAGGTGTAGGAAGCGTCACGGTTGAAGGGAACAAGCTGGATGTCACGTTGAGCGATCCTGACAAGCAGAACGCGGCTGTAATCGAGGCGATCGTCAAGGCCGGTGGACACATCCAGTCCGTGACGATAGCGGGAGCCTCACTTGAAGACGTCTACCTCAAGCTTGTGAGGGAAGGGGGAAGTTAAGGACCGTGCGGCTCTCCCAGTCCTGGATCATAGCGGCGAAGGACTTCAAGACCCTACGCAAGAAGAAGAACATCATCTATATGTTGTTCTTCATTCCCTTTCTCATCGCCGTCCTCATTCCAGCGGTGATAGGCTACGTCGCCCACAAGTCCCCCGCCGAGCTGGTTGTGTTTCTGCCTGCGTTCCTATTCTTCTACGTGATCCTCGCTGGATACCTCGCGACCCCGATCGCCTCTTACACCATCGCCGGAGAAAAGGTCGAAAAGAGCCTCGAGCCGCTGCTTGCGACACCGACAACAGACAGCGAGATTCTCCTCGGGAAGGGGATAGCTGCCTTCTTTCCGCCGCTGGCCGCGCTATGGGGAGGGTCCGCGCTCTTCATGCTTCTCATGGACCTGATTACCAGGGATGAGCTAGGTTACTACTACTTCCCTGACTCGAATACGGCCCTGGTCCTGCTCCTGCTTCTTCCGCTCGCGTTGTTGATGAGCGTGCAGGTGAACGTAATCGTCTCCTCGAGGGTGACCGACGTCAGGGCCGGACAACAGTTGGGTGGCCTGGCCGTCGTTCCACTCATGGGGCTGTACGTCTCCGGTGAACTGAACCTGATCAACCTCGGAGACGCCAGCAACCTGCTGATAATCGCAGCGGCGTTGCTAGTCGTAGACGTGCTGCTCTTCTTCGTCTCGAGAGCGACCTTCCGCAGAGAGGAGATACTGACAAGATGGAAGTAGGCGCCTCGGCTTCGAAGCCGGTCCAAGATTTGGACTGCGCAAGTTCGGACCCACGCGCTCTAACCAGTTCGCTGTTATCTCGGGCCAGTGTTGAGCACCAAAAGCGAAGGCATAATCAAACCTTAGAGAGATTCTTACTGACCTTGAGTATGAAGTGATTCAGTCCGGACGAGTCTAAGTTCCCCGAGATTACTCTTCGTTGAGAGTTCTATCTTCTGATTGCGTTCCTGACCTGTGGTAAGGCCGCTGCAAATGCAGTATGCGGGCAGTAGTCCGTGTTATCGTCCGTCTGGCAGTAGCGCCTGAACTCGCCTTCTTCATCTTCACTGGCCTCGGCGTGCTTGAAAATGACAGTCGTGACAATAATGACGTGGTATTTTGCAAGACCTGTGCAATCCGTGCGCCCGAAGAAATCAACCAAGCTAACCCGCGAAGCTCAGAAGTACGTTCACCTCGACGCAGAACTGTGCCGTTCTCTCGCTCACGGTATCCTTGAACGGGTCCGCAATCCAGGTTTCGCATCCCTCGCTCGTCATGGAATCAAAGGAGAACATCCAGAGCCTCCTCCGCCAGAATACGAGCCTATGCTTCCATCTATCGCCAAAATCCTCGATCACATCGCAATCGTCTGGAAAAGGCCCCTCGTAGTGAGGCTGAAGCGGGTCAATCCACGTCTCCCACAGGCACTCGTTCCATGTATCCGCTATCGGAAGTGTGTCCTCGACCCCGAGCTCCACCCAGATGTCGACGAGTCTCCTGAGGCACTGCCGTCGAACCTCCTTCTCGCCCGTCTTGGTAATCGTATACTTGTCGCCGGTCTTTGCGACCAGACCGGTTTGCTGCAGGGTCCTCAGGTTCTCGAAGACGGTCTTATCCGGCCTTCCCAGCTCTCTGACGAACTCCGAGTAGCGCCTCGGTGCATCGTGCACGAGAAGGAGCATCGAACCCCTTACTGTCTCTCCGTTGAGCATGAGATCTCAGACTTCAGCACGATTTAAGGCGGGGACAGCGTAGTCGTCGGCCTTAAGAGCAGTCGGACGCCGAATGTGCATGCCAGAAATCCTGATTCAGGTTCACGAGGCGGAGGGTCCGCAAGGCGAACGCCAGCAGACGAATTGCCCACACTGCGGAGGTCCGCTCGACATCACGGCCAAGACGGGCACGTCTTCCGACGAGCTCTGGGTCGATATTGCAAAGGCGAGGCGCGAGGACGAGTAGCCTCTCATCTTTCGACGGCAGCGGCGAGGTTCTCAAGCTCCTTTAGGACAGCCATTCGCTCGGTCGCCGCGTCTGCCGAGTTGCCGAGCGCCCGGGAAGCCGTGAACCTGCTCAAGTAGAGGAGCAGTCGGTCCTTGACCTCCTGAACGTCACGGTATCTTCTCTCCAGGGCGGAGGCTCGCGTCGTGGAACGGGCATCGGATGCGGGCCCGATGTAGATTCTCCTCTTCTTCTTCGCCGAGCGGTCATAGCAGTAGAAGTAGAGGTATTGTTTGCCGTCAACGGATAGCGTCTCTATGGGCATCTTGTCTGGTTCGGTGACAAAATTCCCTTAAGACGGCGAGAACGTACCCCCTTTCGCGTCTAGGTCTCCTCATCGTGGAGGCCTTGCTCATCCATTCGGTAGCATTTCACGGGATACGCGCCTCTCTTTCCGGGAAGAGTTGGGTTCGATTACTACCACTCTTTCCGATTTACACAGTTCTTCTATGTCGATATCCTTCACCGACAGACCCTTGGTCAGAAGACGATGGTATCCCTCTGGGTCAACGATCTCGGCTAGCAGTTCGTAGGCTCTCCAGTACCCGAACGATTTGACACCGCTGTAGGTCTTCAGGTATCCCACGATGCCCAGCCTGTCGATCTCCTTCTCCTCCTGCTCCCGCCGCCTCTCGAAGCTGGTCTTTTCCTCGCGCAGACGCCGCTGCAGGTACTCCAGACGATTGAGCTTGTATCGTGCCATCGTGGGCTCGTTTCCGTCGCGTGAGTAGACTCCACGCGCCCTTTCCTCCCGGACTGCCTCGCGCTGTTTCGCGATTTCGGCGAGAAGTCTCTGCTCTTCCTCGGCGAAGTAATTTCCAATGCCCTCGTTCTGGGACTGGATTTCGTCAAGAGCCTTCTTGATTGCCCCGCTATTCAAGGGCCGTCACCCGCACTCGACGAGGAGGGGGTGGTTCCCCTCTCGCTCATGACTTCGTGAGGCAGTGGACTCTGCCAGCCTCCTTTGTGGCTCACACCTTCAGCCTGGTAGGTAGATTGATGCCCAGCTTGTCCATCACCTTGTAGACCTGCGGAAGGGCGTAGGCGAACCCAATGTGGACGCAATCGTCCCTCTGGTCGATGTCGCACGTCCA
>PLUF01000097.1 GCA_003164815.1 Candidatus Gagatemarchaeum stordalenia
TACGTCGAGATTGACCAATATAGCCTCCATTGCTAGCACGACTCTTCGGAAAGCCGCTCAGCTAACAGGCTAAAGCCCCGAATCCAAGCGGCAGACAACGCAGATGCCGGACGACGACCTGATAGTGAAAGTCTCCAAGGTCCTGGACAAGGGACTGGTACAGATCCCGCTCGAGATGAGGGAGAAGCTGAATCTGCGACCGGGAACCAAGATGATCGTGTTCGCCACAGAGGATGGAGTAGTGCTTAGGAAGGCGGAGCTGTTCTTTGCCAGGGAAACCCCGGGAGGACTGCTGAGCAGGATCCGCGGCATATTCTCGAAGGTTCCCGTAAGGGACATTGAGGAATGAAGCGACCTCTTAAGTCGGACCCAGAAGGCAATCTTCAGAGGATGCCCATTACGGCGCAGCACGCTACGGGGAGCAACTCCATGACGCTAGCAATTCTGAGGTTCACCATTCGGATGAGTAGTCGGTGCATAAATCTATCCGAGGGACATCAGCGGAGACGGCAGGAATATTCAACGCGAGCGGGAACAACAGATGGATGGAACTACTGAAGAGGGCAATCAGAGATTCAACTGGGACTAAGACCGGAGTATGTCCGCTAGATAGAAGGTTGTGGCGACAGCTATTGAGATTCCCCCTGCAATAGCCGTGATGATTGCCAAGAACAAGGAAGAAGAGACAGGGTGAGGAACGATAGAATATGTCGCGAACCCGATGTAGGTTAGGACTGCCGTGCCAACATAACCTACTGTGGCCAATCGGACAATTGCCAATATCCTGAGCCAATCCCTTTTTGGTGGGGTTGCTTGACCACTAGCGGAGATTCCTACTTTTCCTTCAACATCAACGTGATTGAGCGGCCTTGGTCTTATCATCGCATCTATTTCCGGTTTGAAAGTCCACGCCAGAACGAGAAAAGCCGAGGCGATCAGTCCACCGACGATATCAGGTAGATAGTCTGCAATCGGAACGCCCGCAAATAGCATAATCAGAGAGGCGCCTCCAAACAGGGCGACGAAAACAACGATGCCAAGAAGTCGCCTCCCCATGATTCTTTGGGGCCAAGATGCCTATTTAATTCCGGTCTCGCCCGTTTTAGACACCGGGTTTGGACACCGCTAAGATTGGACAGCGTGCAAAGGTGTACAGGTCCCAAAACATTCGAAGAATACCGTATCATCTGGAATCATGGATTGAAGACTACCACCCAGAATCAGACCTAGGAACAAACACCAGACTACTTGCATATGAGGCCGATATTGGTTGTATTGCTCGAGAGCTACTCAGTGCTTGAGCGTTCGGCCCTTGCTGGGTTTGTTCACAGAGGGCTCTGCCGCTTCCTTACAACGTCTAGCATCCTTCTCACCGAGACGCCGTCAGCAAGTTCAATCTGTTTCTTCAACTCCCTGAAGCCCTGTGCCCACGGAGAACCTGTCCAGCTTTCCCTCGTGTAGCACAACAGATGGTACATTACGCGATTACCACTGTCGCAGATGCTTATTGTTTCTCCTTGAGGCCTACCCAGGACGTCCTTCACTCCATCTTCAAAGATTGCTTCGACTCGAACTCCATTGTTTATCTTCGTCAAGATTTCTTCTGCATTCTGACCAAAGAAGTCTTCGAAAATAGGTCTGTCGCCAACCTTTCCACTTTGAATTCTTCCCGCAACACGTGCGGCCCCACTCGTAACATTGATCATGAAATCTAGACTCTTGAAACCCGCACTCAACTGTTTGGCTGTAGACCATTTTGCTTCCATGCCTTGGGGATCGATGAAGGCGAAGACAATCGGCTTCTTGCACTTGCTCTTGATCTTAGAGATAATCTCTGGGACGATAGCGTTAGAATCCCCGGTGAGCACTTCAAATCTATCCTGAGTGAGGTACTGAGACAACCTCTTTCTGAGGGCCTCAGCTCTGTCCTCGTCGATTTCGACGAAGATTGAATAATCAAATTTGTACTTAGTGCTAGTTGCGGCTATCGGAGATCCCGCGACAAAGTCGCCTATCCCATCGACAGCAACGAGCCCAGGGCCTGCAAACAAATCAAGATAGACCGCGGCGTCGTATCCACGGGATCTGGCCTTTTCACCTTTAGCAATCTTGGCGAACATTTCTGCGTAGTAATAGACAGCGATTATCTTCAGAAGTGTGTGAGGCCCGTATGATATCGTCGCCTCCGACTTGGAGGTCTTGTCGCCAAGGTCGGTGAGGATAGTGACGTATTTCTTCAGCCATTCGTCTGGAGTCATCTCAGCGGCAAGTCTCCTTCAGGGCGCGGTCTTACCCCAAACTACTCTTAAGCTAGTACTCTCGCCACCATCTACCCGTGAGGTTGTAATCCTTAAGGGTCTGATTGAAGAGTTGCTCACATTCCGTGTCGAACCCGTTTAGCGTTATCTTCTCACCTAAGGCTTCTTCGAGATAAGCCAGGTTGATTCCCCTGACGTGTAATGACTCTCCGTAAATGTGGTCAGGGCGGATACCCGAGAGCTCGGCAGCAATGGACTCAAGGTCAGCTTTCACATCCGGTCTTCCCTTCACTGGTGGAAAGACGGGAGCTATGATGATTCCAGTGAGTAGACCGTAGTCATTTGCATTTCGTAGAATCTCCAACCTCCTGTCAGGTTTGACTACCCTTGGCTCGATCATCCTAGAGAACTTCTCGTCCATAGTTGCAACGGAGACTTGGAGCCGTACCTGCTTGGAATACTCGCTGATTAGATTGAAATCCTTCTCGACGAGAGGAGACCTTGTCTGTATGCAGAACTTAACCCCTGCCGGCAAGGCCCTCTCGAGTATCATCCTAGTCCATTTGAACAATTGCGGAAGGTAGGGGTCATGGGTCGATGAAAGCATGACTTCCTGCCCCTTCCATTTCTCCCACGGAGTCTTCTCCATCACCTCTCGCAGGTTTTCTGGAACTGAGAAGTAGTTTCCCCACGGGTTGTTGACAAGATTGCCGGCTCTCCGGACGCTGAACTTCTTGTGGATCTCATCGACATAACAGAATTTACAGCCGAAAGTGCACCCAATTGCGAAGTTGATGACCCATCCGTCCGACAGTTCTTTTCCTACCCCTCCCTTCTCGGCATTGGTAAGTTTTGAGGCCTTGATAAGAGGAGGGTGCAACACATACGTTCCTCCGACAACGCCAGACGGCAACGTGAGTCTCTCCCCGATAAAATCCATTAGTGTGGCACTTCCAATTGTGGCTCGCTGGTGTCTTTGAGCCCTTATGGTCCTCCAAGCTTTTCGAGCCGCTTCACGGGCCACCTTTGCATCCTTTCCCGTCGATGTTCGGCGGGTGCGGGTTCGGTGCTTACGAGTTGTTGAGGGCGACCGCAAGCATTCTCCACCAAACCCCAACACACCTTCTTCTGAACGCAGAGCTCTTACCTCACAAGTGTGTTTGATGTGGGTCCTGCCTATAAAGAGGCGCTTCTCCTAAGAGTATCGGAGATCCCTCAGGGGGCCGCGTCAAGTTTTCGGTTCCATGGGCAAGAATGGCTTTGGGACTTGTACCCCAAGTTCCCGATGAACTATTTCCCAATCCAGCTTGTAGATTGGTATGTTGTCATCCCACGCATCCGTCATCCTCTCACTTTTCTTCAGGTAACCGCTGATTTGGAGCCATTGGAGCGCACCAAGACGGGCTTGCCAATTCTCCTCAATTTCTCTTAGATCGTCACATCGAATATCACACAATCCTTCGTCGTGATTCCGGATGATGGTCCAGAGGATTCTCCATGCTATCGGTCTCCGATTCCCAACGTAGCCCTCTACTTCGGTAGGATGTAGTTGTTTGAATCTAGAATAGGCCATTGCGTTGTCTGGAGAATAGGGGCTGTTGTTGGTGTATCTTGCGTAGAATCCCTTTGTCAGGGTGATTCCGACTTCGTAATTCGAACACATGAAAAGATGATACAGTTGTTCACGTCGAGGTTTGAATGGCATTGGAAGAACATAGCGGAACCATTTATGCAACCTTTCTCTGTACAACGCTACCAGTTTCTCAATTCTTGCATCGATAGGATCTCCGGTAAGGATAGACTCTCGCCAAGACCTTTCAGCGAACAGGTCGTCCATTCTTGAGACCGCCTCGTGCTCCTCCCTGGTCCAGCTTGCCTCGTGGCAATCGTGGGGCAATGGAGTCAGCCCAAGCTTCATTCTTCCCATGAACCAATCAGAGGTGAAGAGAAAGACGATGAACTCTGTTCTCGTTTGATAGTGGAATTTTATTCTCTTCCTAGCGACCCGTTCAATCTCTGTCCAAGGAGTGTACAGTAGGGGGTCAAAGAAGAAGAGAGAGTTTCCCAACGATATACTTTCGATTGTCGCAATAGCATCGTCCAGAGACTTGTGCAGCAAGTACACGTTGGTGGTGTTAGCTTCTGGTAAGCCCTCCGCTATTGCGGTTTCGAAAGCAGGCCATCTGCGGTGAATCACTTTCTTCAGATGATTGAAACACTCTTGATTCTCTTCGACCAATAGCACCTTGAGCTTTGAGGCTGCGTTGTTCTCAAGTTTGAGCTGAAGCGCGTGTCCAGAAGAGCCAAGTATAGTCTCCCTTGTTTCCTCAACATAATCTTCTCCCGTTCCGGCGTTCAATTCCACGATTGATGTAGGCAGTCTGTTCTCCCGGCCCTCTCCGCCTGATGTAATCCCCCACCAAGTAGGGTAGTACTTCCCCAATATCTCGCACTTCAGCTTAGTTCCCGTCGTACCACTGAGGACTATTGCATCCTCTTTGAAGTCCAAAATGTTGCAATTCTCGTCGCCCCTTTGTCGCTTATATTCTCACGCTCAGAACTACAGGTACCCTTTTCTACCAATCAGTTGACAACTTGTGGAGAATCGTATTGGGGGATAAATCCACAATCGAATGGACCGATGCCTCCTGGAATCCAGCAACTGGGTGCACAAAAGTTTCGCCGGGATGCAAGAACTGCTATGCAGAAAGACTCGCATTTCGATTGAAGCGAATGGGGAACCCGAAGTATCAACGGGGTTTTGACTTTACGCTTCAACCTTCTGCGCTCGACCTGCCTCTGAAATGGAGAGAACCGAGGAAGATCTTCGTCAACTCAATGAGTGATCTGTTTCACGAAGAGATGTCCGACGAATATCTTGATCGATGCTTCGAAGTCATGGAAGAAGCAGACTGGCATGTTTTCCAGATACTAACGAAACGGCCCGATCGGATGGCTCGTTTCGCCAAACGGCATGGCAAGTTTCCGGCACATATCTGGTTTGGCACATCCGTAGAGATGGCCCTATACAAGTCCAGGATAGACCTGCTTAGGCAAGTAGATTCGGAAGTTCGTTTCATCAGCTTTGAGCCTCTTTTGGGTCCCATTGGCAAGGTGAACTTCAAAGGAATCTCTTGGGCCATCGTGGGAGGCGAAAGCGGCCCAAACCATAGACGCATCAAGATAGAATGGGTGCGCGAGCTAAGAGACCAATGCGTTTCAGGAAAAGTAGCATTCTTCTTCAAGCAATGGGGAGGACTAACTCCAAAATCTGGAGGGAGGAGTTTGGATGGTCGAGACTGGAACGAGTATCCAATTTATGTCCCGAAGCATAGCGGCAGACCGGCTGTCATTCCTCTCAGAATGAGGAAGGACAGGCCCGGACCGGGCTGAAAGAACCAATTCTAACCAACGGATCAGAAATGGGGGGTCGCTTCAGGACGCGCGGTCATGATTGCGCTCCTCCGAACCGAGTCAGCGTGACCACGTAGGAGAGAATATTCTCGACCAAAAAATCATTCAAAAAAAACACATAGTCAGATATGAAGAATATCCGCAATGGAGTCAAATTGTCGTGTTTTCGGGCGATTTGGGCGAATAGGAGGCAAGCAGAGAGGCTTGTGGATGAAATGAGTTGGAATCTTATGAAAAGTGAGAGGCAGGCCTCGTTTCGATGAGGCTCTGCCTATCTCCTGTCACGTTCTACGCTGGAGGAGCCGGGTAGATCAGCTCCAGGACCTTCTTCGTCCTGTCGAGGACGCGCATGCAGAGCCTTCCGACCTTCTGGGGCTCGTTGGAGTGGGCGTAGCTCGCGATGTAGGACCAGCTGAAGCTGTCCGCTGGGCTCCCGTAGAGCCTGGCGAGGGTGGCCGCCACGAGCTGAGCTATCGTCTCGGCCTCCTGCTCCTGCCCGTGGCCGCTCTTGGGTTCGAAGGTCCTGTGGATTGCGTGGCCCAGCTCGTGGAAGAAGACGTCCGCGTCCTCAGTGGCGAGGACGATGGTTCTGTTGGTGTGGTCGGTGGCGCCGTAGACGCCGGGGGCGAGCAACTCGTACTGGACCCTCATTCCGAACCGCTCGGCGACCTCCATGAGGGGAGGAGGGCTCTTGGGTTCGTAGACGGGGAGGTCTTGGCCGTAGGTGTCCTCGAATCGGAACACGGGGATTGCCTTGAACCCGATGAGGACTTCTCTGAACCCCTCCTTTGGCTCTCCCTGCTCTTCAAGGGCCTTTTCGCGGGCCTTGACCTTCTTCCTGACGGGTCCCAAGATCCAGAACGCCTTCGCTCCCTTCGATACCCACCTTCCCGCCTCGTTCCACTGCCGGAACCCCCTCGCATCCGAGGTTCCCGCCAGCAGCATCAGCAGTTGGTTGCCGAAGGACCACTTGGATGAGGGTTTCCCGGGCGAGTTGATGAGGGCCTTTGCGCACAGGTCTGGGAGCTGCTTCGACGAGAAGAGCTGCACTATCTTCTCGAGCTCGGAGTTGGCCCGTTCCCTCCAGGGTGTTTGGACTGTTGTGGTCGGTACGACTGGGGTGTATGGCTCGACAGCTTGCGCTGCCTGTCCGTTGGCTGACACGAGAGAGTCCGCCCGCCCCTACTGCTGCGCTCCGTCGGCGCGGAACCTCTTCAGGAACTTGTCCTTGATCCTGTATCCGTGGTCGCCGACGACTATCTCCTCGCCAGCCTTGAGCCGGTCGATGAACCCGCTGACACCCTTCAGCTCCGGAAGAAGAGTCCCCTCGCGGTCCATGTAGAAGGTCCACTCGCCCCCACCGTTGGCGTACTCCTTCCACGGGCGCTTCTCGAGCAGGGCAGCGTCTACGGCTGGCGTTGTTGGTTGGTTGCTTGAAGAGGCCTTCTGTTCCGGTGTGGCATGGCTCTCGCCGTTGAACCTCTGCCTTCCGAGGACGTAGACGATGTTGCTGAACTGCCTGTCGGTGTCGTTGGTGTACTTCTCCAGCACCTTCACGAGGACAAAGCCCTGCTTTAGAAGGTCGTTCGCTGCTTCTGGCGTGGGAGCCTCCCTGATTTCCGTGATGCGTGAGTACGGTGTCTCCATTCTTCTTCGCCTACCTGCACTCTTGTCAGACATGCCCTCCTAGGGCCGGCTCGCATTTAACGGGCCGAACCTGCGATCCCATCGCCCTCTCGTTGCGCGTCCTCCAGCAGTAGTCGCGGATGGAGTACTCGGCCATTCCCAGAGTCTCGGCAGCCTCAAGCTGCGTGAATGCCTTGTGGGACATTGCGAGGGACGCGAGGTAGACTGAGCCCGCGGCGACCGTCCTAGGGCTGAAGCTGTTCGGCTCAGACGGCTCGGAGACCACCGCCTTCGCGAGCTCGAAGAGCCTCGTGAAGTACGCCTTCGGGTCGAGATCGTGCTTCCTGAGGCGCGCTGCGACCTTCTCGCTCGACTGGAGCTTTCCTATGGAGGCCCTCACGAAGTCCTCGGGGGAGGGGTGCGGGAGCGGCATCCCGGATTCGAGGCCTATCCTCATCAGCTCCGACTTGCCGACCCTGTACCCTCCGTCCGTGTAGGCCTTCAGGACCTCCCTGTGGCTGATGTGCGCTATCCCTGCGGACCTGCAGGCGTACAGTAGGGAGTAGGCCGATATCGAAGGGATGGTCGCTCCGTATGCCTCCCTGTGGGGCAGGAGCCTCCTCGCCGTGATCTCCGCAGCCTGGACGATGCTCTTCGGGAGGGCAAGCCTGTCCGCGACCCGGTTGGTCAGCCCTGTGCAGTTCAGCTGCGGTGTCCCGCGCCCGACGATGTTCGGCATCAGCCTCGCCCAGCCGAAGGCAGGACCCTTCAGGGAGGGAGCACCGTTTGCGGTGTCGGCCACGATGTACGAGCCCAGCGGCTCGCTCTTGCTCACGGATGGCGCCGAGGACCCGTCCTCCCATGCGCTGTCTGCTCTTCCTACGACAATCCCGCACCAGGAGCAGACCAGCTCCCCTCCCTCTTCTCCCGCGCAGACGAGGCCCTCCCTGCACTCCGGGCACCTGCCCAGGATGCTGTACTCCTCGTACGCGGCCAGCTTAGTCCGTCCACTCTTCTGAATTCCTTGAACCCCTTGCATGTTTTTCGGTCTCCTGCCTTTCGTCCTGGAATGCTCCCGGTGGTTCTGCGACCGGCCTAGGCGCTCCAGCTTCTCGTGCTCGATGCCGCGGAATGATCTCAGGAAGAGATGGCGAAAAGCAGAGGCTTCACTAGTTCCCCGTTCGGGATCGCATGGGCGCATAATAATTGGCCCGACGTGATCTGTCTAGCCGGTCCTCAAGTCGCAGCCGCGCTTCTGCCCAGTGGTTGGGTAGAAACTATTGGATATGGCTGCGGCCCGGACCGGTCAAGGAACGGGGGTGAAGCTTCCGCTTCCGTCAATCTCCTGAAGGCCGATGGAGGAGAAGTTGTTTCGCATCCTTCTGGGTGGACTGATGGCAACTGTATGCCCAGAGGATGGCCGTTGGACCCGGATACTTCCGTCCGGGTGGAAGACGGTCAACCAAAGACGACACTCATCGTCATATCGATGAATCGGATGAGGCGTCACGGGTATCCAGTTTTCTCTCCCTTACGGCTTGCGAACTGCGGTGTTCGATGGCACACGCTAGTGTCGAAACTTCAGATGCATGCCGAGATCAGAGAGAAAGATAGAATACGACGTGTGAGGCCCTCCCAGTATTTAACACGGGTCGGGAAGGTTGCCATTCTCGGCACGGGTTTTGGCAACCCTGCGGTCCAAATGGCAACCCTGAAGGTCGATTTGGCAACCCTAAGCATCACTTTGGCAACCCTGGCACCTCCATTTGGCAACCCTGAACGTAGGCTTGCCATTCCACGCTTCCGTTAAGAATCTCCGAGGCCCAATCAGCGGATGAACCCCGCCGAGGCAGTGTTCCTGTACCTTCCCGTTCCTTTCTGGGCCGTATTCGTGGTGTTGCTGTACAGGCACGACCTGTCGAGGCTGACCCATCCGGTCAGGGACGACGGCAGCCTGAGGAACTGGTGGTCGGTTCTGACATACTTGGGCATCCTCGACGCAGGGACGAACAGGCCGAGCAGGAAGAGGGAAATCCTCCCCTTTGTCATCTATCTCTCAATCTCAGCGGGTGTTAGCCTGTCTTGGACCCTCAGGTTATTCCCGCTCGTCTGGTACTACCTGATCATCGTCCAGGGGATCTCGGGCATTGTCCTCACGGCTGCGACCATGCAGTACATCGGGACCCCTCCGAGGAGGCCCTACGTGGACGTGCTCACATACCCTAGGCTCGGGTCGAGGGTGAGGCACCTGCCCAAGGCGCTGCCCGTGAAGCCAGCGGACGACAGGAAGCTGCCTGAACCGGAAGAGAAGAAGACGCCCAAGTTAACGAGGGCGAAGCGGCACATTATCGTCCTGTTCCGGAGCATAAAGAGGAGGTTGAGGCGATGACGGCCTCCGATCCGGGTCAGGGCCAGCTGGGTCCGCCATCGGCTTTGAGCAAGAGGAACGTCCGCTTCTTCAACGTCTCGCTGAGGAACGGAATCGTCATGTCGACCCCCTCGTACCCGGAGAAACAAAGCTTCGTCGCCCACCTCATTCGCGCCCTCGAGACGTCCAACCCCGACTTCGGCTGGGTCCAGTTCCTCTTCGTCGGTTCTAACTACGGCGCCGACCTGATCCGGCTCAAGAACTCGATGCACCGGGCCAAGACCGCTATCGAGCAGCCCTCCCTGGACCTCGTCAGCGGGGAGGAGCAGGACAGGAGGCAGCTCTATCGTGACTACTACAGGCGGGCGGACTCGAGGATGAAGAAAGTGGATGAAATCGTCACCAAGCCTACGATCACCATGGCCATCCAGGGGATGTGGGTGAGCGACGAGCCGGACTCGCTCTACGCTCTCCCGTTCGACCACTGCGTGGACGAGCACGACAGCCTTGCAATCTTCCGCTACAGGGACCCAAGAATGCTCCTCGAGCTCGTCGACCGGAGGATGGTCGTGGACATATCGGAGTACTTCGACCGCTACACCAGATCGAGGCTCGAACCGCCCTCTTTCATCGTGACCCCGGAGGAGCTGCAGTCGTACGTCCACCTTCCCGCCGGGGAGACAGCGGCTTCCCTCCGCTCACTGGAGGGCGGGACCTCGACCCGGGCGTTCATCCTGGCCAGGATCGCGGGGCAAAAGGCGACTGCCGATAGCGGAGATGGCAGCTCGTCGGAGCTGGTGAGGCTCGTGAAGGTGCCAAAGAACGAGAAGGTCCTGGAAGACGCGTCGGTCCAGCCTCTCTCGCACCTCGCGGCGGCGACGGTGAGGACGTTCGAGCTGGTCTATTCAGGCGGGAGGACCGAGGTGCTGTTCTCGGCAGAGACGGTCGAGGGCATGAGGAAGTACGCGGGTCTCCTTGGTCTGGTCTACGGAGGACTGAAACTTGAGAAGGCCGAACGTCGCCCTGCTTTCCTGAGCGAGTTGCCCGCGATCATGGGTTAGGTTCGGTCGGGCCACACAGAACAAGAGTCCAGTAAGGAAAGCGCCTACGCCCTCATTATAAGCAGCCGGCACGCTTCTTCCCATGGATAATAGTACTATCGACGAGGAGGACATGGTCTTCCACGCCCTCTTCATAGGGTCGACCGGCGCCGGGAAGACGAACGCGATGCTGTTCTGGCTGCGCAGGCTCTTTTCCAACAGGAAGGATGTCGCCCTAGTCCTCATCGACCCCCACGGGGATGCTGCCGTCGATCTCGTGCGCCTCATTCCGAAGTCTGAGAGGGAGAGGATCACGATCCTCGACCCGACCTACGTATCGTTCGGGCTGAACCCGCTCTCGCTCCCGGCGAGCATCGATGGGTTGAACAGGGTCCAGGTGCTCCAGACCCAGGTGGAGGAGCTCTCCGCCCTCCTCTCCGACGTCTTCAACACCGACGCGGCCACCGCCCCTAGGCTGATGTGGGTCTTCAAGGGCGCCCTCTACTACCTCTACACGCTCGACGACAACCCCACTTTCAGGGACCTCTACCGCATCCTTGTGGACTTCATCTCGATGCCGCGTTCGGAGATCGAGTCGATGCTGAGGAGGGGGGAGCTGGAGGACGAGATAATCAGGAGCACCATAGACGCCATCTCGAAGCTGCCCAAAGAGGCATTCGCACCGGTGGTCAACAGGATTTCGAACTTCGTCCTCCCTCCCCAGTCGATAACCTCCAGGACGTTCTGCTCGAGGACGAGCAAGCTCGACTTTGACGAGATGATGGTCCCGGGACGGCTCACGATCTTCAGGATAACGAAGACTCTCCCCTACGACTTCCGGAGGCTGATCTCGGCGTCCATCGCGATGAGGTTCTACTTCGCGGTGGAGAAGAGGGCGGCCCGGCTCGAGCGGGCGGGTGAGCCTCCTTCGGCGCGGACCCCGATCGTGCTTGCGGTCGACGAGTTCCAGAACATCAGCGACCTGAAGCTGCTCGACACGATCCTCTCGGAGTCCAGGAAGTACGGCCTCTACCTATGGATGGTGAACCAGAACATCCAGCAGATACGGCCGGAGCTCTTCAGCTCTGTGAGCGGTAACGTCGGGCCTGTCTACGCCTTCAGGGTGGGACCGGACGACGCCTCGAAGATATCCGAGCTGATCTCGCCCCGATGGAAGGAGGAGGTCAGGGAGGCCCTCATCACGCTGCCGGACTACTCCTGCGTGGTGAGGAAGAGGCCCCACGGCGAGGACGTCGCGGGCAAGCCATTGCTTCTCGAGCCGTTCCCAAGGGTCGGCGAGTACCTCTGCGACACCAAGGAGGTCGTCAACTTCATGAAGAAGGAGATGGAGGATAGGTACGGAGGCGCCCACGAGGCGACGGACCTGGTCTACAAGAGCCCCGCGGAGGAGATCGCGGGCAAGTCAAGCTCGAGGGTCCCGTTCACGCCGGTAACCTGGAGGATACTGACGGCGGGCTACCTCAAGCTCATGTCCGACGCCTATCCGCTCGAGTTCTCCCGCATCCGGACCGAGTTCTTCGCGAAGCACTCGTGGAGGACCTCTGACGTGCAGGAGGGGCTGAACGCCCTGGTGAACGTGGGGTTCCTCACGCAGACCTTCGCCCGCCAGGAGTACGTGATGAAGGGGAAGGACGCCAACGGCAACCCGGTCATGCTCCCGCCCGACCCCTCCGTGGCGGACCAGATGGAGAGGACGAAGACGGTGATCTACAACCTGACGCCGCGCGCCCTGGAGTACGTCCAGATGAAGATCGGGTCGTCGAAGGCGGGGGACCCCAAGCACCTGCGGGTGATAGAGAAGCTGCTGAAGCAGGAGTACTGGGCGATGGGATACTTCACCATGGTGGACTGGGGCGAGGGGAGCGGCGGCAAGCCCGACATCGCGGTCCTGAAGCCGAGCATGAGGGAGATCAGGGACAGGGACGGGAACGAGCTGAGGATGCCCGACCCCTACCGCTGGGACTACTCGTCGATGGACGCGGTGGAGGTCGAGATGGCCCCGCAGAAGAACAGGGAGCAGGTCGAGAAGAACTACCGCAAGAACGCGGACTTTTACTCCTCCATCAGGTTCGTCGTGACTTCGGACGTCAACGCCAAGCAGCTGCAGGAGATCCTCAGCGAGGAACTCCACGCCGACCCCGAGAAGTACAGGATAGACAAGATCGAGTTCGAGAGCCTGAACGATGTGGAACCGGCCAAGAGCGAGGAACCAGCAAGCCCGCAGGTGGAGGTTCTTGAGCCTCTGGGACCGGCTGAAGAGATCGTGCTCTCCCTAGTCCTAACAGGCGGGTACACCAGCAGGGAGGAGATCGCGAAGAAATGCAGCGACGCGGGGCTCGACGTGGGTGAGAGGTCGGTCTCCAGGTACCTCAGGAATCTGACCGAGAGAGGGCTCCTGAAGAGGGTCGGGAACGGTTACGAGCCGACGGAACTGTCGAGGAAGCTGTCCAGACAGGACACCCTGTGAGCGCTCCAAGGGGGACAGGTCCCCACGGTCCTCTGTCCTTATTAGGAAAAGCTCATCAAGGAACTGGGAAATTGCAGGAACGGGTGAACGAGAAAGTGGAGACACTCTGGCCCTACGGCGGCTTCACCGTCAGGGCATTTGAGAGGAAATTGGGCGAGGGGAAGCTCACTCTGACAGAGCAGTCTCTGCTTTTCGAGGCTACGAGCGGCGATACGATAGGCTTCGACCTCCCAACTCTCAGGCTCGTAAGGCTCAAGGACATTCACAATGTCGAAGTAGCATACTCAATTCAAGGCGAACTCCGGAATGCTTCGCTGAGAATAGTATGCACGTTTACAGACGGGACCGAAAGGGATGACCTTCCGCCGGATAACGACCCTTATCGGATGAGCCTCTTTCGGGCGATAACCGGAGGGGTGGTTGCCAGATTCCTTGCAGACCATGCGAGCGCAAGGCAGGAAGGTCTGACAAGTATGAAGGATGAGAAGTTTGAGGCTCGAATTAAGGACCTGGACAAGAACATCAGCCTCTTTCCAGACAAGAAGCAGTACGAGGCAGACGTATGGTGGGACGATGATCTAAGGAAGCGCTCGCTAGAAGCGGCCGAGTCCGAACCTCAGATTTGGGATGATCAGTACAGGGACAAGTTGTTCTACACAGGTACGAATCCGAGCATGACAGTTGACAACGCCTTCGAGAAGCTTGATCTCCTCCAGAATGATTGGGTAGGTGGTAGGCTCACCCCTACTCAGCGGGCTAAATCAGTAGCTGTCGACTACAAAGTGGATTTGCGTCAGAATGAGTTAGGTTATTTGGGTGCTCACGGTAGTCCAAGCGACGTTTGGAAGGACAGAGCTAGGCGAGTAGTGGAATTCGAGAAAGGCATCGGCGTAGATATTATGCAGTTTCTCTAGGCGGAAGTATCCTCTCTGACTGATCCCAGGCCTGAAATCCTCCTAGTTTGGAGGTTGTTTCTCAAATTCGCTAGTTGGCCAAGCGTTTGAGGCGTCAGGTCACCGTGTCTGTCATATTCCGCTATGCGGTCAAGTTGAAGCTTGTAGCTCTCCGCCAACTCGGCCTGTGCTTTGGGATCTCTTGCAAGCGCCTGATACTGCTGGACATTGATGATGTTACTCCGTCGCGCTTGGGATAAGAATTGAGCTGGGCTGATCTGAGCCTGCTGACCGTACCAGCGGTTCAAGTCTGGCGCTTGAGTCTCCAAGGTATGCATGGGAAGTGGAGGGGCCGTAACGGCATTGAATACGAACGCGCCAAGAGTCTGATTCCCGTCTTGCAGGGCAGTGGAGGTCTCGTACGTCTGTGCCGCCTCCTGTCTTGTCGCATTGATTTGCCCTATTCCACGAGAAACAGTAGAGGAGCTGCTCAAAGGAGCCACCGTCGATAGCGACCTGACAGCGCTATAGGCGCCCATGGCACCTAGGACCCCCGTTGTTCCGACTACGGCCACGTTCTTCAGTGCGTGAGGGGCAGCATAGAGGAGCCTCTCGCCCAGCCCCATGCTTTGCATGGTACCTGCCGCTTCCTGCCCGATCGTCTGAGTTGCCCCGCCCGCAGCCCCTGACGCCCCCTTGCCAAGGCTGCCCAGCGCACTCATCCCACCCGCTCCACCCGCCCCTCCAGCGCCTCCTGCGGCTGCACCTGCAACTGGTGCCGCAGCAGCTCCGGCCATCGAGGCAGCCACGCCCACCCCGACCATAGCCGCCTGCGAAGCGGTCTGAAACAGGGTGCCCGTGAGCGGGGCGAATACGGTGGGTATCAGGACAGCCGTGAAGAGCGCTGCAGCAGCGACCCAGTTAGAGATCCCGTTTATACCTGTACTAGCGAAGATCGTCGCGCTCCAGACGGGTCCTCCAGGCGCATCCGCGAGGACATAGGCTGCCACCCCGATGGCTATCGAGCTCATCAGCGACGCGAGCATCAGCCCGTAGAGCGTGTCCTCGACCATCGAGCTCAGCTTCTTCGCGAAGGGGACCTGCTTCAGCGCCAGAGAGATGGGGAAGCCGATGACCATGACGGTGACCAGCCAGATCCGGATCACGCCGAGGAAGATTGTCATCAGGTAGACGATGAGGGCGACGAGCCAGCCCGCCACGCTCGTTATGGGGGAGACGAGGATACCCCAGATGCCCCCTCCCTGCGCCCACGAGAGCAGCTTGCCCCAGACCAGGCTGACCTGCAGGCTGTAGTCGGTGTACGGCAGGTTCGGTCCGGCAATTATTGTCATATCGAGGTAGTTTGTGAGAAGAGCGATGTTGTTGTAGATTACCGGGAAAAGGACTATGAAGAGCACCGCGATGACGAAGTCCAGAAAGACGTTCTTCCTCTCGTCCCCGGTGTACTGTTTGTTCGCGAGGGCGATGAGAAGCCCACCTCCCGCCAGGATTATCGCGATGATGAAGATGAAGTCGTNNACCCCTGCAGGGGGAGCCCGCACGGTGCGGTGGTCGGGGCGCAGTAGACGGTCGTGCCCAGGGTCGTCTCGTTGAAGAGGGGCATCTCCATAACCAGCTGGAACATCTGGGTGGACCCGCCGGTCACGGACACGGTCACGGTGGAGTTAGCAAGGACGCACGGGCCTCCGGTGCAGCCCGACTGGTTCGAGGCGGCCACCCAGTAGGTGTACCCGTCGATGACCGGCTGACAGAAGTTCGAGTTGACCTGCGGGTTGTCGACCCCCGACTGGCTCTGCCCCGGGAAGTTCATCGGATTGGGGCTGAAATCGCCTTGATTGAGGGCCAAAGTCTCGGTCTCGGGCTTGTCCGTCGCCTTGTCGTGGCCGTAGATCGTGATTGATCCCGTGAGGAAGACCTTGCCAGAGTAGGTCCCTGAGGCCGAAACTCCGCCACTCGCCTGATAGTATCCATTGGACGGGAAGAGTGGGAAACCGCACCCGAAGGGGCTTACTGCGTTGAGGTTCACGTTCGGCGAGAGGTTGATGGAGCCCGGCCCGCTGGCAAGGACCGAGGGGATCGCGAACGACGCGAGGAGTATGATGAAGACTGCGAAGCGGGCGCTCTTCCGGTAGTAGGCTGCGGCCTGCCTGACCGTGTTCCTGGCTGGCATCTAACGAAGACCATTCTGGCGAATAAAAGAGGGGAGAGAGGAGGACGCTCCTCTCGGGTTGTCAGTCCTCCCTTGTCACGAGCAGGCTCCCGACCAGCCTTATCGCCTCGATGACCGTCACTATCGCGACGATGAAGAGGAGCGCCGTGTTGAGCAGCGTGAGCAGCACAGTCGGGAGGGTCGGGCCGCCCGGGAGCCATATCGCGCTGACACCGTTGGCGGTGCACGCCGCTGCGGCGCATGCTGNNTGTAGAGGAAGAACTGGACGATCAGTGGGACCGACAACGCCACGAGAAGGATGATGATCCTTTCGCGGGTCTGTCCGAGGGTAGATGCGTTTCGAGAACTCATGAGACCTTGGTCGGGTTTGGCTTAAAACACCGGGAGGCTCGTTTTAAACAGAAAATCGCTCGTTAGGACGTGTCAGACTCCATTTGGTGGCCGGAAGAATCATGGTATGAGAGGAAGGCCCTGCCCCTCGGCTTCATCACGCTCTCCTTCCGACAATTAGTGACCATAATGATCTCGTTCCTCACGGCATTCCTAGTCTCCCTGCCGTTCGAGTTTGCGATAGCGGGGGCGAGCTTCGGAGGGAGGGCTGCGGTGTTCTGCATCATATTCGGGGTGGGATACATGATCTCGAGCCGGAGGGTGAAGCTCCTCCCCGTCGAGCTTCAGGCCTTCTATTTTCTTCGCACGGAAGGAATGAGCCGGGCGAGGGTGAAGCTGGATTGGCTGTTCGAATCCAAGAAGCATGGGGTCGAATTGTCTGCGAGAACGGCGCCACCTTCCGTAATGCAGGAGATCGCGGTGGAGGATTTCAAGAATCCCATCCCTCTGACCGTCTCGGACACCGTGAAGGGTATTCAGAAGGAGACGCGTGTGGTGCTCTTCCTAGACGAGCAGGCGAGGGGAGAGGACCTCGTTTCGCCGCAAAGGCCGAGATACAGGCTGACCTACGTTCCCCTTCAGGACGACGTGGGGAAGCATCTTCTCACGGTCCGGCTGGACGGTTCGAGCGAGCCGCTGGTCTCCGTCGACCTTCTCGTGCAGGGGAGGAGCGCAGAGGTCGGCGAATCGATCACCAAAGTGAAGTGACATGCTATTCAAGAAAAAGGCTTTCACCGGGCTGCGACCATCCGTCCTGTATGAGTTGAGGTCCGTCAACCTGGCAAACCTTCCCGAGAAGGAGCAAGGGTCCGTGCTGGACAGGTTCGCGTCCTTCATCGACTCTCTCATGGAGCCCATCACCTTCCACATCGTCCAGGACGAGAGGGAGGTCGAGGCCATCGGGGCGCTCTACCACATCCCCTACAAGCGCTTCTTCGTGGAGACGCGCTCGCAGGTGGATTCGCTCGTCCAGAAGCTCGGGACGAGGATGGCGCGGGTGCATGCCCTTCCTCAGATTAGGCCGACCACGGTGTCTCCCAGGTATATCCTCGACTCCGAAGGCAACTATGTCCAAACCTACTGCATCACCAGACTGGGAGGCACCCTCGTCCCCGGCTTCCTGGCGGAACTCTACCAGCTGGCATACTCCATCATGGTGGACATAGACCCCATCGACATCTACGAAGCCAAGAAGATGGTTCGGTCGTACGCCCGCTCGGTCGGTTCGAGGCTCCTCCTGAGGCAGACGGAGGGACGGTCTCTCGACCCCGAGGAACAGGCAGAGTTCCAGAGGGCTTCAGGAGCCGCGCAACTGATCGGGGCCGGAAAGGAGAGGCTGTTCAGGACCCGCATCCGAATCGTCCTCCGTGTGAACGGGTACAAGGAGCTCGTGGAGGCGAGGAAGAAGCTCAGGCAGCTGGTCGGAGGGATGGTGGGTCAGGTGGACTCCCCGGCGCACCTGCAGGAAGCCCTCCTCACCGGAGTCGGCCCGAAGTATGCCACGGGCAGGTGGTTCTTCATCACCACTTCAGGGGCTTTGAGCCTCTTCCCGTTCTGCGGGCTCGACGTGGTGGATCCTTCCGGGGTGTTCTTGGGGCAGAATCTCGCGACCGGCAATGCCATCCTCTACGACGTGTTCGAGAAGGAGAACTACAACGTCAGCATCATGGGCGCGTCTGGATTCGGGAAGAGCACCTTCGTGAAGACCTACCTCGGCAGGATGCTGAATCAGAACAAGGACATGATGGTCTACCTCTTCGATTCAATCGTGCGCCCAGAATATAGTCGCGGCCCGGACGGCCGGTACGAGACGTCGTTCGCGGGTCTCACGGGTTGCAAGGTGCATCGCTTCAACGGCGAAAAAGGAGCCGGGCTGGACCCGTTCGCGATATTTCCCTCAAAGAGGATAGCCGCGAACTTCCTGGCGAGCGTGGCGAAGGTCGAAAATGATCCGGACCTGCTAGCCGACCTCTACCTGACCTCAGAGAAGGTCGCCAACGTGAATGAGCTAGTGGAGCTGGCGCCGGGAGACCTGAAGAAGCGCCTGCTGGCGAACCTGCCTCCCTACCGGTTCCTCTTCGAGGGCGAGATGGAGATCTATCCCCGCATGGTCTTCGTCCTCTACGACCTCCCGCCTGGGGAGCTGAGGGACGCGGCGGCCTTTCTCGCCCTCTCCGCCATCTGGAAGAAGATTCAGGACACCGACACGATCCCAATCTCGAGGAGGAAGGCGATAGTGGTCGACGAGGGATGGTCGCTCGTCGAGATCAACCCGAGGACGGGCAGGCCCTACTTCCCCTTGGCGGTCGAGTACGTGCCCGAGATTGCGAGGACCGGGAGGCACTACAACGCCGCCTTCGTCATCGCGACCCAGCTCGTCTCAGATCTGATGGGGCGGGGTGGCGTTTACGGTCCCGGAAGGATAATCATCGAGAGCTGCTCCACGAAGATCGTGCTCAAGCAGGATCAGGCTGCAACCCAGGTCCTCAAAGAGGCATTCAGCCTCAGCGACGGCGAGGAGAAGTTCATCGTCAACGCCAAGATAGGACAGGGAATCCTGGTGACGCAGGAGGGGCGTATACCTTTCCACAACTTCCTCAGCGACGAGGAGAGGAGGCTATTCACCACGAAGCCAAAGGAAGTTACGGCATAGTCGCACAAGGACCAGAGGAAGAATCAGCTGCCGTGGCCCTTGTCCTGATTTTTCCCAATGACTTCTCTGGCGAATATCGAGAGAAGCCCGACGGCTATGAACGCGACTACCGAGATGTAGAAGCAATAATGAAATGCGGCCCTCGTCGGAAGACTAAGCACTTGACCGCTGACCGAGTAGCTGGCGACGAAGGTCGAGAGTATCGCTCCGGCCGCGGGGGCCCCGAGCGTCTGACCGACGTACCTGAAGGCCGTGTTCAACGAGGTCCCCAGGCTCATCTCGCTCTTGGCGATGGAGAGCACCAGGAGGTTCTGGATGGAGACGGTCACCATTCCCCCTCCGAATGCATACACCATGAGGTATACCTCTATCTGTACAGGGCTAGTATACGTCGAAAGCAAGAGAAAACCGATTGTGACGAGTACGGAGCCGATGTAGAGGAACGGCTTCACACCGTACCTTGGAATCAAGGCGGCCACTCCCAGAGCAACGGGCAGTATGACCACGACCAGCGGCAGAAGGTAGAGCCCGACATCGGTGATGCTGATGCCGAACCCGCTTGGAGATGGGAGCTCCAGCGCGTAGACGAGTGCCTGGAAGGCTATGCCGCTTACCAACCCGAATGATATGATGAGCAGGTTGGCGACCATCACGTTTCTTTGACGCAGGAGTTTGAGATCGAGGACCGGCTCGGCGACTCCCCTCTCATACAGGGCGAGCGGAACTATTGCCGCCGGACCGACTATCAGGAGTCCGAGAATGGGCGCCGAAGTCCAGCCCCAGCTGGTGCCCTCCGACAGGCCCAAGACTATCGCGGTGAGCGAGGCGCCCAACCAAGCAGCGCCCACGTAGTCGAGCCTCACACCCGGCTTCTTGTTCGGAGACTCCTTGACGACGAGGAAGACAAGCGCCGTGAGCACCGCGACTATGGGTATGGCGATGTGATAGTTGGTCTGCCATCCGAAATCGTTGGTGATTACTGCACCTCCGAGGAGGCCGAGTGCTGCGCCGGCGACCTGTACCACGCTGATTACGCCCTGGGCGCGCGGGACCAGCTTGCGGGGGAACTGTTCTCTCGCCAGGCTGAAGCACAGCGCAAAGACGCCGAGCCCCACCCCCTGCACGAATCGCGACGCCAGAATCAGGTTGAAGCTCGGCGCGAGGGAGGTCATGGTGGCAGCGACCACATAGGTCACGAGAATGTACATCATGACGCGCTTCTTTCCGTAGATGTCCCCGAGCTTGCCGAAGATGGGGATGACGGCGACCCCGAGGACGGTGTAGAGCGAGATGAGCAGACTCGCCTGGTCGATGGTCACCCCGTACTCTGCGACTATCTTAGGCAGAGCGGGAGTTAACATGGTGTCGACGTAGATTATCAGGGCGGCGACCACGGCGAGTAGGACGAGCGCCCTGTTCGCATAGCCACTGTCGAAAGCCTGTTCGTCTCCGCCGGATCCCTCGGTCAAGATTCTTCTCAATCGTGGCCGCAGCTCGCGCTGGATTAGCGTTGTAGCGCACCTGTTCGCCTCAAAGCACTATAACCTCCGTCTTGGCGGTTGATTCAATGCGCAGACTAGTCGTGGAGTTTTCTCTGAAAGGGCTGGCAGAAGCTCAAGGAGAATCATCCCCCTTGCTGACGAAGGTGAAGTCGCTCGAGATGCTCCAGATTCTCAAGATGGTTCCGGGTGAGGTGGCAGCGATTGTCAGGGTTGAGATGAAAGACCAATCCGGGAGGATTGAAGACCTCTTCCCGGCGCGGCCAGACGCAGAGATTGAGACGGAACTTCTTCAGCAGGAGAGCGAAAGAACCTCCGTCTACTTCATAAGATTCAAGGCCAAGGTTCCGCCAAAAGCATCGGAGCTGGACCCGTTTGGATCCATGCCCTATTTCTCCACCCCGTTTGAGTTCAGAGACGGGAGGGCGAAGCTGGCGTTTCTTGGCAGTGCGAAGCAGATGAAGAAACACCTCGAATATCTGGAAAGACACGCTCGGGGCCGCTACAAGGTCGTCTCGCTCACGGATGCGAGGTTCCCGCCGAATTCACCTATTGCACGCCTGACCGAGAAACAGCGCAGGGTTCTCATCACCGCTTACAAGCTCGGATATTATGACCTGCCGAGAAGGATAGGCTCGGAGGAGCTGGCTCGTAAACTCAACCTTGTGAAATCGACCTTCGTCGCGCACAGGAGGAAGGCCGAACGGCGACTGCTCACCGAGATGCTAAGCGAACTCTAGGGCGACCATAAGCATGAGGCTGCGCAGGCATTGTTTTCTATAACTTCTTCAGCGACGAGGAGAGAAGATTGTTCACTACGAAGCCGAAGGAAGTTACCGCGTGAGCAGGAAACCAGCTCAGTTCTAGACCCTGAATTCTTCAGGTGTCAATCTCTTTTCTTCACGCCTATGTGTTATCGCTACTTTAGCGTCTGAACCAGTCCTCCTAAGCGCTTGTTGAACTATCTCGCGAGCAAGCTCTGGTCTATTGCGCTCATTGCTAAGGTGGGCAAGAACTACCCTCTTTAGATTGTATGAACCGGCGCGAATAATGGATGTTGCGATGTCTGCAGCACCGTAATTTGATAGATGATTTTCGGAGATGCGCTGCACGACGCTTTCAGGAAGAGGGGACCCTCGAAGCATACCTTGATCATAATCCGCTTCAATGACAAGTAACTCCGACCGCAGCATCGTTTGGACCAAACGATCCTGAGTCAGCCTGTCGGGAACACCGAAATCCGAGGCCAAGGACATCCTGCAGCTACGACCTTCGTAGACATTGAATCCAACACAAGGTGTAGTCTGGTCATGCGGTACAGAAAAAGCCATCAAATCTAGTCCTCCTATCGAAAATTTCTCGTGTACTCGGAACGTCTTCAAGTAATGATTCTTGTGAAGCACTTTGGCGTAGGCCCCATCATCATGAAAGCCCCGTCTCACCTTCTCCCATACGAGATCGTTTCTTTGGATGTACAAAGGGACCTCCGATTCCCATGCTTTCAACGCGCCAGTATTGAGATGGTCCTTGTGTGTATGCGTCAATACGATTCCGTCAAGATCCTCGATGTTGACGCCTACCTTTCCCAATCTCAGGTTGAGTTGTTTGGATGTTAACCCGGCGTCAATAAGAATGGAGGTATTATTGTTTCGAACTAAGAAAGCATTGCCAGTACTGCCGCTTGCTAAGGCATTAAGCCTAATCAAGCCAATCCGTCACTACCGACCTCGTCCATAACCTTATCGCCTTTGGACGGGGTGAATAATCAATCTTCGCACATGCACGCGGCTATTGCTCTCGCCTTTTCTTGAAAAATGCCTTTGTGGATCCTGCGAATCCAAAGTAATAAACATCGGCGCTTACTTGTTTTGGCAACCTTGCCAGTTAGAAAGGAAACGCGATCCAACATCATTCAGACCATAAGGTCGGAAGGCATTGATTGGAGTGGCAAACTCGACGACGTAGAGTTTCTTTCAAGAATTTTCGACCTAACGTCGATGCCATCTAACGACAACAGGTACGACAACGCGAAGATGGACATTACTCAGCATACTGTCTGGGCGCCCGGAGACTGGTCAGATTATTGGGTCTTTGACGATAAGAGATTCGACCTCATGAATTGCTCTGACGAAAAATTCCTCCGTGTCCTTTGTGAGATGATTCATCCCGTTGTCAGGCCAGATGAGGCTTACAGAAACAAGCTACTTGCTATGTTCAATGACGAGTTAAAGAAAGATGAATATCAGATAGTCGAGGGCAAATCACGATTTGGCAATGCCATTTACTACCCTACGGGCCTCGACCCGAGCACAGTCAGGGCCATAGAGCATCTCAAAGAAATCGCAGACGCAACCGGGTCGACGCACATCCAGCAGGAGATTGTTAGAATGGAATCTGCCGTAGACAGCGACCCAGATTTGGCAATAGGGACTGCAAAGGAGTTACTCGAATCCATGTGCAAGACCATCTTAAAGGATCGCGGGAAAAGTTATGACGAAAAGGTCGACAATCTTCCGAAGCTAATTCACTTGACAGTTGGTGAATTGAGACAAGGCGAATATTCCTTCGGCAAGGAAACTGAGGACGCTCTGAAGAAAATGTTTGGTTCTCTTTCAACCCTTGTTCAGACAGCTGGAGAACTCAGGAATCTCCACGGGACAGGTCATGGAAAGGATGGCAAGAAAGAACCAACGCCACCAGAATACGCCGCATTAGCAGTGAATTCAGCATCGACCATTGCGCTCTTCTTGTACAGATTGCACGAAAGAAGGAAATGAGCATGAGAAACCCAAGAATTGATGTCCTGAAATCAGTCTCGCCGAGTGGTGTACTTGTGTAAGACCTTCCCGAGAAAATAAAGCCCAACGACTAGGAAACCGAAGAAGGTCATCAGGAAGTACTCCTCATTCGGCGTTGGGGGCAAGTGCGCGATATCGTCGTAGGTCTGGAAGACGCTGCTCACTCCCCAGGAGTTGGTGATCCCGAACTGGTAAGTCCCGTTCAAGCTCATCGCGAACGACAGCTCATAGAACCCGTAGTATCCCGAAAGGGAGGGTGGTTGTGTGTTCGGGGTCATCGAGTCATTGACGATCAAGTTCCCGTTCGGGTCCTTGACCCAGAGGCTCGTTGCTCCTCCAGTCTGTGGTCCCATGAGTACCATCGCTTGGAAGTCCGTCTGCTCGTTGTGTGCGTTCAGCAGCTTCGCTCCGCCCCCGTCAAGGTTCGCGTAGATTGTGCTGTTCCCACCGTAGAGGAAGCCGTAGACGCTGCTGAGGTTTCCAGGTTCGTATGTGACAGGTGAGATGAAGCTCGGAGAGCTGCCGTTGTAATCCCATGTGAGGTAGGGATTGTTTGGGGCAGTGAGGGTGAAGTTCAGAGGGAGGGCGATCAGCTGCCTAAGCTGGTCAAGGTAATCTCCGTCCACGCTTAGGAACGGGAGCGACGGAATCAGCGTCCTGTTGATGAGGAACGAGGAGAAGGCGTCGGGGACGGTGTACGAGTAGCTTCTGAACTCGCCTGTCACGGTGATGTTGAGGTACGGCATCTGCGTCTCGTTCGCCACGGCGAGGTTGGTGTCGTTGAGGAGGAACACCCACCTCCCTCCCGAGGAGGACACGGGCTCGAGGCTCATCACGTTCGAGTAGGCCGGATAGAGGTCGTCCTCGAAGTCATGTGCGATCTGTGGATAGGAACCGAACGTCTGGTTCAGGGACGACAGCAGGTGTGGGTCGAGCGGGTCCGGCGTGACGAGGGAGATGTTGACCGAGTCCGAAGGGTCGAGGCCCGACGGCCCGTAGGTGAAGACCGTGATGTACCCGCTGTAATAGAAAGGCTGGTAGAGGTACGAGGTGTTGAAGAGCCCGTAGTTGCCTCCCGCGAACCCCTTCGAGAGGGCCAGATCGGTCACGTTGAAGTACTCAAGCCCCTGTCTCGTGTAACTCGCGATTTCTGGCAGGTTCGACGCGAAGTAGAACTTCTCTATCCTCTGGGAGAAGGTGAGGACCGGAAAAGTCGTGTTCGTGGTCTTTATGCCAAGATCAATTGCGGTCTCATTCCAGAAGGAGAGGTCTTGGCTGATGTCACCTGAGGTGAGATTTGCCTTGATACCCCAGCCCGTTACCGTGAAATTGAACGAGTTGATTAGCGCTCTCTCGCGCGTGTCGTTCACTGCCGTGATAGGCGCCGTGTTGGCGTTCCCTCCGTAGGAATATCCAGGGTTGTTCCCGTCGTACCTCACGAGCGTCACGAACGGCCTCTCGTACGCGCTCGAGTTCGCGGAGTTGTACTCCATGTACGTGAAGAACTTGAAGTAAGGTGCATAGTTGACGACCGTGAAGGGCTGTTTCTGCGTCTTCGACCCGAGCAGCGCTTGCTGCCAGTCGTACGCCTTCGCAGTCAAGGTGATGGAAGACGTTCCCGTGCTGTTCGCCACGGTGAAGAGGAAGTATCCCGTCGAGGTGGAGTTGCTGTACTCTGTCAGCCTGGCGTAGTTATGATTGATCTGAGGCTCCACGACGACCTTGATGTCGGGGCGCTGCTGCACGAAGAGGAAGCTGTAGGTGTAGTTGACGATGAACTCGTCGTCATGGTAGAATGAACCGTCAGGGTTGCGGAGAATCTGATGAAGCGAATTGGTGATGTTGCTCAGCTCCGTCTGGAAGGCCAATTCGAACGCGCGAGTCTCCACAGACACACTCGTCGAGAGAGACGACTGGAGAGTGACCGACGAGTTGTCTATCATTTCTACCACGGTGAAGGTCTCCGCGACGGTCACGGAGTACGCCCCCGAGACGTTGGCGACGACTTGGAATAGTCCACCCCCGAGCGCTGCTAGGACAGCTGCATCGTATGACCAACTGACGGAGGTTGAAGTCGTGTTAGGTCCAGTAGATGTCGATAAGATTACGTCAAACTCGTCGCCGAGGTAAAGGGATTGGTCCGGGTTCGAGCGCACGTAGCTGACCGACGCGAAGATGCAGTTTCCGTATCCGTCGCACGGGTCTCCGGGGACGGCTGATGACTTGGGAAGGATGACGAGTGGCAAAGCCGTGATGATGAGCATCGCTATGGCGACTATCGCGAGTTTCACTTCTTCTTCGCGAGTGTCGGTGCCGTGAGGCTAAAACAAGCGCCTAGGATGGATTTTGGCAGAGCAGAGTACCCGTTCCAGCCTCTGCTTGATCAATGGTAATCGGGGGGCCACCGTACATGTTGTTCAGTTCGCCCTGATTGGTTATCGGCTGGATCGTTAGGATTATGCCAGAGGCAGTCGCGTATACCTGGAGTTGTGACTGAATGGTGGGCCGGCAGCCGGAACAGGTAGCAGAATAATGGTCGAAGTACAGGATTAATTCGCCCGAGGTGCTTGTGCCGTTATGGTAAGACATCCCGATTCCGGCGTAGTCGATGTATGTGTATGTCGACCCATTCTCTGCCGCAATGAACCTGGGATCCTGCTGCACGAGCTGCAGCGCTCGGCTCACACCGGCCGGCGTCTCGTCTGAGGGGCTCGACGCGCGAGTGGGAGAGGTAGGGGATCCAAAGAGATTGATGGCCCCGTGCGTGGGTTCGATGATCGGGAGTACCGTCCCGTTCAGATAGTACTGGGCCGCGATGAAAGTCCCGTTGACCGTTTGGAACATCAGCGTCACCTCGTCCAAGACGCCGTTATCCGTCGTGTACCCGTAGGAGGCCGGCGCCAGGGTAAGGTCCGCCGCAGAGAAGCCGTGAGCGACCAAGAATGCCTGGAACGCCTGATTTCCCAGCACCTCGGACTCGTAGGCGCTCTGCCCCGCGTAGACCTGAGCGGAGGTGGAGTTCGGGTTGCCAAACGTGAGAGAGCCAGCCGCCGATTGAGAGGGGGCAGCGGGAGAGTTTGCGGAGGCTGGATGCAGGGGGGCCGCAACCGCAAGCCCCATCGAGCACACGACGGCGACCATGACGAGCGCCAGGATCTGTCTGTTCATGGTCGACCGAGCTTAGCGACCAATATTTGGGGAAATGTCCCACCGTTGTGACAAAGGCTTTTATGATTGGTCAGAGGATTCCGGGTCCGTTCCAGGACCGCCCTCTACCGAACTTCATGTGGATTGCGTGGTTTTTTGGTATTTCGACTGGTTGACCTTCATACCGGTGCTCTTGTGGAAAGCTGCGGATGGCACTCGAGCCCGCGAACCAGATTCAGCAGGTCTTTGCCCGCGATGGAGACGGAGTAGAGCTTGACTCTGCCGTAGGCGGCCTGGACGTGCAAGAGCCCGTGATCGTTGAGGATGGCCACGTGCCTGTCCACCGACCTCCAGCTGAGGCCGAGCTCGCGGGCGAGCTGCAGCCTGTCCTTGGGCGCCGACAGGGCGTTCAGTATGTTCACCCTTGTCCCAGCCCCCTTCGTGGTAACGAAAAGCTCGAAGACGTCGGAGTCGAAGCCCATCGCCATCCAGTTTGCCCGCACGCGCCCTCTCCACACCACAAACCCTCCGACGAGGAGCCAGCTCGCTGGCGTGAGCGTGAGGGAATGCTCGTCGAGTACTTGCAGAGCCCCAGCGGTTGCCCCGACGGAAATCCCCATGACTTCCGGGCCGTAACTCTCTCCGCTTCCGCTCGGGCCGGTCACCTCGAACGTTACGGCCGCCGAGCTTCCTATCTTCGCCGCGGCGGTGGGCGCGAGGTAATTGGCACCGAGAAGGCCGGTGTTCAGTAGGGCGAATCCGATTAGCCCGACTAGGATTACCGAAGACAGCTTCATGTGCTCGTTCGGGTCCTTTCGAATTAAATACTTTTGGTCGAATTCATGGTTCGATTTTTGATCTGACTTCCTATCGGTAACAGAGATCGCCGGTAGCACCCTCGTTCGCCTCCAACCAAGCCGACAGCAGGGAGAGCACGACGACCTCGTTGTTTTATTGGCAGGAGACTCAACTCTACGTTGCCTGCCAATGGAAAGAACCACAAGAAGAGTCATAGGACAGAATTCAACAAGAGGATGGGCCGATTGATCTGCGGCTGTGGCTGGAAGAGCGAGCCGATAGGGAAGAAGCGAGTCAGAAGGATTCCTAAGGAGAGTCGAGAATGGGCGGCAGATCCACCGCTATTCTTGTCGGGTGGCCTCATTCAGCCTCTGCTTCACCCGACCGACTCTTTGTCGACGACGTAGAGATCGTCCGCACCCTGTTCCTCAGCGTGACCTCGGATATGCCAGCCGCTTCTGCGATATCTTGCTGTGTCACCCTCGTCCTGGGGTCCAGACTCTCTTCCGGATGCAGCTCCATGTACGCCATGTAGAGGGCAGCGGCGGCTATCGCCGTGGGTGCTTTCCCTTCTGTGGTGCGCAGCCTCTTTGCCGCGTTTATGATTTCGATGGCCCGTCGTTCGGTGGGCCCGTCCAGCCCGGCCCTGCTGGATATCCCCGATACGTAGGAGGCGGGGTCTGGGATAGGCATGGTCAGGCCTGCGTCCTCGACGACCCTCCTGTAGCAGCTTGCAAGGGGGATGAAGTCAAGATCGCACACTGAAGCGACTTCCTTGAGCGTCCGCGGGACCCCGAAGAGCCTGCAAGAAGCGTAGACGGCGGCCGCCTGAATCTGGCGGAAGGAGTATCCGAATCGGATTCGGCCCTTCTTCGCCGCGAGGTAAATCTGGGAGGCCGTCTCTGCGGCGGCCGGTCCGGTCACTCCAAGCCTCCTCGTGATGTCCCTGATTGCGGCGTCGGCTTCGCTATGATCGTCGTCTTCTGCGCTTAGCATGCAGGAGAAGCCCTCGTCCACTAAAAACGAGGGTCATCCGGGTCCG
>PLUF01000068.1:0-3045 GCA_003164815.1 Candidatus Gagatemarchaeum stordalenia
CCTCCGAAAGGGACATCAGCAGCCAGGTCTTTCCGTCCTTCCTCTCGTAGGGATGGATGACCGCCGTGTAGTAGTTGTAGCCGCGCCCCCACGAGAAGAAGGCGACGAGCGCCACCTGCTTGTCCAGGAGCATGCGGGCAAGGTCGTTGACCCGGTGCGGGTCTTCGTTGACCTTCTTGTCGGTGTTCGGGGAGAGCATGTAGAGTTCCTTCACCTTGTACTCCGCCAGCCTCTCGATGGGGACGAACCCTCCTTCCTGCGTCACCTCGATGCGCTGCGTCCTGTCGAACGGTTCTACGGTGTCGGTTTCGTCCTGTACGTCGACGACCTGGCTCTCCGGGACCTCGTTCCACTCCCCTTTCTCGAGGAGCTCCTTGTCGAAGAACCTCTTCTCAGTCCTGACGCTGACCTTCCATTCCTGGCCGTCGGCCGAAGAGAACCTGACCTTCTCCTTCGCCTCGGAGTAGCTTATCTCCTGCAGGCCGCTTCGTTTGCCTTCGCCGTCCTCCGTGTACCTGAAGAGGCGCGAGACCTCCCTGCTGATGACCTCTCGTCCCGTCTCCTTCTCGACATGCTTGATGCGGAGCTCCTGCTGGTCGCCCTTCGCCTTCCCCGCCCGCAGATGGTATTCGACCGAACCCAGGTTCAGGGCGGGCATGTTGATGGATAGGACGCCGGACCAGGAAGCCTTGGTCTTGCTCCCGCCCTCGGCGGCCTTCTCGACTTCAGTTTCGTCCATTTGGCTGCTCACCACCACTGACTGTCTCCGCCGGCACCCCGGAACAGGCTTCCACCGCCGTCCAGGCCGACAAACCAGCCGCCGTCGCCCCGACCACCTTCCACTCTTTGGCCCTGTACTTTGTGAGCGCCTGCGGTATGTCGGAGGCGCCAGCCACCCTCCTTTTNNTCGTGCCTGGCTTCGTCGACTATGAAGCTGCCCACTTTCGGCCGCCCTCCTCTGTACTCCTCGGTCGGCACCAGAAAGTGCCCCTTCTCGCCGGTCGACTCCTTTTCCGCGTAGACCAGGACGAACCCCTTCGGCGTCTGCTCGTACCAGTCCCCCCAGGTGGCCCTCGCCAGGAACCTGTCCCGGTTCCTCTCCTTGAAGAGGCGCCCGTCCTTGATGTAGCTCTGACCTTCCGGGATCTCTTCTTTGAAGAACGCCTCGTAGGCGTCGGGCGACCAGTTCTTCAGGGCCGCCCTGGCGTCCTCCTTCCACCTGCCGTCGAAGACCGACGGGAACCCCACGACGACCCTCGCGTATTCTACGTCCTCTTCGTACCAGCCGCCGTCCACCCTGAGCGCTGGGCTGATCTCCGCCTGGCGGCCCTTCGAGAGGTGAAAGCCCCCGTGCCCGCCTGTCGCATAGAAGAGGATGCCAGGCGCGAACTCGTAAGAGTCGTATGCCCTGCCCCAGGGGGTGCTCGGCCCCACGCCGTATGACGTGTGCTTTGCGCCGTCCCAGATGCTCCGCGTCGCGCTCTCTTGGGCTGCTGTTACTTCCGTCACTCTCTCCTCTGCCTGCAACTTCTCGCTGGCTCCCTTGAACATCGGTCCCCAGCTTTCATCGGTTTCTTTGGTGGTCACCCTTCACGGCACCTCCAGTTCTTGATAGGAAAGGTGGTATCTACGGGCCTGCCAGCACCCAATCCCGTACGAACCTCTTGATTTGCCCTTGCTCCACTTCGATCTTTTCGCGGTCCCGCTGGTCCTCGTAGGCACATGAGACCTCGAACTCGAGGTCGAGGCCGTAGCCCTTCTTCGCCGCGAATTCGGCCAGATTCAACTGCCCGTCCTTCACGAACTCGTCCCCGAAGAGGGCGGCGAACTTCTGTTCCATTCCGTCGACGGAGAGGCTGCCGCCCTTGGTGTAGTACCGGGTGCTGTATTCGTTCCCGCCCCATGCGATTTCGTCCACGGTGACGAAGTCCTCGCCCGACTCAGTCGAGTTGATGAAAACAGCCTCGATGCCCTCTGCCCATTCGCCGAGCAGTTCCCCGGCTTCCTCGTTCCACGCTTTGGGCGCGCCCGAAAGCGTGAACTTGATTGACGTCGATTGGTCTGACAACTGGCACACCTCCTAGTTGGGTGTCTCTCCTGCGTATCCGTAATCCTCACTCGCGATCCTTTCGGGCCACGTCCCGTCCATGTCCGCCCCGATGACGTGCCTCCCTTCCGAGACCATTTGTTTGGTCCACCGCCCTCTGCCTATGAACGGGTCAAGGACGACGTCGCCCTTCCTCGTCACGGCTTTCAGGAGTTCGGTGAACTCGACCGGGTCCTTCTCCGCCTCATGCTCCTTCGCGTCGCCCTTGCACGGGTTCCTGATCCGCTTCGCCTGTATGACGTTGGGCACGGAGAGGTCCCAGAGCACGCCGTTCCGGTTGCCTGCGTGGAAGAGAAGCCACGCTGCTCCCTTATCCCTGCCTGAATCATACCCCATTCCGATCATATCCAGCGCCACCACGAACTCGCCGTAGAAGACGAAGCCCGCCGATTCCGCCAGCCGGATGAGTTCCTGAATGTGCGGCCTTGTCGTCTTGTTCTCGATCGGCACCCTGATCAGGCACGCCGCCCCGCCCTTCGGGAACTCTCCTTTCGCCCTCTTCTCCTTTGAGAGGGTGTTCCAGGCCCTGTCCTTCCTGAGGACCCTGAAGGCCTGCTTCACGAACTCCTCGTCGAGCTCGGGCTGCTTGTAGGTGCGCCCGTGGACTTCGGTGGCGTGGGGCCTTGTCGTCCCCATTCCGGCCCAGTTGCGTCCGAACTTGCCGGGCGGATCCGTGATCAGAGCATCTATCGAGTTCTCGTCTAGCTTCCTGAGGACATCCCATGCGTCTCCCTGCACGAGGAGCAGCTGCGCNNATCCTGGCGCGAATCGAGTGTTCAGGGACGTCCGGCCTGACGACCTGGACGAAGTCGTAGATCGCCCTGAGCGGCTCAGGCTCGAGGCGGCACGCCTCGACAGCCAGCTCGCTCACCGTTCGAACGTTGCCTTCAGCCGGAAAGCTCAATTCCTCACCTCACCTCTTCTATCTTTCCGATGGA
>PLUF01000068.1:3106-5696 GCA_003164815.1 Candidatus Gagatemarchaeum stordalenia
TACGATGCCGTAGCTCAGGTACTCGTGTTCGCCGTCTCTCACTTCGACGGAAAAGAGGTACCTCTTCATCCGCCCCTTCTTCCCTCCCTTCAGCGGCGCGACTTCCACCCTTGGTTCCTTCTGCAAGTTGAAGAAGTTGGTCAGGCCGTCGACGAGGACGTCTTGCACCGGCGCTTCCCTTGTTCCAGTAGCATCCTGATGGTCTTCCTGAAGCCGTCACTCGCCAAGTACGGAATGCAGGCCCTGGTGAGCGTGGGGTACCTACGGATGAGTTCCAGTGCCTCATCGTGCCCCCCGAGGTACAGCAGCTTGTTGAGCTTCTTCGTGAGCTTGGTCCTGCTCATCTCGCGCATCACCATCTGGTAATCACCCTCTCTTCAGGTTCTGACGGACGGACACAGGCAATCGGTGCACCATTCTCAGCGCGCCCTCTACTAATCGTCGAAGGTCATCTTCGGTCCAACCTCTTCCCGCAGCCTCATCAGCCCCACGACATCGTTGTGCGTCAAGCCCTGAAGCCTCGCCGGGAACATGCCGAATGCTACGCCTACCTTCTCGCTCTCGTTCATCCCCTCGAAGATGGCTCTGAGCTCCCCGGGTGTCTTGTCTGCGGGCTTGGCTCGACCGGGTCGCACAAACCCAGCATCGACAGCGGCGTCTACGACGTTCGAACCTACCTTCCTGAGGGCCCCCTCCCTGTTTGCCAGCCTCTCTTCCTCCTTCCTCACGATAAGGACCTTGAACTCATCGAGGGTCGCCGGAACAGGAACCTCCTTCCTGTTGTTCATGAGGAAGATGCTCTCGCTCGTGGTCGACAGGATGAAGCTGATCTCCCTCCCCGAGTTGCTGGAGCCCGCATAGACCAGGATTCCTGTCTGTCCGTCGGCTCTGAGCTGCCCGCGCGGATGGTCGGACATCGAGTAGTTCTCGCCTTTCTGCCATTTCCAGTCGTACCGCCGCAGCCATTCGGGGAGCCGCTGCAGGGCGGCCCTCATCTTGGCCTCGGTCACGGCGTTGCCCGGGTATTCGCAGACAAACCAGCTGGTGTAGGGCGTGTCCCTGGCCCAGTAGTCCGTCATGATATCTGAATTGTCGTATACTGCCTCAAGCGTCAGAATCTGATTTGACAATCTCTCGCCTCCACTTTCTTGCTGACCCGCTATTCCGAAATCTGGCTGTCTAGGGAGAGCGCGTCCTTCCTCATCTTCGCGACCTCCTCCGCGTTCTTGCTCCACTGTGCGGCGTTGAGGAAGAGCTCCCGCAGGCGCCCGTCCTTGACAGCTTTCACGACGTGAATGACGCTGTAGAGTATCTCCGAGTCGCCGAGCTTCTCGTAGCTCGCATAGCCTACGAAGTGGCTCGGGTAGAGCTTCTCCGGTTCGAGCTTCTTGAACTCAGTGTGGCCGGAGAGGTCGGTGTCGTACTTGATGCCGTTCCGCGTAAGGAACGCGGCCAGCTCGAAGAGGAGGTTGTCCCCGCCGAAGACCATCATCCCTTCGCGGTCGGAGAAATTGGCTGCTATCCTGGGGTCGCTGTAGAGCAGGAGCTCTGGCTTGTGCGTCTCTTGGGAGATCTCATCGAAGGTCATCTTCCCGTGGTTCGTGACCACCTTCTTGCCTCTGAGCTCCTTGGTGAAGTCCTCGAGCGTCCGGCCTCCCTCAATTCTCCTTTCGTCCTTGACTAGCCTGTAGTCGGTCTTGAATGTCGAGAGCAGCCAGAGGTAGGGCTGCATCTTGCCTTTCGGGATCCTGACGGTCATTTCGTCCAGAGGTCTCGCTTCCACCCGGGAGACGTGCCTCCTTACCATCTCGAACCTTCCCCAGCTGAAGCTGGCAGTCCCTGCCGTGTGGATGGCCAGGTCTCCCATGGGGATCTCCTGGGGCTTCAGCTTCGGCTTGTTCTCCTTCAGGAACTCGTCCGCCAGCCTAACGCCGTTCCTCAGCATGAGGTCGACCCGCTCGTCGAGAGGCGTGCTGTCGCTGTCCCTCTCCGTTGCCAGCCTGAAGACCACGGCTTCGGGCAGGACCGAGTGAATCAGGCCGACCTTACGTCCGTTCAGCGTGGGAAGGTAGAACATACTTCCGTCTTGCCCGAGGAGTTCAGAAACGTCCTTCTTCTCCCGCTCGCCGAAGCACTTGACCTTCAGGTTGACGAACCTGCAGACGTCAAGGGTCTCGGGAGGCAGGAACTTCTCCAGCCCGAGCGATCTGTAGGCCTTCAGGACTTCCCTGTAGGTCGAGGCGCCGTATTCCCTCGTGGACGTCACGCAAAGGGACGCTATCGCCTCGGGGATCCTCGATTCCACCCTCTGCTGTATCGCCCTGGCGGACTGCTCCGTCAGCCTCTCCCGGTCCGCCGTCGGCGGATATCGGCGCTCGTCCTTGATGTTGAGGACCCAAGCCGAGAACGGCAGGTCTATCCTTGTTGCCTCGACCGGGGTTCCAAGCAGTCGGACCTCCCTCTCGTCCGACTCTTCGGTGGCGGCAAGGCCGTTGTAGTCCTTCCTCACCACGAAGGCCGCGTACAGCTCGAAGTCCTCGTCCTCGATGCGTATGGGAAGGTACTTGACAACCTCGTGCCACTTGTTCGC
>PLUF01000089.1 GCA_003164815.1 Candidatus Gagatemarchaeum stordalenia
ATCTAGGCACAATCCCATCTACTGCACTCGGACAAAAGTATTTATCAGAAAACACTGGTTTTCCCTTTTGGCGATGAAGTCCTCCTACGCGTTCGCCGCACTCGTTGGGTTCGCGCTGCTCAACACGGGCTTTCTCGGCGTCTACCTATTGTCGTCGACCGGTGACATGGGGGCCCTGAGCTCAGCGACCTATGGCCTGTCTGGGACCATATCGGCGAGCTCGACTTCGACAGTCTCGGCTGTTACGTCGACAGCGACCTCGACGCTGACCTCGGCTGTCCAGTCTGCGGCATCAAACGAGACATACTCGACCACTACGACAGTCACTGGATTGTCGACCTCCGCTGTCACTTTCGGCCCAACCGCGACTGACACCGTAACGCAGCCCTTGTCGACAAGCACCAACGGAACGGGGAACTTGGCAAGCGGAGTCGAGGGAGGCCTTACGGCTGGCCCCGTTTCCCAACCGTCGGCCGCCCAGCCGCTTCGTTCCGTATACCAGTTCCTCGAGATACACTCCCTGGCGCTCGCCCCGGGCAGCTGGCTGCTCGTCGGGGGGATGTGGATCTGGCGTGGCAGGATGAGGTCCCGCTGGACCGACTTCGGTTTCGACTCTGACGTCTTCGGTCTCTTCGTGAAGATGAAGGGCGGTAAGACGCGGATCCGGCTCCTGGACGCGCTCTCGCTTCCGAAGGACAGGCTCCAGCTGGCACAGGAGCTCGGACTCGACTGGAAGGGCGTTGACAGGCACCTCGTGCTCTTGAAGAAGTACGGGTTCGTCGACGACAAGATTGCCTACGGGAAGGTGAGGATGTACGAGCTGACTCCGCTCGGGGTATCGCTCCTGAGGCTGCTGCAGGAGCTCAGTCGCGAGGAGAGACGGGAGAGCGCTTTCAATTCCCCGATGGAGCAGGATTGGAACCCGCAAGCTTAATTATTCGGTGAGAACCGCGCCCCCCTTGAGTGAATTAGATGGGCGGAACAAAGAAGAAGACTCTCGCCTCGATGGAAAAGACACAGAACGAGGACGGAGAGCAGCAGGCAGACGGCTCGAAAATAAAGAAGACAGAGAAGGTAAAGGCGTCTGTCGGCGAGAGGAAGCGGGTCGAGGTTCTGATGCCGAAGCTCGGAGATCAGGAGTTCCTGAAGTCGTTAGGGTCCCAGAAGGCTATCACGGTCTATTCCGCGGCGAGGAGTTTCAACGTCAGCGCTTCAATCGCGAGGGCGATCCTCGTCTCACTCGAGTCGAAGGGGATGCTCTTCAAGGTGGGCGGATACAGCGGGCACTACGTCTGGGCGCCTTCGCTGACTTCCCGCAACTGAATTATCTCCATAGTGTCGCCAGCGGAGAGGCCCGACAGCACTCCGAGGTCGACCTCCAGCTTGCCTATCGGGTTGAGCGGGCTCTGGCTCTTGGCGTTGGCGAGGAAGAAGCACAGCGAGCCGTTGGCTGGAAGGAACGCGACGTCTCCTTTTGTGAACTCAAACCGCTGCTTCTCGACTCCCGCCTTTATCCCGGTCAACAGACAGATCATCGCCCTTGGGTAGATCGTCACGCGGGCGTTGATGGGAAGCTCCCTGAGGATGGCGCTCACCGTCACCGGCGCTAGGTGCTTGAAGATGTCGAACTTCACCTCGCCCTTTCCGCGGATGACTGCTTTGCACTCTACTTTCGAGACTGACAAATACCATTTTCCCTGGACTGCTGACTCATGAGCGACAAATCGGAGCCGCTTCCGTCCACTATTTCATGATTGTGTATAACATGAATCCCGAGAAGCGCGGCGAAAACGCGGTCCGCTGTACTTGCGGGATCGGAGCTTAAGAGAGAACCGATGAATTACTCTCATTGAGAATGCGAGCCGCGCCAAGAGAGGGGGAGAAGCGTGAACCAAACTCAACTCATGTCTCTCAGACGATTGACCCATATTACACCACTCACCTGCAGCACTTCGGAGAGGCAAAAGAACAAGGTCCATAGTTCCCAAGATAGGCGGTCGGAGATCGTCTCAAAGACGAAGAATGCGCCAGGAGCAAGGGGAACACGTTGAGCGCCACGCCCACAGCAATTAGCAGCCTGAGAGATTGGGACTCATCAAGTCAAAACGTGACTATTCGCAACAGGACCATGCCTGGAATGACTATCTCCCGACGCTTGACAGGGAGAAAATCCCCGAAGATTGGACGGAACCGTATAGCACAAACTTTATAGTGGCCCTTTAAAAGGGCAAACCTATTCTCGAGGTTATTGATTGTCCCCAGTAGTTGCTTCGCGCGATAAAAAGAAACCTCGACGGGCGGTTGTGGAAGGTTTTGAGATAAGGATCGGGCCTCCTAAGCTGACCCGCTTTGAGAGGGCAAGGATCATCGGAGCGCGCTCGCTGCAGCTGGCGATGGGCGCTCCGTTCTTCGTCCCCATCGACGAAGCCACCAAGGACCCCATATTCCTCGCCATGTCTGAGCTCGCGAGTGAGGCCCTGCCGCTCTCGATAAGGCGCTCGCTGCCGAACGGCGAGTATCAGGACATCCCCATCCGCTACCTGCTCTAGGCTCCGCAGCCTCGGGTGGATGAATCATCTAG
>PLUF01000092.1 GCA_003164815.1 Candidatus Gagatemarchaeum stordalenia
AGAACCCTAATGAACCTTCTCTGGTTTCGCGCTCGTCGGGGGAGAGCGCCCGGCGGTCTCTTCCTTCGGTCTCGCCAGGGCGCAGCGCGTCCGCGGTCTAACCCACGATTTGCGTGATCTGCTTGGCGATGCCGCCCTCTACGTGGGTGGTCCAGAGCATCTCAGGAACGTCCACCGCGAGGAAGAGCCCGCTCAGAAGGATCGTCTCGGCAGCGGTCACGGCGAGGTTCTGAACCCACTTGCCTATCCCTATGTGCACCGTGAAGTCGGCGGGCTGCCCGGAGACCATGATCGTGAAGGCTCGGTCGGCCGCGAAGAGGTCGCGGAGGATTCCAGCCTTCGTGGCCTGGATGATGTTGCCCAACGGTGCCTTGGTAGACTGCGTCTTGTAACCTTCCGTTTGCAGCTGCTGCTCGATCTGCTGTGCCAGCTGGTCTAGGTCCTTGTTCTTCCCTTGGAATCTAAGAGTCTTTTCTGCTACCAAATTAAATCGAGCTATCACGCCGGGCGGCGCTTATAGACCTTCGATGACTTTTTCAGGTATCTTGTACAGGTAGATTCTGTTCTTCGCGTCTTCTTTCTCCGGCTCCCAGCCGAGGATTCTGTGGTAGTACGAGACAATCATGCTCCCGGGCTTCATCTCCTTCAAGGCCTTCTTCCCTAGCTTCTGCATTATGCCCTCCCAGAGAAAGACGAAGACGAAGTCGGCCTGGGAGATGTCCGCGTCGAGAAGGTTAGACTTCACCACGTTAACCTGGGCGCCCAGCCCCTTCGCCCGGATTGCCCTCTTGGTCCACCAGACCTTCAGCGGGTCGATCTCCACTCCGGTGCAGGTCGCCCCGGTCTCCATGGCGACCTTGATTATGATGCGACCGAACCCGGACCCCAGGTCATAGACCCTCTGCCCTTTCTTGGGCTGAGAGAGCTCGATCATCCTCCTGAGAATCCTATCAGGGACGGGCTCGTACCCTGCGCCGGTCAGGAATGGCCACAGAAAGTACCCGACTATCACGGCGCCGACCACCATGAGCACGGTGATGCCCTCCAGGGCGAGTCGCAGACCTCCTGACAGCAACGGCTCGATGATCACGGATTGTATCGCCACTGGGCTGGCTCGGTCTTCCTAAATGAACTGGATGGCTATTACCGTAGCATTCAGACGTTCGTCGGGCGCTCGGTCTTCTTCTTGTCGGCCATCACTACGATGTGGCTGAAGATCAGCGGGGCGCTGGAACCGAACAGCTCGTCGGCCCGCACCGCGAAGCTCCTGATGTCACCGTCCTCCGCATCGCCGACGTACGCCAGGGAGGCGGTGGCCGATATCTCGCCAAGAAGATCACTAAGGGCTGTCCTTATGAGCGCCGATAGGCCGGGTCCGCGGATGCCCTTCGACTCGATCGTCTCGACGAACTCTCCTGTGGACATGCCCATCACCATCGAGCCCCCGATGCCCATTTCCTAGTTCCAAACTCCTTTGGAAGCATCCTTGCAGACTCGAGCGTAGCCGACGTTGAATGGCGAGGCAATCCTGCCCGTCACGTCCGCGCAGCTCCGTTCTTCAAATCGAGCACGCCCGAGTAACTCGTCGGATGTCTCGCTTTTATAGGTTTGGACTACACATGGTTTCATAGTACGTCCTACCATGCATTCTCTGAGTGACAGCACGGCCTTTCGACTATCCGACTCTCGCTGTAGTCTCGATCGCCAGGCCGTTGTCCTGCACGGCGTGCCTGATGGTCTTGACCTTCGGTATCACCCTGCGGAGCTTCTCGATGTCGATTTCGCCCTCTGCCTGCTCGAACCCCTGGGCGAACTTGAAGGAGAGGACGCCGTCGACCAGGCTCTTGATGTAGTTGACCCGGGACTCCTCATGGATCCCCTTGGGAAGGAGGATGAAATGCACCCCTCCGAGGTTGTGCGCGGCGTTGACCCAGTACATGATGAGGTCGGTTATCTCGTCCTCGGGGTAGCTCTTCATGAGGTACGAAAGCGAAAGGGCGCTCCACCTTCCCTCGTTGAGCCTCTCGAGGAAGTCCTCGCGAAGCGGGGTGAGCGAGTGCGGGGGCAGGTCGATCCGCCGCTCCCTCGGGTCCTCGGGTGTGTTGCTGGTCACCGTCTTGAGCTGCGGCGGGAGCACACGGGTGAAGAGCCACGAACCGTCGTCCATGGCGTCGTTCACGTCCCACTTGAACGTATTCATGTCCTGTATGACGTCATCACATGAGGCCTCTGAAGTGTAATAGACCACCTTGATCTTCTGCTTGCTTGCGTTAAAGAGGGCCTGCTGTGCGAAGGTGGCGTAGAACGTGCCGGGCTCGCCCGTGAGAAGATAGACGCTGTTCGTCGGGAACCCTCCCCCCAATACGTAACTGATGCCCTGCAGGCCGAAATCTGACATCCCTACTTCTACATGGGCACGACTGGTGACGGTCGACTGCCCTTTTCCTGTCAAAGAACGCTTGCTGGCCTCGAAAGGGATATTACCCGGGTTTTGTTTAAAAACTTTTCCCACCCCAAATTCATCCCCTGAGGCGCCCTACCATCGATTGTTCCTCGGTCTGGCTGAAAACTCAGATTATACATAAAGATTGTTCCAATTTGCTATGGAGATATTCGCTCATGGTTAAATACAGTTTTCGCGCGTCTTTGGACGATTACCTATGTCATACAGGAGGCCGAGGCTGATAATCAACATAATCTCGGCGGCTCTGGTCCTGGTAATCTTGGCTTTCGCCGTCGCATTCGGCTACCTTATCGTGACCGCATTCCCCCTGGTCAGCACTTCCATAGGGCTCAACATGTCGTTCAGCGGGTACGAGTACATCTCGATCCTGGCCACGTTCTTCTTCCTGATGCTCTATGGCGGGTACTATGTCGTGAACAGCGCCGCCAGACGCCCCACGATCGAAGTTGACGTCCTCGAGTAAGCCGAAGAGCTC
>PLUF01000083.1 GCA_003164815.1 Candidatus Gagatemarchaeum stordalenia
CCTCCAGCTGTAGAAGTCCCTCCAGTTGACCTTTGAACTCAGTGTCGCTACCAAGAGCTTCTCCCTGTCGGCGAACTTGAGAGGGTCGATCAGGTCAAGAAGGAGGCCCAGACCGTCAGAGTTCCACCTCCTCCTGTGCAGGAAGCCCTCTCCTGGGTTGTACTCAAGCCCCAGCTGCAGGTTGACCTGTCTGCACTTGAAGAGCCGCCTCTGGTGGAGGTAGTTTATGGGCGCATCCACGGCGGAGTAGCCCCTGGCCCTGCCCGACGCCGCCGTCACGCTCTCCCTCACGAACCGTGAGCGCTTGCGGGGCCCGAACCTTTCGAAGACGCGCCGCAGCGGCAGGTTGAAGCACCTCCAGTACTGGATCATGATTCGCGCCTCGTATGTCAGGAAACCGTTCGGGCCGGATTTCTCCAAGCGCCCGGAGAGCCGGCGCTGTTCCCTCTTCAAAGGCTGAGTCTCCGCCTCCGGCGTCTGCGGCAGGGCGGCTATCCTCTCGGTGGCGTTGATTGCGCTCCTGGCCATGGCCAAGGCGAGGCCACGGGCGAACTCGGGGCGCTCGAGGACTGCCCTTTCTACCAGCGGGCTGATGCTAAACCTCGGTTTCTGCGGCTCCGAGGCCGCTTCAGAGCCCGCCACCTTCCAGGTCGGCGCCCGGCTGATGGTGCCGGACTTCTTCCTCCCCAAGCTCGATGTGGTGATCGAGTGTTGGAGGAGCGAGAGCCGGAGGGGGGTGGCCCTCGGCTGGGCGGAGAGGAACGCGCTCTACGTGAACCTGAAGTTCAGGAGGCTGAAGGCGGTCCGTCCGGGGGTGAGGTGCCTCGGGCTGGCGGAGTTCCCCCAAGTCGACATGGAGTCTCTCCGAAGCATGGTGGAGGCGGTGATGGAGGAGTTCGGGTCGGCGGTCCGGGAGCTGGGAGGTGTCTGAGGTGACCGATGATGTGGTGGCGGATAAGAGGCCGAAGGGGGTGAACGATGGAAGGAACATGGGAGTCCAGAAGGTCAGCAAGCAGGCCGGAAAGAAGAGGGGCAGAGCAATCCAGCGGGATAACGGGCCTCCAGCCTCAAGTCCGGAGTTCGCAGCTTACCTTGAGGAAATCGTGAGGACGAGCAGGACCCTCCCCGAAGCGGTCAGGAGGTTGGAGTATCGTCAGGCGGCGACGGTGCGATATCACATGCGAAGGTTTGGGGTCCGGGCTCCTGACGAGTGGCATCGTAGACCAAACTTGGCTATAGTCTCGCGAAGGAATATACCTGAAACTGTAATCTCTACACCAGAGGCAAGAGCCTGGGTCGCGTCGATCATTCAGGGAGAGGGATGCATTCAAAGTAGTTACGCCAAGAAGAGCAATTCAACTCACCTAGCTCTGGATGTTTCAATGGTGGACCCGGCCCCCGTTTTCAGGCTCTCTGAGTACGTCGGGCTCGATCCCCCCTCGAAACCTGTCAAGAACCATCAATGGAAGCCGTTATGGCATAAGAACATTGCAGGCTTGAGAGGCATTCGCGTTCTGCACGAGACTCTACCGTATCTCGTAGGTACGAAGCGGAGGGAAGCCGAAAGAGCGGTGAGTTTCTTCGATCAAGAGGGTTGTCGCCGCGGGTGTTTTAGGAATGGCGACATCTGGTCTCGAAAGGATTTCCCACTAAGGATGAAAGGACGCACCTCTGGTTTCAAGCCACAGAAAGTCGCTGAATCGATGCCACCGGCCATTCCGGCAATTGACTCATCCAGGGAAAAGACCATCCCCGAGGTCATCATTCGGAACACGGAGGACAGATTCTGGGTGGCTGCTCTAATTCAAGGAGAGGGTTGCATAGAGAGCTTCTATGTCGAAGCAACAGACTGCACGGCCATATTGCTGACCATTGGAATGACAGATTCTGCTGTCGTCTTCAAGTACTCAGACCTAATTGGTTTGCCAAGGCCGGCTAAATCACGCAATAGAGGTGAAGACAAACCGATTTGGCGTAAGAGTATTGTCAGCATGAGGGCTATCCGAATTCTGCGTGAAATCACTCCGCTGTTGCTGGGAGACAAACTGAGAGAAGCTGAGAGAGCGTTGAACTTTTTCGACAACGACGGCTATCACGAGGGATGTGTACGACCTCAACAGATTTGGCCAACGAGTGAGTTTCCGTTGAGGAGACGCCACTGATTGTCGCTCGGGGGAATCAATTTTTTGGGGAAATTGTAGTTAAGACCATTCAGCTTCATCGAAGTCTATTTAAAGAACGGAATTTGAGCGTGCGAAGAAGGGTGGTTACGATCAAAGGGAGAAATTACCGCGAAGTCAAGTCAATGTCGTACACCAGCAAGTACTACGCACCCGGCGCACCCAACTCCAAGGTGGCCAGGTTCACGACCGGGAAGGCGAGTCCCGATTACAACTACTGCATCAACCTAGTCTCCAAGGGAAGGGTCCAGATCAGGCACAACGCCCTTGAGGCGGCACGTGTAGCTGCGAACAAGAAACTCGTGAGCCTCGGCGAAGAGGGCTATCTTCTCACCGTGAAGACTTACCCCCACGAGATCTTGCGCGAGAACAAGATGATCGCCACCGCAGGCGCAGACAGGCTCCAGGAGGGGATGAGGAAGGCCTTCGGGAAGCCGATAGGGCTGGCCGCGAGGATTCACATAGGCTCGACTATACTCGAGCTTCAGGTGAAGGCTGCGGACCTCCAGCTGGGGAAGAACGCCCTCCACGCCGCAAAGGCGAAGCTGGGCGTGCTCACGGACGTCAAGGTAGTGGAGATCCAGAAGGCCGAAGCGACCGTGGCCGCCTGAGTTACGCATCGCCATAGCCTCGTCTGGGCAGCCATAGCCTACGCTTTCTTCCGCTCGCTGAATCAGACAGCTTCAGTAGCTCTTCCAGCTCGATCCAGTGAGCTCCGGGCTTCTACGTGCGAACCGCGCAGGGCCCCGAGGCCGGACCCATGGCGCGCTCACCTCGGCTTGCTGTACCGTTCCCGCGCTATCCCCGGCGTCCTAGGCCGCACTCTGGTTCAGCGTGCTTCCGTGGCCTTCTACGCTCGCGGCGTATGGCTTTCTAGCGAAGTACCCCAGCGACGCGGCGGCGAAGACCAGGATGACTACCATGACGCCGTCGTAGGGGAGGCTCGTGCCCAGCACCTCCAGGTTGTACCCCTCGAACAGCCCAGAGACCGAGGTGCCGGCGATCGTCGCATTGAGGACATCCCCGACGAGCAGGCCCGCAACAGCTCCCACGAAGACCGAGAGCGCAAAACCGCCGAACCTGCCGGCGCCCCAGCTGCCAAGGTCGAGCCTCCTCCCCATCAGGTAGAAGACCACGAGCAGGAGGACCGGATAGATGAGGAATCCCAGGTACCCGGGGATGAGCTGCCTCCAGACGACGTGCATGGGAAAGGGTGGTATCGGAGTCTTCACGAAGGTATAGACGAGCTCGGAGGCAGGGAAGACCGCCGCTATCACGACGAAGGCCGCGGCGAAGGGCCACAGGGCACCGGAGGATTTCCCAGGGTCTCCACCGGCACCGGCGGGGGAGCGCAGCTGGAACCTGAAGACCGCTAGCGCCAAGCCCGCGAGCGGGATGATAGACGCGAGCGCCGCCGCCGTCACGAGGTCGACGAGGGAGTTCGGCTCGGGGAGACCGATGCTCATGACGTACCCGAAACCACCACCCCAGGCCTCGCCTCCTCCGAAGAACATACGGCTCGTGTAGACGTAGAAGCCCGGAAGGTCCCCGATGACCGCACCAACAAAGGCGAACAGGGCGAACCGGCGGAACTGCCCGGGAAAGTCCACGCCCTCGCCTACCTTGTAGAAGGTGAGGAGCATCAGCAGGGTGAACGCGAGCTGCCCCAGGACGTAGTACGAGCCGAGGCCGAAGCTGTTGGCTCCCGTAATGTACGAGGCGACGGCGGCGAGCGGGAAAGAGTCCGAGACGACAGCCGAGAGAGGGATAGTGAGGAGGAGGACGATGACCGGGTAGGTCCAGTCCTCAGGGGAGCTGGGATCGGTCTCGCCTTCCGGGGAGCTCACGGAGCAATCATCTGGTTCATCCGCTGCATGGCGAGGCGGCACATCGTGCCGGGGTTGCCGTACATCAGGCAGTACGAGTGGCCGCTCGACACCGGTACCTGAACCGCACCCGCACCGAAGTAGGCGTACATCACCGAGGCTGAACCCGACGCAGGGATCGCTACACAAGGCCCGAAGTTGATAGTCGCTGAGGTCTCACAACCCGCCGAGACCGTGATCGGCACCACTGGGAGCAGGAAGAGGTCAAAGACGACCACCACAACCGCCAAGCCCAGGACGACCTTCACCTCTCGCTTCACGCTAGGCGCCTTCCATCGGCAGCCTGCGCCTTTTGATATACGTCTTTGTCCGAACGCAGTAGATGGGATTGTGCCTAGAT
>PLUF01000014.1 GCA_003164815.1 Candidatus Gagatemarchaeum stordalenia
TGACAACCTCGTGCCACTTGTTCGCTTTGCGGACCTTCTGCTCAAGGTCTTCGTCGAACCTCTTCGGTCCGAGCGTGTACCTTCCCTTCTCCGACGGGAAGTCCGACCTCCAGTAGCTGGGCAGCTCCATCTTCTCGGCCAGGTTCAGGAACGTGTCGATCCCAGAGAAGGCCGTGCAGTCGACGATGTAGTCGAGCATGTCCAGAATCGGGATCTTCTGGTCCAGGACGAACGTGACCCTGGTCCCGTGCGAGTCGAGGTTCGGCTTGGGGAGTAGGTTGTACGCGATCCCCGATTTCCCTAGGACAGCGTACGCGGTGCCGTCTTCACGGGAGAACGTCTCAAGAACGACCGTGTCGGAGATTGTGACGTAGCTGGCTCTACCCAAACCATACATTCCAATTTCGCTCCCTGAGAAGTTGTCACTCCTCCCAAGGACCGAGTAGACCTGCAGAAACTTGTCCTGAGATATGCCGAGGCTGTCCACGCCCTGGATGACGAGCTTTCTCTCGGACGGGACGAGAGTGACCTCGATGCTAGGGTTCGCCCCGAAGACCCGTGAGGCGATCCTGCACGCCCTGCACTCGTTGTTGTAGAACTCCCTGAACCCCGACCGCGGGTTGGCGTACAGGTCGTGTGACACCCTCTGGATGATCACTTCTTCCTCCAGCTTGACCTTGATCATGCCGTCCTGGGATGCCTGCTGGAGCTTTGGGGCGTAGGAGAACTCCTCGCTCCCCAAGGGAAGGGGCTTCTCGTCGATCAGCGTCGGCCTGAATATCTTGATCTCTTGTGCCATGTCTATGTCCCTTCGAAAGAAAAAGGAAGGGCGCGCGGAGCGCCCTGAATCCTGCTCTGTCCCCGATCAGTCCATCAGCGTTCTTCCGATGTAGTCCCTTACAGTCTTGACTTCATACGACCCGGGCTGGAGGGACAGCGGCGCGTGCTGCGGGTGGGTCATCTCGGTCGGCTCCTCCAGCACGATGTACTGCTGTCTCCCAGAGGAGAAGACCTGGCCCTTCAGGACGTGCGGGTTCCCCGTCTCGCTCGCTATCCGCACCACATCCCCCGTCCGCTTGGCGCCCTTCGGTATACTGGTCGGCGCCACGATTACGTCTCCTTGTCTGAAAATGTCCATTCTACGCACCTCCAAGTGCTTTCTTTCCTTTCCCTTCTGTGCTCATCCGTCAATCTCTTCGTCAGTCTCTTCTTCGCCTTTTCTTCCAATCCGTCCGTCTGTCCGTCCATCACGGAGCTGGGGACACGATTGCGTCCCCGTCTCCGCCTCCCGCCAGCCAGATTTCGCAGTCGCCGATCGTCATGTCCCGGTAGACCGGTGGAGTGAAGTGCATCCAAAATTGCCCGGTCTCGTCCTTTCCCGCCAGCGCGATGGCGTACTCGTGGTTCCTGAACATCCGGTAGAGCCAGCTGTTCCTGTCCTTCAGGGTGAAGAGAAGCTTCGCAATCCTTGAGCCGTCGTGATAGGTCGCCCGCTCGAGCACTTCGGCCGAGACGGAGCTGGGAACGTGGAGGACTCCCTCCCTGGTGAGTTCGAGCCTCGCTGAGTTGGTGCTGACCGACAGCCCGAGGTCCTGCAGGAACGCGTGCCACTTCAGGAGCCTGACGAGCGGGCCGATGTTCCCGTTGGTCGCGTGGTCGATTATGGCCCGCGCCATCGGCGCCATGTCGTTCACGTGGACCTCTCTTCCCTCGAATTCGCAGAGGAACTCCGTGCACTCTTCGTTCTCCTGAATCCTGGCCGCGTGGATTCCGTCCGCCGCTGCCGCGACGTACCTGACCCTCTTTCCTGCGAACATCTTGTACTTGACTTCGGTGTAGGGGTCCTTCGCGAGTATCCTCACGGCGTTCGAATCGTCGAGGAGGACGAGCGTCTCTGCCCTTTCTTCCAGGAAACGCATTGGATTGTTCGCCAGCTCAGTCCGGTTCGGGGGCATCAGGGGCCTTGCGAACGAGGGTCAGGGCGTAGGTCGAGTGGCACGGGCACTCGCAGGCTACGGAGAGGTCTTCGATCTCGTGGTGGCAGCTGTCGCAGGCCAACTTCGCTGGACACCTACCTCGATCTGCTTTCTGGCTCGGATGCAGAACTCGCGGATCGTGTACTCTGACATGCCAAGGGTCTCAGCGGCTTCTTTCTGCCTCACCATCTTCTTCGGGCCGATGCTCAGGTTGGCAAGGTAGACCGAACCCGCGGCCACCGTCCTCGGGTTGAACCCTCCCATAGCGGATGACCTGGCTGCGATCTCCTTGGCGAGTTCGAAGAGCCTGGCGAAGTACGCCTGGACATCGAACTTCGCTTGGTCGAGGCGTTCAATCACCTTTTCATTGGCCCGGAGCCTCCGGACGGCAGCTCGCACAAGGTCCTCAAGACTGCTTTGAGGCAGCGAGATCGAGGACTCGATGCCGATCCTCAGCAGCTGGGCCCCGCCAATCCTGTGGCCTGCGTCTGAGTATGCCGTCAGTATCTCCCTGTAGCCGATGTGCGTTATCCCGGCTGACCTGCACGCGTAGAGCAGCGCGTAGGCGGAGATCGCTGGGACGGTCGCGCGGTAGGCCTTCCTTCCCGGCAGGAGCCTTCTGGCGGTGACGACCGCATTCTCCACGATGCCCTTTGGGAGCATCATCCTTCCGGAGACCCTCTCTATCAGCCCCGAGCAGCACAGGACAGGTCCGTCGCGCCCGAGCCCGATGACGTTCGGTTTCAGCCTGAACTGGCCGAAGACCGGGCCTCGCAGCGCCGGGTCGCCTCTCGTGATGAAGGAGCCGAGCAATTCGGTCCCGTTCGTGGGGCGTGCTGATGGGGGATGCTGCACGCCATCCGTCCTTCCGAAGACTATCCCGCAAGATGAGCAGGTCTTCTCCTCATCTCCCCCGGCGGTCACGAGCCGTCCGTTGCACTCCGGGCACCTCCCCAGAACGGAGAGTCTCTCGTACTCAGCTAACGCCGCTTTTCTCAGTTGNNAGCTCCTCCTCGAAGCACTTCCCGCAGACGACCTCCTCCGGGTAGGGCGAGTCGTCTATGAAGTCGAACACCTCCCAGTCGGGCTCGTCCTTCTCCGGGTCCACGGTGAAGGGCTGCTTCGTCTCGCGCATCGCGAACTCCACGAAGCTGGTAGTGTTGCCGCACTTCGGGCACTTCAGCTTCTTGTAGTCGGGGAATCCGGACTGCGGCTTCTCTTCCGGTTGC
>PLUF01000110.1 GCA_003164815.1 Candidatus Gagatemarchaeum stordalenia
CCGGCCCATGTCATGAATGTTATCTCGTACGCAAAATCCTCCGGCAGTATGTCGCTGAAGCTCGAAGGCACGTTGGACCACAGGTCCTGCAGGACCTGCATCTGCTGGCTCGCGGTGAGACCCTCGAAGTTCCCCCCGTATGCTGTGTTCGAGTACGTCTCCAGTGCCGCTATCCCCGTCCTCCAGAACTCTCTCATCGGGAGGGAGTACTGGAATCTCGTGCCGGCCCCCACCCTGACCACGGGGGAGCCGCCCGAGTAGGTCTGTCCGTTCACGGTGACCGGCCCGGTCTGGCCAGTAAGGAAGAAGGGGCCGTCAGTGAACATGTTCGCGCCCCGTCCGTAATCCGAGGCGAGCTGTCGGTCTATGAAGTAGATGACGCCAGCTTCCTTCGCGCCGGGGCCTGAGCTGTCGGAGGGTATGATCGTCTCCGCGATCGCCTCGACCGCCGCCTGCTCGGAGACCCCCAGGGTCAGGAAACCGGTCGTCGTATCCACGCGCACCGTTAGTGCAGAAACCTGTGACTGCAAGGAGCTGATCTGCTGGTCGGCCTGGACAAGCTGGGTGTTGAGAGTCCTCACCTGCTCGTTCCGTGACGAGACGAGGTTAGCATAGAGAGGGACCTGCACCACCGACGCGATGGCGGCTCCTGCTACGAGTCCTGCGCTGATCTTGAGGAAGTTCCGCCTCGATTCACTAACGCGCTTGCCGTCTGACTCAAACCTGCGCTCCAGCTTCGAAAGCTCCTGCTGGGCCAGAAAGGCGTCGGACGTACTCGCGACAGCCCGTTGCTGCGATGAGAGGGCTTGCTCTTGCGCGGCTGTCGCTCTACCGAGTGCTCGCTCGGCCCGATATTCGGCCTCGAGGAGCCGGTTCTCTTCAGAACTGTTTTGCCTGCGGGGCTTCTCGCTGTCTTGCTTCTCGCTGTCTTGCTTCTCGCCGTTCGCTTCGAACCAGAAGGATTCGTCCGGCTTCTTCGGCTTGTCTTCTGACATCAGTTTTTCACCATGACTCCCCTAAACCGTCGGCTTGTCGGCAGTGACTAGACTCAGCCACTTTATGTCACCGTGATGGTCGCGACCATCCAGCTATGGTAGTCGCAGTGGTAGTCGTAGGTTCCCGCCGTCGTCAGTGTCACCTGGAAGGTACTGCCCTTCACCAGGTTTGGGGATGCCGAAGGCAGCGTCGCTCCTGACGGTCCGCTTGAGAAGTCCACGTTGTGCTTCGCGACGCTGTCCTGGTCCACGAAGGTGATTGTCGTGCCAGGCGCGACGCTCAGCGTGGTCGGAGAGAAGTTTGCCCCGGACCCGGCACCCTGGGGGATCGTTACTGTGGCCCCTGCCGAGCCGCCGCTCCCGCTCGTGCTGGTCCCGGCGCCAGTCGCGCTCCCTGAGCTCGCTGATCCTGAACTTCCTGCGGACGTAGCTGATGAAGATGCTGAGCCGCTGCTCTGAGCAGACGAGACGCTGGTTGTACTGACTGGAGCCGAGATCGTAACATAAGCCCAACCCGCACCGACGACCAAGACTACTGCAAAGATGACCACGGCCACCTCTTCCAGCATTACTCCTGGTCGTTTCTGCCTAGCCATCAAAGCCTTACTCCAGACCGCTAACTTGAGCGATATTGTCGGTATGCGTTGAATCTTCTAGAACGCTCGAAGTTCTCTTGCATCGTCTGACACTCGGCCCGTATCGGGCCCGTAGCCCAGTAGTGGCCTTCGGGCGAGGGCCGATACCACCCGCGTAGAGGAGGTCGGTGACAGGCTCGCCGGTTCTCGCCGCAATATAGTGGCGAACCCAGGGCTGAAGTACGGCAAAGTGGTCATGGTAACCGTCAGACGGCGGCTCGGTATTTATGCCCCACGAAGGGATGTGGACGAAGCCTAGTAACGCCAGATGTACCTAAGAGGGGTCGCACCCCGAGCACCCCGCACAACAACCTCTCGTCACAAGACAACTGAGGTTAGGTCTCATCAATGAAACCAAACTTCTTCCGTTCCTCAGTGAACTGGGCCTGTAGCGCCGTTCTTCTTGCCTCGATAGCTGGATAGATATCTTGCTCTATTGCGTACTTAATCCACAGTCTCACCAGTTCGTCATATCGGTTCTTCGCCTTCTTTGACCTAGTTCCGACCCGATAGGCGCCTGGAGCCTCCTCCTTGACAAAACCGACTGCGAGCCCCATTCTCAATATGGCGTCTGTCTGTTTCTTGACTGCGATCTCCCCCGCATATCCAATCTCATTCTTCACAAGCTCCTCAAGGTCCTCGGTGGTGAATATTCCGTCGTCCTTCCCTACATCTACGATTGTTAGAATAGTCATCTTTGCGACTGGATGACTCTCAAGGAAGAAGGTCTTGAATTCATAACTCGTCTTGACATTCACCAATGCCCGATTCAATGCCTCGTCGGAATGCATCATCGTTCTGCCGACAGGGCCGTCTTCTCGTCCAGGTGCGACGATTCCCAGCTTCACGTCAGAGTCCCTGAAATCAATCCCGCTCTGCCAGACGACCACTCCACCATTCCTTCTCAACAGACACTTGCAAAGGCGATTTGCGTCTGAGAAGGACACGCCGAGTACGAACTCATCATTGACTTCCGCTGAATTAAGGTAATTTGTTTGGAGATATCTCTGATTAGATCGAACTTTGTACATTCGCTCCTGCATTTGCTCGACTACTCGTCCTTCATCGCCGATGGATCCCTTCGCATCACCAATGATTGCAATTCCTTTATCGGGGTTGAAGATCAGGAAATCAAGATTTGTGATGCCTAGCTCTAGGAGCGGCGATCCCCGGACAAAGTGATATCCCATCTTGGACAGTGACTCGCTCTCTGTAAACGGGAAAATGCACGCATTGAGGGCGTTTCGATGCCACTTGTCAATCTCCAACCCCTCCAACTTTCCACGAGACAGGTCCTTTTCCTTCTGTTCGAACTCCTCCTCAACTTCGGCGATAGCCCGTTCAATGGCTTTTGTGTAGTTGTCTTGCAGTTCCTTTACCCTAAGATACCTTACGAACTCGTCATCTAGCAACTGGCTCACTTAGTGTTTGCTCGCTGAACATCGTCAGGTGAGCGTCCCCGTCAACATCCTCGGCTATTGTCTCGTAGAATCTTACAAAGGACTCGAAAGTGGTCCTGTATTTCGGAATGAGAGCCAACTCGCCATTATACGCGCTTAGACCGAACACGGTCCCCTTTCGGTCGTCGACAACCGTTGCAGAGAATGATACTGCATCGTCGGAAACGTAGGTATCGATGAATGAAAAGTCTGAGAACTCATCGGTTTCTTCATCTGACTTACCCAAGTCAACTTCGTTCTTCGCCTCACCGAAGAGCATCTTCACGGTCTTAACGTCAAACTTGGCATTGGGCACCGTGATTTTCCCAGCAACCAGCGTTGGTACGATGATCTGATGCTCCGTCAGGCCGATAGTCCTTGTCGAAGTCTTGAATCTTCCAGATGTAATTCTGATCGTGGACAGTTCTTCGCTGACCGAACCGATTATGTCCAGCAGGATACTGATTGTACTCTCGTTGACATCTCTTATCAAGACCATGCCGTTTCTGTTCAATTGGATCTTGTCGCTCCCTATCCGAAAATCCATTCTCGTGGAGATGGTCCCATACATCAGTTGAGTCTCCTTCAGAACATCAGAGGCGTCTTCTCCTGAATAGCTCATTCTACGGTTATATTCTTGACGACCTATCTTCGCGATGGCCTCTGAGAATCTTGATCGTCTACTAATGAAGCTATACATGGTTGCGCTGTATTTCGTCAGGACGTGATTCTTCAAGTTCTCGAACAGAGGCGGCGATATCCATGCTTCAGAAATCCCTCTCTTCTCTGTGACGAAGCGACGCAAGGTCTTCTCATAATCCTCCTTCGTTGAACCGGTGAAACAGAGAATCAGTCCTGGCTTCCACTCGTAGACGTAATAATCGGCAGATCTCTCTTCATCGGCTATTGTAAAATGCCAGACATCACCCATCTTTTGAAGACTGTGCTGTAGAAACAGAGACTGCCAGTCGTCGTTAACATAGAGAAGGTATGATTTGAGCCACTTTCCCTCGCTCTCGGTTTCGAAGATCTCACCTGCGTTCTCTGAGAGATAATCAAGGAAAGAACGGAGTGAGTACTGAGAAGCCGGAATTCTCAAAGCCTTTCCTAGTAATGAGGTTAAACGTGATATAAAGATATACAGTTTTTGTGGCAACGCCTCAGCATAGCTAGAGAGAGGCACACCGCGTTAAGCAAGGGATTGGCATAACGAATCACTCAGACATCGTTCCGGTTGCGAAGAGCCCGGAATGTGCCCCCCATCACCATTAGACCTTTGGACGTGCTCCGAATCGCAAGACTGTTTATATGCGAGCCCCTTTTGTAGAACATGACTTGGGATGGAGGAGGAACCGGACAGGTTCGAGGTAGAGATTCGGAACAAGGAGAAGGGTGTGTTTGTAGACGTCAGTCCAGATCGCATTGTCCTCGGACCCCGCAACTCGGTCAAGAAGATTGGTGAAGATGACCATGTCACCGTTGTGATGAACGGAGACCGCATAGATCAGGCGCACCGCAAGGTCGATGGCAGGGAGGTGTGGCACCATACCGGCGAAGCTCTCCAGGCTCATCTTGACAGCTTGCTAGCCAATGCGACAGAGCCGGCGGATGGAAGCGAATTCGACGCGCCAGACACATACATCATTTCGGTAAAACGAGCTAAACTACTGTTCTCGGTCGTTACCCTCCCCTTCTCCGTCTTCATGACCTTCTTCTGGAGGTTGTTCGCTCATGTAGAGAAGTCTGAGGATGAGAACAGAGTAGATGCCCGAATCATCTTTAATCAGAGCAGAATCCAGCACCTCATCCAGAGCGCGCAATCTCCTCTTTCTTTGCTCGCCAGATTAGCTCAAAAGATACCGCCGGCGGCGTTGTTGAAACCGATGACGCTTATCGCAAAGCGAGTTCTGGTGAGTCCCCAGAAAGTCCAGAATCTCAATGAGGATTTGTTGTTTGTCATATCGGAGGAACGTGTCGGGTTCATCTCTCGGAGCGACGGTGGCGACCTGAAGTTCACCTCGGTGGTCCCCCTTTTTGAGGCATATGAACGCCTCAATACCAGTGTGCCTGTGTCCCTCGATGACATAGGGAATTTCGGGACAGAATCCGAGATCAGGGTAAAGGGCAGCCGAAATCCAACCTCACTTGCCTAATGGAGTTCCGATGAACGCGCCCTCAACATGACGAGATGTACGAGTCGAACCCATACGTCCGTGACTAGCAGTCAAAGAAATTTGAGAAGACCGAGGTAGCATTGAACGATTACCTATGCATGCGTAAATAACCAAGGTGCTCCTACTCTAATGATGAAACTTTGAAGTTTTGTCCAGACTGTGGAACATCCCTTCAGATCCCTAATCCCAAATTCTGTCCAGAGTGTGGAACGAAACTTCAAGCCGTAGCTGATTCTCCTCAAACAACAGGCCCCCAATACGCGATGCAGCCTCCGACTGCACGCCCGCAATCCATACAACCGACCGTCGACGAAGAGTTGGGGCCTGTCAAGCTCAACACGTACGACTTGGGCGTGCAACTCGAGGACACCACCGCCTCCATATTTCAGAAGATGGGGTACTCGGTGGAGAAGAGACAGAGGGTCCAGACCAAGAGCGGGGCAACTGCAGAGATCGACATCCTGCTCGTCCGCGGCATCAGGAGGAGGGCGGTCGAGTGCAAGAACTATGACCAGTCGAGGTCTGTCGGCATACAAGACCTGCGGGTGTTCAAGGACAAGCTCGGTGACACGGGCATCGCATCTGGGATCTTTGTCACCAACACGTACTTCTCAGAAGACTCCGAGAAGCTTGCGAATTCGACCGGAATCGAACTGTGGGACGGTGACAAGCACCGCGAGAAGTTCTACGCATATGCGATAGGCAGGATAAAGAACCCTAGTCTCGTCCAGGACCCTATCCTACCCCTTACGCTTGACTTTTCATCCGCGTCTTCTCTTTCTCTGCGGAACAACCAGTCGGTCCGACTCTTCTCATCGGTCCTCCTGTATCATCCGTACTTCCTGATCAAGCACAGGCTCCAGGCGATTAGGAAGGACCCGACGGGGAAGAGTCACACGATCACAGACAGTGGCACCTACTTCGTCGACGCACTCGACGGTGAGATAATCAACCGCGAGAGAGGAGTCGTCGAGAACATCGCCGGGCTGTTCAAGAAGAAGGAGGAGCGCATGGAATCGAGAGAGGACAAGATGGTCTCCGAAGACTTGGAACGGATCGTGCCAATTTCGAAGCCTGTGCTCTCCTCCTCCGACTACCAGGTCTCGGTGGCGGAGCCGGAGGTGACGGAAGAGGACGCTGCGAGGATCGTCAAAGCGCACGTAGCCGAGAAGAACAGGCAGGATGTGCGATACAACGCCAAGGTGAAGGGGGAGATCGAGACCCGGTCGTTCAGAGTCTTGCCGCGCCTCAGCGAAGTGAGCATCCGCGGCACCAAGCTGGTCTACGTTCCGAAGTGGGACCTCGAATATGAGTCAGGGCAGGCCAGCTTCTCGAGACGGTTCCTTGCCTCCTCGGGGCGGACGCTTGAGGACGGGCTGGCCAAGTGCCAGAAGTGTACTCTCCTGAAGAAGGAGACCGTCGCGGTGTGCGAGGTGTGCGGGACCCCTCTCTGCGAGAAGCACGCGTATCAGGAAGGAGGGTGGATGTGCGAGGACCACATCTCAGACAAGCTGCGCGAGGAGACCAAGGGGACAGGGTTTCTCTCCAAGTTCAAGCTTGGCCGCGGCTAGAACACGCAAAATCATTCGAAAAAAAAACACATAGTGGGAGTTAAAGAATATCCGCAACGGGATTCTGGCAAGGTGATCAGGGTATTGGCAAAGAGCGCTCAAAGGAGGGTCTAGGGGGGCGAAAGGTGTTCACGCTGCATCTTGAATCGCAACAGTGCGGCTTTCAATGGTTCCCACTGGAAGCGCGGAGGCACAACGTTGCCATTTCCTTACCGTTCAGAGAGAGACAGAGAGATAGATGACACAGAAGGCGCCTGGAGTATTTAACGCCCCGTCGCTATGTTGCCATCGGGATAGGGCGAAATGGCAACATTGGACGGTGATTTGGCAACATGGATGGCAACATCGCGCCGACATGGACTGGCAACATCTATTTGCGCAGGGACGCGCGCTTCAGACCATAAGGAAATCCCTTGGGGTGGAGTTCGGCTTCCGAGCTACTCTCAACTGCTGAGAGTAAGTCGCGGAAAGAGTTACTCTCACACCCTGAGAACAAGCCCAGATGGCAACGAAACTGGTCGCAAGGGTTGAGCCTCCCGGCGAATTTCCCCAGAGTCGCAAGGGTTGCGACTTGTAGTTGCAAGGGTTGCAACACTTTGAACATGTAGGATCTGTTGCAAGGGTTGCGACTGGGGTAAGCGGGACCTGCCGTGCTCTTGCCGGTACGCGATGTAGGCGTCTTGGTTCGTCCTCGTTCCGGCTTCTTTCTGGAATCATATGGATATTTCTAGAAGAGCGAGAGTTAGTTGGAAGAACTGTGCTCAACCCTTGAGCATTGTTCGATTTAGGATAATGCTCAACCCTTGAACATGGCTTTTTCAAGATGCACAACGCTTGTGCATTGAGCGGTTCGGGGTAATGCACAACCCTTGTGCACGCTTCGATTGAATTAATGCCCAACCCTTGGGTATTGTCCTCTGCCCTACCCAGAGTTTATCCGAGCTTACGCTTACCTGACGCTACCCAGATTCTTACCGCATTCATAGAGAGATAGACGAAATACGCCGTCAAAGGCCTGTTCAGTATTTAGCGCAGGTCGCGAAGGTTGCCAAAGCTCTCGGAAATTTGGCAACCCTGGCTTCTGATTTGGCAACCCTGACACCAGTTCTTGGCAACCTTAGGCCCTTTTTTGGCAAGCTTGACATCAGGGTTGCCAGATCATACGATGGGATGGAAAAAACGCGCCTGACCCTGGTAAAGTGTACACACTTTGCAGGTCCAGCCCCGCCTGATGCATACGCCCTGGCACCGCGATGACGACGCGTACCCCTCGTCCGGAGCTATGCGGCAGACAACATGCTGTAGCGCCACGGCAATCCCGGGAAGTGTTACACCCTGTCCTCATTGACTTCCCATAGTGTATACACTCTGTCCTGCGCGGCTCATTGTGTATACGCTCTCTTCCCATGGATGTCCCAGAGTGTATACCGATTACAAGATAGATAGCGACGGGATCCGTTTCCCGAGATGGGTTCGTCTTTGAGATTCTTGTGCGTTATATGACTGGACCGTGAATGTAAATTCGCAATGCTATAATTTGGCTTATACCTAACGCATAATGTTATACTATAATAAGCCTTATAAATAAAACGACATAGTATAGTATCATCAAATGTCGCTGGAGGAAAGAACCAAGGGGAACAAGAACAAGCCTGATAGGCCGCGCCGGGGGATAAAGAATGACAGGATATACAGAATATTGTTGTGTGATGTCGAAGGCACCCTCACAAAATACAGGATTGCCAAAATGGCCCAGGCTCAGCAGACACAGGTAAGCCTACTCCTTCGAAAGCTAGAGAAGCTACACCTTGTCACCGGCACCCGCGTGGTCGACCCCAAGGGCCTCCTGAACCTGTGGAGTCGCCTCAACATCAAGTACGAGTCGCAGAGCTACATGCTGCCGAAAGTCATGGAAACTCTGAAGAAGACTAATCTTGAATACGGCCTTACCACTTACCGTGCCGAGTCGTTCGTGAACAGATACTTGTTTCCGTCGAGGACCGATCTCTACATCCGCAGAGATGATTTTGATGAATGGCATGCCATGCTCGTCGGGGCAGGCGCCCTGGTGGGAGGGGGTAATGTGAGGCTTAGGTGGTACGACGATCAAGTGTTCCACAACTCATTCTCGGTCGAGGGGTACAGGCTGGTCACGATCCCCCAGCTGATTATAGATCTCATTCGAGAGGGCAGTTCGGCAGTCGAGGCCGCAGAGCAGATGATGGAGAAATATTCCGATCTCATGAGACTTAACAGCATGGGATCAGTCTATTTTGACGAGGCTCCGGGCACGGCTTGGTGATGCGGCCGTGAATCTGGATGTCGAGAGTGGGAAGAAGAAGAGAGTCGTCGTAAGCGACGCGGCACCTCTGATTCAGTTGTCGCTCACGCACCACTTGCATCTCCTGCCGATGCTGTACGATGTCACCATCCCAGACGGCGTCTTCCAAGAGACCCAGCACTATCGAGATTTGCCCGATGCAATCGAGATTGCAAAGGCGGCGGGAACGTGGCTCGTTGTTAAGCCCGTCAAGGAGACGAGCAGACTCAGCAAGTTGATGTCCCAGAAACTTGGGAAGGGAGAAACTGAGGCGATGCTATTGTGCGAAGAGCTTCATGCAGACTCCCTCCTGACGAGTGACAGATACGCCGCCTCTCAGGCGGAAAAATTGGGCTTGAGAACCATGACTCTGGAGACAGTGATCAGAGATTCCTATGACGCAAGAATTATCGGAGCGCCCGAAGCTGTCCGCCTTCTGGACGATTTGGTCGGCCAAAACATATTAAACACGAGCTACCTCAGACGACTCCAGAGGGAGGCGAGAGAATGGCCATAGGGAAGATGCAGCGGTATGCAAAGGTAGCTTCAAGGAGAGAGGTGGAGATACTGGACAGTCTGAAAGAATACTACCGGGGCAAATGGTCGCTCGGTCGTGCGGCAGAAGCCGCGAATATTCCCACGCGCGCCCTCATGGACTACATGCAGAAGCACAAACTACCCTACTATTCGGACAGGAGCGACTCAGAGGATGGCCTGAAGAAGGTATCCGAGATTCGTTCGGCTCCCTGAGTCTGAGCGCGTTATTCTCGCTATGATTGCCATCTTCCTTCTTCAAGCCTCCGTTAAATCCAAAACAAAGGTTACTGACTGACACGCGATGCAGACAGGCTCAGTTGTTCGCAACAGCGTCAACCTCACGGGGCTGAAGAGGTTCGCCCTCGAGAACCTCCCCACGGGTCCTCTTCGGGACGACATCCTCTCCCAGCCGGACGAAATAACTCCCGCCGAGTACTTGGCTAATTGCAGGGTCTGGCAGAGGCTGGCCCGATTGAGCTAGTCCGCAGGCTCAAGCACCGCCCTCCCGTCCCCTAGGTTCCCCCTCCACGCCCATCCCTTGCCCATCCACTCTTCGACCTCCGAGGCCGCGACGACCTTCTGCTTCAGCCCCTGGTTGAAGGTTACTTCCACAAGCCTCTGGCGCAGCAGCCCGATCACCTCCTCGTCGGTCTTCTCATCGACGTGCAGCTTCTCTATCTCCTCCGGCGTGTGGACCGTCAGGAGGAGCTGCTTCCTGATCTTCGTGACCATGTCCTCCTCGTGGGCCCCTTCGCTCGTGCACAGGTACCTGTTCGCCCCCTTCAGGTAGGCTCCTCTCATCTTCTCGATTGTCTCCTCGTCCAGCCCTTTCCTGAGCGTGTAGACGAACTCGATGTTCCCGGCGTGCCCCATCCAGAAGCTCCGCCAGTCGGGTATAACCAGGCCGTCAGCCTCCCCGAGCATCATGCGCGTATCGAAATACCTCCGCAGGACGTAGGGCCTCCACCTGAAACCGGCATCCCTGATCGCCGCCCTGACAAGGTCGCGGAGGCTGGTCGTGGTCACGTGCTGCCCGTAGTCCTTCTTGAACGAGCACCTCTTGTTCTTGAACGCGTTGTACTTGTCAACGGTTACGATCGCGGACTCCGGGGCGAGGACCTCTCCATTCCGCATCCTGTCCTCCAGGTACTGGCGGATGTACTCGCACGTCTGAGAGGGGGCGAACGAGTCATACGGCTTGCGTATCTTGGATATCTTCTTCCTCACCACCACCAACGAGGGGACCTTGCCGAAGGATACCTTCCCGTCCTTGATCTCCAGCTCGGGGAGGTCCTTCATCTTGAGCCCGTCCAGTCCCTGCGCGTCCCCGATCGTGGCCGGCCTCAGCCCGGAGAAGGCCATCAGCGACACCACGACCTTGACCCTCAGGGGAGAGTGGTCGAAAAGCGACTGGACCTGCTCCGGCCTCGGGACGACCTCCTCCAAGTACTGGTTCTCGCTCTCCGGGATGTTGATCCTGTCGTCGAGCTTCAGGCCGTTGAACCGCGCCCACGACTTGATCGCCTTGATGTAGGAGTGGATCGTGACGCCCGAGACCCCCCTTACTTCCAGCTCCGATATCATCGACGAAGTGAAGGTCATGAGCTGCGTCTTGTTCATGGTTCCGATCTGGGCCGGTGTCACGCGGCAGAGCTCGTCGCAGATTCGACCCATCCTCAGGAAGTAGTGCGAGCCTGTGTTGTGGGATCCTCTCAGGGCGTTGCGGTACCACGCCGCGAAGGCGGGGTCTGACTCGAGGAGGTGGGAGTACTTCGATATCCCTCGCTCCTTTCTCTTCCCTTTCCTCTTCTCCACCTCGATAGCAGCCATGCCCTCATGGGGCGGCTGAGTATATGACGGCGATTGGTATCGAACCCCGGGGAGTTCGGAAACCGTCGGGCCCGCCTCCGTTCGGGTTCGAGTCCCTTGCCCCCCTCGCGTGAGCATCGCTCGATTGAGACATGTCATTACTTTACTCATCTGCAATATAACGACCAAGGAGACCTGGACTCTCGTAGACGCAGGGAGCTGATGAGTTCTTCCTGTCGAAGTTCGTCCGTAAGATGACTTCTACGCATTCATCGTCCTGATACGCCTGGAGGCAATTCATTAGTCCACGCAAACTTCCGCTATGGCGGATACGCGAACCTTGGAAGCGCTATTGACGGTGTAAGGATAGCTTACGACGATGTTGGGCGCGGAGAAGACCCCCTTGTTCATGCCTAGTTGGCGAGCCAATCGGACCCATTTTGGGGCGCTGGTTTCCATTTTCTCGTCTCAAAGACGGTGCGCCCCGATCGATTGGCCACGGTGAATCGGAGAGGCCGGACAGAGATTTCGGCGACGGGGGTCTCGTCGATGTGGAGGAGGCGGTGATTGAAAGGAGCAAGGGAACGAGGGTGATTCCCGTCTCCACCGCACATGCCGGATGGGTCGCCCTCGAACTCCGGCGCCAGTTGGGCGAACGGATTGAGAAACTCGTGCTCCTGGATTGGTTGGTTCTGGAGCCACCGGCGCCCTTTCTCGAAGGATTTGGAGGACTGCAGTCACCCGACCACTGGAAGCAGGTTCGCTATGGTCTGTTCTCCGTGCGCCTCAACGCGGCCAGAATCGCGATCACGGTATGGTTCTGCTGCCTGGGCGGCTCCGGCGCGTCCTACGGGACTACACAACCGGCTCGGTTACGCCATGTTCCCCGTGCACTACGTCGGGGTGCTCGTTGCCTTTCAAGGAACTCGCGAGGCTCGAGACTGGGCTCGTCGCCAGAGGCATCGTACGCCTCCTAGCCTTGCGAGCGGTTCGGCCCACCTCATGGTAGGTTACCCACTTCGTGGAACCAAATCATGAGAACAAACATAGATTTCGTCAACATTTATTAGGTGCCAGCGCAGTTAATTGTTCCGTTGCCGTTTACCAGCAACTCTGACATCTATGCGGCGATACAGGACGCCGGAATAAATCGGGTCGTCAAACACGTCATGAGACAGCGACCGTCTCTCTTCAACTATGGGACCGCGCTCGTGGCCGAGGACATCCAACTCCTCTGCAGCCCCATCGAGGCTGACCCTCGGGTCTTGGCGGCCGACAACCCGCTCGTCACGGTCATCGACCCCCTCCCCGTGATAGGGACCTCCTACGCGATGAACTATGCGATCCAGCTGACGAACGGCCAGATTGACTTCTTCCCTAGCAACATAATCGCGCTCCCGCCGGACCTCAATCCGCCCCTCCCCGCCCAGGAGCTCGCGGTCCACTTCGGGTTCTGCGCGGGCTTGGGCTGCCCCTCCTACCGCACCAGGCGCTCTTACCCAGGGGGGTTCCTCGGGACCCAGACGACGAAGATGGTGAGCCGGAGGACGATGGCCCTCCCCTCTGTTGCCACCTCTCCGCTTCGCGGCACCGGCCTGGGGCAGCGCGTACCGACCGGCCCCATCAACGTAGGGCAGACCCAGCTTCCTCCCCTTACGGTGCTGCCCACCAACGAACTCGACTGCGTCTGCCTCGACCTCTACGCGACCGCAGGGTGCAGCATCGTCGGGATGGTCGGCAGCGAGAGCATCAGGCCCGAGGTCCTCGGGATCGACATTCCGGAGCTCGCGCCCCCAGGTATCGACAAGGCCTTGGAGTGCTACGCGCTCGTCGCGCTGAACGACGGGATCCTCCCGACGGTCGGCAATTCCATATCCACGATAGCCTTCGGCCTCATCAACCTCCCAGGCGGCCTGGGTGACATCCAGGTCTCCGCGTCCACCTCCGTGCCCAACAACCCTGCCATCCAGGACGACCAGATGGAGACCTTCATCAACGTCAACAAGATTGACATCAACCTCAACCTCAATCTTGGCGGAGGAGGAGTTGGTAGCAGTGGTGGCAGTGGGGGCTCGATAACGCGGACGACGCGGAACCGGACGAGGTCTGGGACCTTCGACCTGACTGCGGCGGTCTCGGGCGCGACGTTCGAGAAGATCTTCGGTGCATTCATCAGGGGGTTCAAGTTCTCCTCATCTGGTAACACCACGTTCGGGCCGATCTACGTGGGGTACGACGTGGCGGCCCACCTCGAGAGCGGCTCGGTGCAACTGAACAGCAACGGGAGCATAGAGGTGAAGGACGTGGTCGTCCGGTGGGACACCCTAAAGCTCACGCTCGGCTTCAGCCTACCGAAGGTATGCACGCCCTCGTTCTGTCTGATCCCGGTCCCCTTCGACGGTTGCCTTGTGGATGTCCCCGCGGAGTGCCTCTTCGGGGGCAACCCTGACTTTGCTGTCTCGATCGACCTCGGCGGATTCATCGACTCCAAGGTCACCTTCACGGGGATCCCGAGAGTGTTCTATGGCGTCGGGTCCGGCGTCCCCAACCAGTGGCAGATAGCGGTCGAGCCCGACCTGCCCATCCTTCTCGACATCGTTGACATCGCCGACACGGTCGGTGACCTCTTCAACACGCTCGTCACCAACAGCATCGACGCGCTCATCTCGGGCCTCCCGGGCTGGGCTCAGGACCTCGTGAACGCCGTGCTCGGCGGGGTGGACGACATAATCCGCACGGTCCTCGGCATCCCCGACGACATCGTGGAGTGGCTGGGCGAGATCATAAGCAACATAGGGATATGGCAGGACCTCATCGACGCTCTCGCGCAGTACATCTCGATCACCATCTTCGAGCTGGACGACCCGCTCACCATCCTCCCGGCTCAGAACTCGCTCATCCCGGTGCAGATCCCAGTACAGTTCATAGGAATCAGCGTCGATTCCAGCGAGCTTGTGCTTCAGGGGGACATCGGAGATTGATGGGCATGAAGACCAGGATCAACCGCAACTTCATCACGCAGACCAACCACGACAACGCCTCCCTGACATCGATGACGACCCTTGTCCACAGGTTCCCAGAGTCCGGAGACTACCGTGGCGTGGTCCACTTCAAGGGGAGCCCGGTGAGCGCTTTCAGGATTGGCGTGGCCGACCCCGCGTCCGCGGCGGTAGGGGGCGGCGCGACGCCGACCAAGGTCGAGGTGAACCTCGGGGCGCTTCACCTCGCGAGGGGGACCGGGTCAGAGGAGTCCCGCTACCAGCTGGAGACGGGCGGCTATGCCGTCTTCCGTGTCCCGGCGGGAACGGGCGGCGGGTACGCGGTCGAGATCCACAGGTCGACCGATACCGGGGAGGGCCGCAAGGTCTTCGACAGCCGCGAGCTGAACGTCGACGACATCCTCGCGTTGGTCATGGTACGGCCGGGCGCGTACGCCATCGAGTGCACGACGGACGGGTCGCGCAAGACGAAAGCGGAGCTAACGGTGACCTACCCGGACAGGGCACTCAAGCCCGTCGACCCGGTCAAGCTGAAGTGCGGCAAGGAAGGAATCCAGTCCGACAGCCTCAAGGTCCAGCCCATGCAGGGCCTGGTCTTCAGCTTCGAAGCTCCCACCAGGATAAAGATTGAGCTGACCGCCCCCGACGACCGACCGAGGGTCTTCACGAACAAGCCGACACCCCGCGCCCACGCCGGGAAGAGGCTGACCCACAGGTACCTGATGGTCCCGCGCGGAGCCAAATCCAAGTAGGCGTCCCCGTTAGCTTAGGCCCCTTCTTCACGAGGAAGGGGGATTCGATACACGTCCTTGTTTCATACGGGCGTGTAGGAGGAACCTGTCGAGCCAATTCCACACGTGCGAGCGGTCACATCCCTCCTTCCTGCACGGGAACGACTCGTCGAAGCACTCGGTCCTGTCTTGGACCTCTTGGATAGACCTCTCGATGAGGTTCTCCTCCATGGGATAGTTCGAATCAGGCATCCTCAGCCACCTGCACGCCTCATCGTACCATTGAACCTTGTAGGTAAGGAGGGGCGTCCTCCCGTACAGGCCTCTAGCTCGAATGAGGAAGAGGTAGCAGACCACCATGGTCCTCTTCACAGACAGATGCATCATCCGGCACCTGTCGACGAGGCTCGTCCGTCATCCAGAGCCAATACTCCCCACCCTTAGTGTGGATGAGAGTCTCATCAGCGAAGATGCTCTTCACGTCTCGTCTATCGACGGCGCACCTGTCCGAGAGGCGGCCGAACCTCTGGACCCATGTCCATATCGCGACGTGGTTCCTCCGGATAATGGGCTCCAGGCATCGAGAAGCGAGCCTCAGGCTCCTTGATACGCAGAAGAGATGTACAGCGCAGGCCATCAGTGGGAGGGGTGTCCTCTCACGTTCTATGATATTGGAAGGATCCATGGGGATGTTGGAGGCAAAATCCGTACCCGTCTAGCTACATCGTTCCGTAACGGTTACAGAAAAGCGTTAAGTTAACGGAGCCTGTCGTATCGTAGTGCTTCTATTGAGAAATGTACTCAATAATCATCAAATTGGAACCCAGCACTCAAGGAAAGTCTGGGTATCGAACCCTGAGGAGTCCGATTCCCGTCGGGTCCGCCTCCGTTCGTATTCGAGCCCCCTGTTCCCCTCGCGTGTTTGTCGCTCTATTTCGGCAACCCCAGCGTTCAGCGGTCTAGCGACAACCTGCTTCAATGGACTGAACGGCAGGTGATCGTATAGCCTCCGAATTAGTACTCTCGATTGTTGTCTCTGCCCCTAATGGTCCTGCTACAGACTTCATGGTCGCAGCCATATCCGCAACCCTTTAATACCGAATATCGCGTAGCCGATATCGAATATAAGATATTGGTGATATGCCGGTGAACGAAGACAATCAAGACGGGGAGAGACGACATCCCAGCCCCTGGGGGAACCCAGGCTTCCGCCACATGGGGCGCTTCGGGCGAATCCAGTTCGGGCAGCGCGGCTTCCTGCGGCCCCAGTTGATCCAGCTCCTCGAAAGACAGCCGATGAACGGGGTAGACGTCATGAACGAGCTGCAGGAGATGAGCCGCGGCTGGTACAGGCCGAGCCCTGGCTCGATTTACCCCCTGCTCGAGCAGCTGGAGAAGGAGGGTCTGATAGCGAAGAACAAGGACGGGAAGTTCGAGCTTACTGCTGCGTACGGCGAGCAATCAGGCGCCGGTGACAACCTAGCGAGCGCCTTTTCCGTCATGGAGAGCAACACCTCGTATCTCGAGGACCTCCAGAAAACCGACGGGGCAGGACTCTCGAAGTACAGGGACAGGATAGAGAAGCTGAGGAGGAGGCTTGAGGCCCTCAATGACGCGCTGCGATCAGGTAGTGGTCCATGATGGTACAACAATCAGAAATCCAGGACAAGAACTCGAGCATGGAGGAGAGCACCCTTGCCGTCGAAGCCCACGGGCTCGTCAAGGTCTTCGGGGACAACCGCGCCGTTGACGGCGTGAACCTGTCGATACCCAGCGGCTGCATCTATGCCCTGCTCGGGCCGAACGGCGCCGGCAAGACGACCATCATCAACATGCTGAATACGCTTCTCAAGCCGGACGGCGGGAACGCCAAGGTCTTCGGCCACGACGTGGTGCGCGAGGCCCAGGTCGTCCGTCAGCTCATCAGCTTGACGGGCCAGAGCGCCGCGGTCGATGAGCGGCTGTCCGCATCCGAGAACCTGAGAATCTTCGCGATGCTGCTCGGCCTCAGCAGGTCCGACGCGAGCAAGAGGGCCACCGAACTCCTGGACGAGTTCGGGCTGGCGGACGCCGCGAATAGGACGCTCGACAAGTACTCGGGCGGCATGCGTCGGAAGCTCGACCTCGCCTCAAGCCTCATCGTGCAGGCACCGCTCATCTTCCTGGACGAGCCGACGACCGGCCTCGACCCGCGCACGAGGATGCAGATGTGGGAGTCAATCCGGCGGCTCGTCTCCTCAGGGTCGACGATTCTCCTGACCACGCAGTACCTTGATGAGGCCGACCAACTCGCGGACCGGATAGCATTGATCGACCACGGGCGCGTGGTGGCCGAGGGCACGCCTCGCGAGTTGAAGGCGGCGATCGGAAGAGCGACGCTGCACCTGCAGCTCGCCGATGAGAAGGACGCCGCCGAAGCAATCCGCGTCACCCAGAATGTGCTCAACGTGAAGGCCTCGACGCCTGAACGTACACTCGTCACAGCACCCATGGCAGACCCCGACCGGTTGACCGACCTGCTCGTCTCGCTGCGCGAGGCGAAGATTCACCTAGCCACCGTGAGCGTACAGGAACCGACCCTCGACGAAGTCTTCCTGGCGCTGACCGGCGATGGGAAGCAGACGGAGAAGGGAGCCACCACGCCATGACCGCGCAGATCGTCCCCGGCGGCCAGCGCCGGCTCAAGAACCGCGTGACCCTGCGGATGACCATCAGCAACTCGCTGACGATGGCCTACCGCAACCTACTCCTGATTCGCCGGACGCCGCAACAGCTCTTCGATGTGACGATTCAGCCCATTCTATTCACGCTGATGTTCGTATTCCTCTTCGGCGGTGCGATCTCCGGGAGCGTGAGCGGTTACCTGCCGATAATCATCCCCGGCATCCTGGCCCAGACGGCCCTGACGGCATCCATGGCAACCGGCGTTCAGCTCCGGGAGGACATGGACAAGGGGGTGTTCTATCGTTTCAAGTCGATGCCCATCGCCCGGATTGCCCCTCTCACAGGACCCCTGCTTGCCGACATCGTCCGCTACGCGATTGCCACGAGCCTGACGTTCGTCATGGGCTACCTCCTAGGATTCCGCTGGGCCAGCCTCGACGGAGCCGTGGTCGGAGGCGTCCTGGTCGTCTTCTGCTCGTGGTGCATCAGCTGGATCTTCGCGCTGCTAGGCGCCACCCTCAAGACGTCGCAGACGGTCCAGGGCATCTCCGCGTCAATCCTCTTCCCCCTGGGATTCCTCTCAGGCGCCTTCGTGCCGACCAGCACCCTACCCTGGTGGCTGCAGGACTTTGTCAACGTGAACCCGCTGACCTACATCGTGAGCGCCACCCGGCAGCTCTTCAACCAGGGCACCATCGGCAATGACTTCTGGCTGTCGCTCATAGTGTCAATCGTGGTAGTGGTCATATTCGCTCCGCTGACCCTTCGGGCGTACTTGCGAAAGACATAGCAGTCTGAAGGGTCGACTCTCCAGTTGGCCGAGGTCATGAATCTGTTCGGAGTCACATGGGCGACGCGGATGTGGGGCGACTCTCTGGAGACCCTGGCATCGTCCGGTCCAAGGCCAAGATCGAGGCGACGATTATGGCGCTCGCATCTACCTGGAGGTGCAGGCTGCTGGCGACGGTATCTCGACCTTCATCTGGAACGTCGCCGGCGGAAGGCCGTTCCGGAACGCCGACCGGGCGAATGCCAGCGCTCCACTCTCCGAGGAGCTGGCGAAGATATTGAAGAAGCGAGGGTTCAAATTCACAGGGTCTTGCAGTCGTCTACTCATGGGTGCAGGTGACCGGTATCGTCAACGGTCACGCGACAGACCGCTTCCGTCGCAGCGCGCTCCAGTCGATGAATTAACCGCTCTGGGCTTGGTCGGAAGATGAGCCTCAAGCTCTCTAAGAGACCGAGTGGTACAGCCAGACTTTTAGACCTTCTAAAGCCTCTCGTCGAGCTCGGCCTCGTCTTCATCTGGGTCGTCTACCTTCTCGGGCTCCTGCGGAGTCAGGATTACAACGGCAGCCTTACCTTCGACCTCTTCTTGGCCAGAGTGGGCGGTCCCACAGCCAGCCATGCGACGACCTATCTGATCTTTCTCTCCATCTTCCCGATCGCCTACGTGATACTCAGGTCGATAATCCCGGCTTTCTTGATAGAGGTCTTGGCCTTCGAGATACACGAGGGCCTCTGGCAGATCCCCTACTACATCGCGTGGCACTCGACGGTAGACTGGCATGTTTGGCTCGTTGAGAACGCGCCAGACACTGTGACAACCTTCGCGACGATTGCGATCCTCGTGCTCGTCTACCACTTCCCAGCAAGATTCTTTGTTGTTGTGACGGTAGCCTGGGCAGGTTTCCTCGTAGCGTGGCTGGCCCTGGGGTTTCCCGTCTCAGTCCTATCAAAATTGCCGAACTATCAGGTCATGCCATCGGTCTACAATACGGTGCTCTGGGTTAATCAGATCGAGTTCTTGGGCTGGCTCTACTTTTCCTTCATTCTCCTGATTTGTCTGCGGTATCTTACAGCAGATCTTCCCAAGAAAATGAGAGCCTAGCGCAGATCATCACTCAGGTAAACTGGAATTCCACCAAGAACGGCTTCCTTCATTGATAGCCTGAGCCATGGCGGGACAGGACACTTCAAAGGGGTTCGACGTGAGCGTGATAGGGATCCGGACTGGGTCGTTTCAAAAGGCTCCTTCCGGGAATTGTTTCAAGCAGCGTAGTGCAGGATTCCAGTCCGCCCATATTGACCATCAGCGATGAGAAGCCGGAGCCTCAGTGTTCACAACATTCCGGCGATGACCAAGACGGCCATATTCGCAATCTCCACTTGTCCTTCTGATCCGTGAACGACGGACCTTTTCGAATCTCCCGACACTTACGCAGGAACTCAATGCTTCGCTGCTTGCAATTTCCGGTGTTTTGTAGTGCTGGGATGGCCCTCATCGAAATCAATCTGGTCGAATCTGGTCATCACGTCCCTTATGTACGTGGCGTCGTTGATCGGTGGCGCGTGGTCTTTCAAGATGGCAAGTTGCTTACTGCCAACCGTGCCTTTCTCCTTGACCAGTTGAGACATGAAGGTAATCTCTGCAACGCCCCATTATGAGTTTGGGTTGAATGTTATGGAGACCAGGTTCATCGTAGTCCTAGGTTTGTACCATTTCGCGTCTGCACTATCCTCGTTCGCCGAACTGGGTAGAGCAGAGCGCGTTATTGCGTAGGGTAAATGGTTCAGGCGGCCATCGAAAGTACTCGGCAACGCGGCACCACGGTTATCGGTCTTCGCCATATCCAGTGCCGTCATGGACTGCGACCTGGTCAAGAACCACTTCGCGATGATAGACGGGACCATCAGGCCCAACAGCGGCCCGGGCATCGGTGTCGATCTCGACGCCGAGTACCTCGGGCGATCCACTGTCAACAGTTGGAAGCTGCTCTAGAGAGCGGAGGCGGGTGGGCCCTTCAGCTCCTCGGCGAGATGACAGGCGGCGCGTCTGTGGTCGACCGTTCGGGATACCCTTATCTCAGATGCTGACTCCACAGACAGCGCCAACTTTTGGTCTCCACCGGCGTCCCGTCCCTAGATAGCCTCCTCGGCGCCGAGGGGTATCCGAACAGGACGCTAAGTAGACACATCTTGCTGTTCGCCCTACTCTCATCGTCTTCATAGTCTCGACCAGAATCTCCAACTATAGGTCGATTACGTCGGTGGACATCCTCAGCGACTTCCTCGAAGTGCTCGGTCCGTACCTGTTCTACCTGGCCGTGATGTCGCTCTCTCCATTGGGTCGGATTGGGGAGGAAGACAGTCCTTGAGGCGAGGGGCGGCTGGACCCGTCTGAGGTTGGGCTCTGAGGGCCTCGATGCAAGAAACATAAGGGGAGGCCTGACGAGCGCCACCTATGGAAGCGATGGGCTACGGCCTGTTGGGCCTCTTGGACAGCGTCCTGGTCCTAACCCGCCCGCACTTCCTGAACGCGTTCTTCTTCAGCCTGGTCGGCCTGTTCGTGATCTCGCTGGTCTCGAACGCCACCCCGTTCTTCGGAGCGTCCTACACACTGGTCGCCACGAGCGAGCTGATAGCCTTCGGCTTCTCAGTGGAATCCTTCATCCTCGTCGTGCTCATCACCGCGGCGGGCGCGGTGCTAGGGAAGCTCGTCATCTACGGAGGCGCGGGGGCGTTCAAGGGAAGGCTCTCGAAGAACAAGAACGTCCAGCTGCTGGCGCGGTGGATCCAAGACAGGAGGTTCCTGGTCGCCGTCTTCATCACTGCGGTGATACCCTTCCTCCCGCTCGACGATTACATCTACATAGGGGCGGGCGCCGCGAAGACCAGGCTCGCCCCCATGCTCTCGGTGACCGTCGCGGCGAAGGTCGTAAAGAGCACGTTCGAGATAGGCCTCGAGTTCCTCGGGATTCTGAAGGTCGCAGGCATCACCACGCACTTCTTGCGAATCTCATCCTTCGATTTCTCTATCCTGTTGACCGTCGTCTTCATCCTGCTCGGTATCTTCCTCTTCAAGTTCGACTGGGGGCGGCTCCTAGGCGGTACCAATCCTGACTCCGGCAGCACGCCTCCCCAGGTCGCAGCATAGGATAGCTCCCCAACGAACGGGTCTAGAGCTTCGGCGCCGATGCGAGAGAGGGTTTCTTCTCCCAGATGTACATCCGATCGCCCGCTACCACCAACAGGCCGAAGACGGTCGTGGCGGTCGTCAAGCTGACGGTGCCGATGGCGACGTTGAGGTTGGCTTCTATCACGAGCCCGCCCAGGATTATCTCCACGAGCAGGAGCAGGAGCGCCAGGAGGAGGGTCTGTGCCGCTCCCGTGGGGCGCGGGCTCATCCGCCATACTGCGATGTTGCTCCCCACTAGCAGCACCGTGGCCAAGATGCTCATCGCCCTGTGGATATACTCCACCTGCGCCGGCCAGCTCGAGGGGAAGCCGAGGCTGCCGTTGCAGTACGGCCACGAGCTGGTTACGAGCGAAGAACCCCCGGTGCCGCACGCCGCGCCGTACCCGCTTCCCGAGAGGAACGCACCCCAGATGAAGACCCCAAAAATCGAGATGACGGTAGCGTAGACGAGGTACTTCGCCGCGCTCATCGCTGCACGGGCTGGACCCGCTCGTCTCTTAAAGATGGGATGCGTTTCTCACTCTTGAGAATCGCCGTTTGGAGACCGAGGCATCCCGGGTGCCTGTGGCGCGATGGAGGCCCTGAGAACGGTGCCGCAGGGTTCGCCCGCGGTCGAGGCGGCTCAGACCCATGACACGGATGCCATAGCGTCTCTCGAGGTACCTCCGGAGGTGCTCAAGTCGGGCGCGAACCTCTTCGCTGTCTCTGGCGGACGCCATACGCGCTAACTCCGAGATGGTGAAAGGGGCACGCGCCTCAATATAAACCACCATTTGCGACCCGGCGGTTCAGGCGAGGGAATGATGAGGATCAGTCGGCTCAAGTTCCTAGTTCTCATAGTGATGTCGCTGGTCGGCATAGCCGCGTCTTCCTTCGTCTTCTATATCTACGACACGCTCCACCAGCAGCTCCCGATGTGCGTCTCCTCCCAGAAGATCTTCGGGATCGCCATCAACTGCAACATCGTGCTGGGGAGCAAGTACAACACGGTCCTGGGTGTGAACCTCGACCTTCTGGCGATAGGCTACTTCTTCGTCAACCTCGGGCTCGTCTTCGCCATAGCCTTCGGCAGCACATCCCTTTTTGGGAAGGCGTTCAAGGTGCTGTTCGTCTGGAGGTTCCTAGGCCTGATAATAGTGCCTTACCTGATGACCATAGAGTTCGCGATCCTGAAGACCATCTGCATCTACTGCACGATCATGCACGGCTGCATACTCATCGACTTCGCCATAGTCACCTACTTCCTGTTCTACAAGGACATCACACATCCCGAGGGGGATTCCGTTGGTGCCCCGGGGACGGGCCTTGAGAGCCCTTCTGCTGATGGGGTCTGACCCGTCCAGGTGGCCCGCTTGTCTGCTTCGGCGCTCCGAGTGACTTCGCCGCTAACGCTTTCTTCGTCCGGCTACTTCCAGACCACGCCGAGCACGAGCAAAGCTAGTCCAACCACGAGAATCCCTATCTCGGCCGCCCCGTAGCCCTTTGCGGCAAGGAAGACGGCGCCCAGGACTATGAGGATGGACCCCATCAACAGGAGTCTCAGCTTCATACTCTTCGTGTTTTCACTCCCTACGCTACTTCCATTTTGTCAGTATCTCCTCTCTGCGGAAGGTAGCTCTCGAAACGAAGAAGAGCAGCACGTCTACGACGAGCAACGCAGCTGCGATTATCAGCAGGTTGCTGGCGACTCCGAGGTTGATCAAGTCCAGTTCTCCGGAGACGTACAGCCCGGCGAATGGAAGGACGGCCAGGGCCCCGAGTTGTTGTCCTGCCCTGATGTCGGTCACCCTCGAGGAGATGATTATGTTCATCAGCACGCTCATCAACAGCGCGAGCGGAAGGAGCAAGAGTATGACGATGGCCGTATTCGAGTCAGGGAAGTAGTAGTAACCAAGCTTGCTCTTGGTAGCCAGGTCCATGAGAATCATGAAGAACGCGGAACCTCCCAGTAGCACGGCCAGCGGCGGAAGGAAGGCGGCTATCCCCTTCCCCAGGAGAATCTCGCTGTCTGTCGTCGGTGTGGCAAGCAGCGGCTCGAGGCTCTTTTCGACCTTTTCCCCGACGATGGTGTAGGAGGCGATGGGGGTTGCGAGGTACGCAGCCAGGATTACGTAGAAGAAGAGGAACGCAGGCAGCAGTATAACCAGCTCGGCAGGGGACGTGCGGCTGGTGTTCCTCGTGCCGACGTAGCTTATGATTCCAGTGATGAGGAAGGCGACTAAGAAGGGAATGACGAACAACGCATAGATGATGTTCTTCTTCTTGCGGTAGGTCTTGAAATCCTTCGCCGCTATTATCCACGACTTGGAGAGCCGCACGTTCAGCTCTCTCCCTCTTTTACCAGCTTCAGGTAGACATCCTCGAGCGAGGCGCCGGCGATTGTTACGGACTGGATGTGTCCTCCCGCCTTGGCTATCGCCTCGATAACAGCGGCGTTCTCCTTCTCAGGGTCCTTCAGCTCGATTGTCAGCTTGTTCCCTTCCGTCGTGACGTTCCCCGATAGGCGTCCCAGCCCAGCCAGCACCGCGTCCGTCGCTTGCTCCTGAAGCAGCACGACTGTCCTTCTGGTGCCTCCTCCGCTGCTCAGCGCCCTCTCGAGTTCCTGGGGAGTACCCGTCGCGATGAGCTTGGTGCTCAGGATTCCAATCCTGTCGCATATCCTCTGGGCTTCGTCCAGGTTGTGCGTGTTGAGGAAGATGGTCCTCTTCTCCTTCTTCAGCTCGAGGATGAAATCCCTGACCGTCTTGGACGATTCCGGGTCCAGGTTGGCCGTGGGTTCGTCCATGAAGAGGAGCTTCGGCTCATGTATGAGGGCACGCGCGATGGCGAGCTTCTGCTTCATCCCCTTGGAGAAGGTTCCGGCCACGGCGTCCCTCTTCTCCCAAAGACCCATCATCGTCAGGAATCGCTGGATGTTCTCTTTCCGCTGGGCATCCGGGCAGTCGTACAGCTTGCCGTAAAAGTCCAGGTTGTCGTAGGCTGTCAGGTCGTCGTAGAGACCGACGTTGTCCGGTACCAATCCGATGAGCTTCCTGATCTTGAGCGCGTCTGCTTCCTTGCCGACATCATAGTCCGCTATCCTTGCTTCGCCGCTTGTCTTCGAGATGAGGCAGCAGAGAATCCTCACAGTCGTTGTCTTTCCTGCTCCATTCGGCCCGAGAAAACCGAAGACCTCGCCATCGTTGACGTTGATCGTAACTGAGTCGACGGCCGTGAGGTCACCAAACTTCTTGGTCAGGTTCTTCGTCTCGATCATGTTTTGTTACCTTGGCCCAACGTCTTCTTCGAGCTACGACGGCGTGGCCATCGAGGGAATCGGCGGCCCAGCTAAAGGCTTTGTGAACGTGCGCAGAGGGAAGAGCAGGGACAGGGGAGCGGACATTCTTCGAAATCCATGTCCGGACGAAGATTCATAATCCGGCCGTACCCCGCTCCGCCTCATCGCATTGGAAGGCAAAGAGCTGGTGCTCGACATGATTCACCGGACGGGCGTCATAGGCATTTTCCGCGTCGACCGGCCGGAGAACTGCGTCTTGGCCATGGACGCGCTGGTTAAGGGAGGCCTGAACGTCTTCGAGGTCACGACGACGACGCCGAGAGCGACGGAACTGATCTCCGAAGCGAGGAAGAGGTACGGTTCGGGCGCCCTCGTTGGGATTGGCACCGTCCTGGACAGGGAGACCGCTGAGAGGGGGATCGATGCCGGCGCCCAGTTCGTCGTCAGTCCGTCCCTCCACAAGGACGTGATCGACGTCTGCAAGAATAGGGGGGTGGTCAGTTGTCCCGGGACGTTCACGGCCACGGAGGTCGTCCAGGCATGGAACTGGGGAGCCGACCTCATCAAGGTCTTCCCCATCTCCCAGGTCGGGCCAGGTTACATCACCTCGCTTCTTGGGCCGCTTCCCTGGATGCGACTCGTACCGACCGGCGGGGTTGACTCCGGGAACGCCCGCGCGTACATCAGCGCGGGCGCGTACGCGCTCGGCGTCGGCGGGGCGCTCGTCTCGAAGAAGGCGATCGCTGAGGGGAGGTACGAGAGCTTGACGGAGGCCGCGGCTAATATCCTGGCGGAAGTGAGGAGCGCGAGGGAGCAGGTTTGACCGACAAGCTGGATGTCGTCACTCTCGGCGAGGCGATGATAAGGCTCTCCCCGCCGAACCACCAGAGGCTAGAACAGGCGACGAGCCTTGACGTCGTGATAGGAGGAGCGGAGCTGAGCGTGGCCGTGGGGGTCGCGAGGCTGGGCCTGAGGTCGTCGTGGGTCACGAAGCTGCCGAGGAACCCCCTCGGGCGCAGGATTGTGAACCAAGCCCGGGAGCAGGGCGTCGACGTATCTAGGGTCGTCTGGTCGCCCGAGGGGCGCGCCGGGTTGTACTTTCTCGAGTCCGGCACGTCGCCCAGGCCGTCCTCTGTGCTCTACGACCGGAAGGACTCGGCCGCGAGCAGGCTCACCCCGGGGGAGGTCGACTGGGGGTTCCTGAATGACGTCCGGGTCCTGCACACCACTGGGATTATGCCCGCCCTGAGCGAGTCCTGCAGGGAGGTCACCATAGAGGCGATCAAGGCAGCCAAGAAAGTGGGCTGCAAGGTCTGCTTCGACGTGAACTACCGGTCGAAGCTGTGGAGCCCAAAGGAGGCGGAGGCAGTCCTGACCCCGATAGTGAAGATGGTCGACGTCCTGATCGCATCTGACACGGCGACGATCTGGGGGGTCGATGGCGAGCCCGAACAGGTGGTCGCAGAGATGAAGAGGAGGTTCGGGGTGCCGCTCGTGGCGATGACCACGCGCGAGGACGACGGGGTGCTCAGGACGAGGTCGAGCAGCGTCGCCATAGCGGACAGGCCTTACAAGGGGAGGAAGGCCTACGATACCGAGGTCGTAGACAGGCTGGGCGCCGGCGACAGCTTCGCGGCGGGCCTGATCTACGGCTATCTGAGGGGGGACTTGCAGACGGCCCTGGACTACGGGGACGCGATGGCGGCGTACAAGGCGACGATGCCGGGAGACGTCAACTACGCGACCAAGGAGGAGATCGACCGCCTCGTCTCGTCCGGGGAGAACCTGAGGATTCAGCGATAGCGGTCGGATGACGGCCAGCGCTTCGGCGACTTCAGAACGTCTTAAATCAGAGCCGACCCCCTCTGCCGGTTCTTGAAACTCTGTAGGTTTCAGTCTGCAAACGGCATATCTTTCGGAGTCACAAAGGAGGGCTGGCTCTACGACCTTACCGGGGTCGACCCGGTGGGGTTCAGGACCCTCAACAGCGCCTACACCAAGGCCGGCTCCGACGTCCCGGCGATGCTCGACCACATCGAGGCAGGGATGAAGAAGGCGAGGAAGGTGAGGCACGACGACAGGCTTCTCAGGATACCGCTCCAATCCCCAGAGATCTGGGCCGCAGGGGTCACCTACCTCAGGAGCAGAGAGGCGAGAGAGACGGAGACGAAATCGAAGGGCATCTACGACCGGGTCTATGAGGCCGTCAGGCCCGAACTGTTCCTCAAGGACACCGGTCTCAGGTGCAGGGGTCCAGAGGAAGACGTCTGCGTCAGGAGCGACAGCAAGTGGTCGGTCCCGGAGCCGGAGCTGACCGTCGTCTTCGACGAGGAGGCGAGGGTCGTCGGATACACGATAGGGAACGACGTCTCCTCCCGTGACATCGAGGGAGAGAACCCGCTCTACCTCCCGCAGGCCAAGGTCTACCGCGGCTCCTCCGCGATCGGGCCCGTCATCGCAACCCCGGACGAGATATCGGACCCGCACAATCTCGAGATCAAGATGAAGATCCTGCGGGAGGGCAAGGTCGCGTTCAGGGGGACCGTGAACACGTCTCAGATGAAGAGGTCGATCCCGGAGCTCGCCGAGTTCCTGAAGCGCGACAACATTCTGAGGAGGTTCACGCTTCTAATGACGGGGACCTCCATAGTCCCTCCGGACGATTTCACGCTCGAGGGCGGCGAGATTGTAGAGATCGAGATAGAAGGAATCGGGCAGCTCAGGAACCCTGTCATGAAGCTTCGGAAGTAACCTCTCACACGATCAGAGCTAGTCTAGCATCCCGGGTCCTGCGAGAGCGAGCCTAGATGGTGCCCGTTGCGACCAGGGAGGCGATGATCGAGCCGTCCCCGTCGCTGTTGTCATAGGAGATCAGCAGGACCGAATACCAGCAGAGGACTACAAGCAGAGATAGTTCGCGAATGGAGAGGGCGGCCGGCTCAACCTCTACCGAGGCTCCTGCCTTGCCCCACGCGAAGCTCGGCTTCATGGTCATCAGCGGTCTCTCGTCGGAGTCGGTCAGAACCCACTCGGACCTCCAGAAGCCTTTGGGGGCAAGCCGGAACGACTCGCCGGTCGGGAGGTCAATCACGCCCCCGCCCCTCCAGGCGATTGTCAGTGTTGCTGAGTTAGCCTGCGAGCCCAACGCACGGACCATTATCTTCGGCGCCAAGAGACCCACCCTTTTGAAGGTCCACCTCCCTTCCGTGGACTCGCCCGTGGCCAGCGCACTCCAACCCCTGTCCCATCGGATCGTCCCGACGACCTCGCCTCCGGATACTAGCTGCGATTCTAGCTTCCCCGTCTCCTTCCAGGTGAAGCTGCTCGTCTTGGGCTCGGTCCCCGAATTCACCGCTCGCACCTGTGGGGAAAGTCGACGGCAGCAAAGATAAGGTTAGCACACGTAAAGAATATGGTTCAACGGGAATCCCGTGCACGGGTCATTTTCTGTCTACTGACAGCCTACGGAGTCGGTCCTAATCCGTCAAATCTGAGGGAGATCCGTTCGACGGACGAGTAGTTCGGGGACTGATTTTAGCACTCCAGAATCAGGCTTTAATATGGAGACCTTTCGTGGGTGTGAGCAGCCCTGGTAGTATAGAGGCCCAGTATGTCGCGCTGTCAAGGAGGTGAGGAAACCCCTCTTCTTCGTGGAGCCGCGATGACCCGGGTTCGAAATCGAGTCGAATCGACGAAATTCCCGGCCAGGGCGC
>PLUF01000051.1:0-18484 GCA_003164815.1 Candidatus Gagatemarchaeum stordalenia
GCTTGCTGGTCGTGGTCGTAGCAGACATTGCAAAGTGGCTCCGATCTCACGCTATCTTCGCCCCTCCGAAGACATACGGTGGTCTGACAGCAACGCAGCGCGGCGAAACGGTCCGGAGCAACTCGGAGAGGAGGATAGCGGATTACTTCCACCAGAACAACATCAGATACGTCTACGAGCACGACGCGATGAACAGGCGGAACAGCCGCAGGATAAGCAGGCCCGACTTCTACCTTCCCGACTACGGGATCTACGTCGAGTACTGGGGGATGCTGGACGTCGAGGACTCCCGCGTAGGGTCCCGGTACGAGCGGTCGATGAAGTGGAAGATGGCAAAGTACCACCAGAACAACATCAAGTTCATCAGCATCTACCCGAACAACCTGGGTTACCTTGACTGGGTCTTCCGGGCAAAGTTCAGGGAAGTAGCCGGGTATGACCTTCCCAAACGGACGAGCAACGCTGCGGTGTCAAGGTACTGCATAAAATGTGGCACTCCCATCGAAGCGAGCTCAGTATACTGTCAGAATTGTGGCAATAGAATCGCAGGATAGGTTTCTCCCTGCGGAGGCGCAATAAACCCCGTTCGCCGCAGAACTACAGAGGTCGCTACCGATCCCCTCAAGGTTGTTCCTTTGGGGAGACCGAAAGCCGGTGGCTGTCGACCGTCTTCATCGGTGAAGCCGTATCTCGTTGCGAGATCACCGACGTACAACACCTGGCCTGGACAATCCCCGACGTGCGGGTCTCCCTAAATCGCCCTCACAGCGCGACTGAGATGCGCGGGTGACTCGGCTACGCTCAGGTCAAAGGGCTGTCTCGAATGCGCCAGGGAAGGAGGGAGGGTTAGACTCACGCCAAGCTGGTGGAGGATGTATCCTAGAGACCCAAGCTAAATGGGAGAAACGTCCATGCATGCCTAAATAGCGGCAGGCAGTAAAACCCTTACCAACATGTCCAGCGAGCCATCCATCAGAAGCAGCAAGAACTCGAACGCAGAGGAACATAAACTCACCCCAGAAGCCGAGGTAGAGTCCCAACGACATGTGTCAACTATCCCTGTAGGAGCTCCACGGAACCACATTTACGTCGGGAAGAAGCCAGTCATGGAATATGCCATGTCTTCCATGATGCAGCTATCGCAGGCCGGAGAGGTGGTGGTCAAGGCCAGAGGTCTCGCAATCGGCAGGGCAGTTGATGTGGCCGAGATCGTGACGAAGAGACTCGGGAACGGCGTGTTCACCGTCAAGAGCATCAGCATCGATACGGAGACGGTCAAGAGCCTTGAGACCGGCGAGATGAGGAATGTATCCTCTATTGAGATAGTCGTCGGCAAGTAGTCCCCTCGCGCCCAGACGAGGTGGGCAGCGGTCTGCATTATCCTCTCACAATCAGCGGAACCCTCAAGGACGGGACACAGTTCTCCTACACCGAGAACTTCCTCTTCGCGCGATTTGACCTCTAACCGACCAAGAAAATTCAGAGCCTGCATATAATATTTGGAGCGGGCCCGACAGGAATCGAACCCGTTTGCGGACGAGAGTGGGCGAAAGTTGCTCTTAGGGTGTGTCTAATTATGGATTAAGCCCTTTGATTGATCAGAATATCAGGGTCGTAGAGGTGGGTTCCTGCGGCTCCCTTACCACCCGGTATCGCCGTATTCAAGGGCGCCCCTCGATTCTCCGTGGACGGATGGCGATGACCAGGGATCGGGGACCTTCGAGGCTATCAGTGGGGCTTATAACCCGGGGGTTAAAGTTATCAACGAAGCCAGGAAGCTGTGGGTGAAGAGACCGTTCGTGCAACGAGGGATCCAGGCGCTGGAAATTTCCTGCTTCGTGCAGGCCACCGAGGACGAGGAGAAGGTGCGCAGCGCCATCGTGCGGTCCTTCGGCCTCCAGCAGGACCCGGAGAGCGAGGACCTCGAGGGATATTTTGGAAACACGATCCTTGACCTGAAGTGGCACCTCACGGGGGAGCAGGCCTGGACCTCCTTCCGAGCGCTGGTTTCGCTGCTCGGAGAGACCGGCAGGAGGGAGCTCCTGAGGGAGCTCGGCGCCTACCTGGACGAGCACGGCGCGCTCTACGTCAGGCTGAACAAGCAGACGCTCATTAGCGGGATGGCCACCCTGTCGTCGAGCGATCCGGTGAGGATCAGGGTGAAGCCAAGGCACTTCATGATGAAGGGGCCTCCCGGACAGTTCTATGAGAGGATGATGGAGGGCGACGAGCGCTGACGGCCTCCCACGGGAGGAAGAGGTACCTTCTCCTCTCCAGCGACCGGTCGGTCGACCCGGAGACGCAGAAGGAGTTCACGCGGATGATATTCGAGAGGTACCCTGACCTGGGGAAGAACAGGGTCGTATGGGTGAAGGACAGCGTGATAGTCCGGACGGACCACATCCGTCTGGCGGAGATGGAGCAGACCCTCTCCATGAGGATCGGCGAGACCGCGCTTGTCACCAGGCGAGTCTCCGGCTCAATCAGCAAGCTCAAAAGACTGGTAGAACGATAGCAGGCGCTGGATGGACAAGTACTTCACGGAAGAATACTTCAAAGAGGTAGAGCTGAAGCTGACGGCTGACCCCAAGTGGCAGCAGGACACGAAGGGAATCAAGACTACCATACTCCTCAGCGCGCCTGACCGCAGCGCGCTCTTCCTGATCAAGGTCGAGGACGGGGTCACGACCATCTCCAAGACCGAGCCGGGCGTCAGCGTGGAATTCTCGTTCGAGGGGACCTACGACGTCTGGACGAAGGTGGCGAAGGGCGAGGTCGACCTGCAGTCGGCGGTCCTGAAGGGACAGCTGAAGTTCAGGGGCTCCATCACCAAGATACTGTTCTACAAGGACAGGTTCACGAGGATCGCCGAGGTAATCCGCTCGGTGCCCGTAGAGTTCTAGGTTGCAGGGACGAAGACGTAGTACGACGAGCCGTCGCCGGTCTTCCTGAACTCGACCTTCAGCTTCATTCCCGGGGTCAACTTCTCGAGGGTAGTTCCTTCGATCCACGCCAGGACCTTCAGTCCGTTGCCGAGCCTGCCGATGCCGACGAGGTATGGGTCGTTCGCGACGAAGCTGGTCGGAGTGACCTGGACGTAGGTGAATGTGACGAGCTCGGCCTCGGTCCCCAGGTCGACCCACTCCGCGTCTCCGCTCATGCACTCCGGGCAGTCAGACTGGGGAGGGAAGCTGACCATCCCGCAGCCACGGCACTTCGTGGTCACGAACTTGCCGTCCCGCAGGGAGTCCCAGAACTGGTGGGTCTTGGAAATCGGGATGTTGAAACGGAGGCTCAGGGTCCTGCGCGAGTGCAAGGTTGGGGGTTCGGAGTCCATCATCATTGATCCCTCGACAAGACTGTCACGTAGCAGTAGTGTCCTGTGCCGCCGACGTTGTGCACCAGACCATTCCCGTGCTTGACCGGGACCTGGTGCTTCCCAGCCTCCCCGCGGAGCTGCTTAGAGACCTCGACCATCATCGAGACCCCCGTCGCGCCCACTGGGTGCCCCTTTGCCTTGAGGCCGCCGTCCACGTTGACGGGTATCCTTCCCCCGATCTCGGTCTGGCCGTCCCTGAGGAGCTTCGGGCCGTCCCCCTTCGCGCAGAATCCGAGGTCCTCGTAGGCCATGATCTCGGCGATGGTGAAACAATCGTGGCAGGTCGCGACGTCAAGGTCCGCCGGCGTTATCTTTGCGAGCGCGTACGCCTTGCGTGACGCGTCGACGGTGGCCGCGAGGCCAACGTATCCATCCCTCCTGCTGAGGTTCGCAGAGTCCGACGAGACCCCTATCCCCTTGATCCAAATCGGGGTGTCCGAGAGCTTGCGCGCCGCGTCCTCGCTCGCGAGGACCACGGCCGCCGAGCCGTCGCTTATCGGGCACGCGTCGTAGAGCTTGAGGGGCCACGAGACGACCTGAGAAGAGAGAGCCTTCTCCAGCGTTATCTCCTTCTGGAACTGAGCGAGCGGGTTCATCGAGGCGTAGTGGTGAGCCTTGACGGCGACCCGGGCCATGTCCTCCTCGGTCGTCCCGAAGGTCTTCATGTGGGCGACGGCGTGGAGGGCGTAGTATGCGGGGAAGGTCATGCCGTAGTTCTCGAACTCCCAGACGTAGGACCCGGCCCGCCCCATCAACTCGACGGAGGTCAGCGTGTCGACCTCGGTCATCTTCTCGAGCCCGACCGCGAGCGCGATCTCTGCCTCCCCGCTGGCGATGCTTAGGTAGGCGGACCTGACCGCGGCGCTCCCACTCGCGCACGCCGCCTCGACCCTCATCGTCCCGACCTTGTCGAATCCGGCGTACTCGTTTACAATCACGGCGGGCAGCGACTCCTCGTACCAGCCGCCGGCGCTCCCCACGGTCACGTTCTCGATCTGCTTCTTCTCCACCCCGGCGTCCTGCACGGCCTGCTTGATCGACTCGAACGCTAGTTCGCCCAGGTTTACGTCGGTCCTGCGCCCGAACTTCGAGTGCCCTATGCCGACTATCGCGACTTGTCTCAATTCGAGCGCCTAATCCCGGATCAGTTCTCTCGAGATTATCCACTTCTGGACCTCGGATGTCCCCTCGATGATGTCCAGGACCTTGGCGTCCCGGAGGTATCTCTCTACCGGCAGCTGCTTACTCAGACCGATTCCACCGTGAATCTGGATGGCCCGCTCGCTGGCCCAGACGGCCGTCTCCGTCGCAAAGAGCTTCGCCATCGAGGCCTCCTTGATGAAGTCCTCGCCCTTGTCGCTGACGTAGGCCGCGTGGTACGTGAGAAGCTTCGCGGCCTCTACCCTGGTCGCCATCTCCGCGATGAGGAAGCGAATCGCCTCGAGCTTGCTGAGCGGCCTGTTGAAGAGGGCCCTCTTCTTGGAGTATGAGACGCTCGCCTCGAGCGCGGCCTCAGCCACCCCGATCGCTCCCGCTGCCGCGCCGACTCGACCCTGGTTGAGGACCGCCATGGCGATCAGGAAACCGTCGCCCGGAGAGCCGAGCATGTTGGTGGACGGCACCACGCAGTCGCTGAAGACGAGCTCCGCCGTGCCGGTGCCCCGCACTCCCATCACCTCGAGCTTGCCGCCAACGTCGAAACCCTTCGTCCCCTTCTCAACGATGAACGCGCTCATTCCGGCGGCCTTGTCCTCCACGGTACCCGTCCTCGTGAATATGACGGCCACGTCCGCGTAGAACCCTTGCGAGATCCAGATCTTCGACCCGTTGATCTTGTAAGAGTCTCCTACCTTCTCGGCCTTGGTCTGGATGTTGGCGGCGTCAGATCCCGCGCCCGGCTCGGTGAGGCCGTAGCACCCGATTATCTCGCCTTTGACCAGCCTCGGGAGGAACTTCTCCTTCTGCTCCGGTGTCCCGAAATGGGCAAGAGGGTAGCCTACAAGTCCGTTCTGCACTCCGATCAGGAGGCCCGCAGACAGGCTGACCTTCGCGAGCTCCTCTCCGACGACGACGGAGCTGAGCAGATCGAGCCCGAGACCGCCGTACTCGGTGGGGGCGTTGATTCCTAGCAACCCGTACTCCCCCATCTTCCTGACGAGCTCCCTCGGATAATAGTCGTTCCTGTCTATATCCTCGGCCAACGGAGCGACCTCTCGGGCTGCAAAATCCTTAGCCCATTTCCTGAGCTCCTCATGCTCCGGTTTGAGGAGAATCTCCAGAGAAGTCATGATATGAAAAAAATTGCCCCGGATGACTCTATTTATCCATTAGGTTCTGGAAGAGCGAGTTCGACAGGGCTGCCGAGTAGGGTGACGGAGCGCCGGAAGCCACCCGTTCACTCGCCCTTAAAATCAGGCTCTTTCTTGGACAGGAAGGAGGTTATCCCCTCCGAGGCGTCCTGGGTGGAGAGGAGCATTGCGAACGCTCCCGCCTCGAAGTACTGGCCCTGGTTTGGAGGAGACTGGGTCGCGACGTTCAGCGCCTGCTTGGAGAACCTCAGCGAGAGCGGGGCTCGCTTCGCCAGCCTGTTTGCAAACTCCTCGACCCCGGACCGAAAATCCGCGTTTGCGAAGACCCTGTCCACCAGCCCTGCCTTCAGGGCCTCCCCCGCAGAGAGCCTGCTCCCGAGATAGATCATCTCCCTAGCCTTGGCCAGCCCGACCAGCTTCAGCAGCCTCTGGGTCCCTCCAGCCCCCGGTATGATCCCCAGGCTCGTCTCAGTGAGTCCTATCTGGCTCGACTCCGACGCAAGCCTGAAGTCGCAGGCCAGGGCGAGCTCGCACCCTCCTCCGAACGCGAAGCCGTTAATCGCGGCTATCACGGGCTTGGGCATCGTCTCGAACAGGGTGAAGACTTCGTACATCCTGCGCGACGCATCGAACGCCTTCACGGGAGAGCTGAATCCGAAGCTCGTGAGATCCGCGCCCGCGCTGAAGGCCTTCTCTCCCTCTCCGGCCAGGATCACGACCCTTATCGAGCCGTCGGCGGCGAGGTCCCTAGCTGCCGCTTCCAGCTCCTCCGTCATCTTGGGGGTTATAGTATTGAGCCTGTGCGGCCGGTTCAGCGAGACCCAGGCGAGGGGCGGGGCCTTCCTCAGGATGAGCTCCTCGAGCCTCTTCTCGCTGGTGGAGTAGTCGTAGAACCCCTTCCTCGTGGCGGCGCCGAGCGAGCCGCTCCTGGCCATCTCCTCGAGGAGAGGGTCGGGCGCGTACTCGGGCCCATAGAGGCTCTGCTTCTCCCTAAGTGCCGCGACGATCCTGTCTATCCCCCACCTGTCTGCCATCCGGAGCAGTCCGTCCGGGAACCCCAGTCCGAGCTTGACCGCGAGGTCCAGGTCCTCCTCGGAACAGACCTGGTTCCTGACCAGCCACGCCGCCGCGTTGACCGCCACGCAGAAGAACGACAATGGGTCGACGCTCTCTCCGGCCTCCTTCGTGATCTGAGGTCTGCCGCTCGCCTTCCCGTAACTGTAGAATCCTTCTCCCGTCTTCTTCCCGAGTTTGCCCTGCCTGTACTTCTCGCTGAAGAGCGGGGCGGGGGCCAGCGCCGCGGGCTCCCGCGACTTCACCGCCTCGGCCGCTTTGTAAATCACATCGATTCCGGTGTAGTCCGCCAGCTCGAAGAGGCCCATCGGGAGGCCGGTCTTGTAGACGGCGGCCGAGTCAACCTGCTCGACCGTCGCCTGGCCGCGGCCCACCGTCCAGGCGGCTTCGTTCAGCAGCGGGCCAAGAATCCTGTTGACGATGAACCCGGGGACGTCCTTCCTGCAGAGTACGACCTGCTTCCCCAGCGCCTTCGAGAACGAGACCGCGGCGTCGACCGTCTCCTGGTCGGTAAGTTCTCCCCGTATCACCTCGACAAGGGGCATCAGTACGGGCGGGTTGAAGAAGTGTATTCCCACGAACCGCTGCGGCCTCGAGGTCGCCGCTGCGATCTCGGTGATCGGTATCGTACTGGTGTTCGACGCAAGGAACGCGGTCTTGTTCTCCCTGTCAATCTCCTGGAAGACCTTGGTCTTGACGGTGAGCTCCTCTGGGACGGCCTCGATGATGAGGTCGAGCGGCGCCATGGCGTGCAAATCGAGCGTCGTGTGGATCCTTGCGAGAACCTCCGCGCCCTTCCCAGGAGAGAGGACGCCCTTCTCCTCGAGCTTCGAGACGCTCCAGCGGATCTTCTCGAGGCCAGAGTCCAAGAAATCCTGCCGTACGTCGTAAATCGTGACGTCGAACCCCGCGAGGGCCGCGGCCTCCGAGATCCCGTGGCCCATCGTACCCGCGCCCAAGACGCCGACACTCCGAATCTGAGCTATCAATCTTCCAACCGTCGAGTTCCAAGTCCGCGGGGTTTGTAAACATGATGCGACGGTCGCCGGGTGGGACTGGCCGGGGCGGAGGGATCTCGGGAGCGCCGCGAGATCCGCGTGTTGCTAGGCAACGGCGCCTGCCAGACGTAGGCGCTCGATCTCCTGGACTCCGTAACCGAGACGGCGCAGGACGCGACCCGTGTGCTCTCCGAGCGATGGCGCGCCTCCTCCCGCGCGCGTTGGTCTGAACCTGAGAGGCTGGTTCAGCACCAGTCTGCCCCCGGACTTCCCGACGACTCCGGACGCCTTCGCCCATCCGGAATCCAGCGCCTCGTCGATGTCCAAGACTGGCGTGACGCACGTGTCCCTCCCCATCAGGAGCGCAGACCAGGCCTCCTGCGTCCTGGAGGCGAAGACCTTCCTCATCTCCTTCGCTAGGCTGGACCGCTCGCGCCTGGTCCCCGACCGCAGGCTTGAGAGGTGGGAGAGACCGAGCTCGCGCATAAGGTTCTCCCAGAAAGGGGGTTCAATCGCGGCCACCGCAAGATACCTCCCGTCTGCAGTCTCATAGACACCGTAATACGGCTCCGAGCCGAAGACCAGGCTCTGCCCGCGGGCGGGCGGTCTTCCGGTCGCGAAGTACGACGAAGCGGGCAGCATGAGCATCGACATTATCGACTGCACCATTGGTACGTCGACGTACTCTGCCCTCCTCCTGGTCCCTCTCTGCAACGCAGCCATGATTCCCAGGGCCGCGTACATCCCCGACACGTAGTCGCCCAGCTGCACGTACGGGACCTCGGGCCTCCTCACCGAGCCCATCAGCCCGCTCATCGCCTCGATGTTCAGGTCGTGGGCAGGCATCGAGCTCATGGGGGAACCGTGGCCGAACGACGAAATCGAGCAGTAGACGATCTTGGCGTTGAGCTTCTTCACCTCCTCGAAGGAGAAGCCCAGCCTCTCTGCCGCCCCGGGGCGAAAGCCCTCCAAGAAGACGTCGGACCGCTCGATGAGCCTCCGAAGCACCTCCTTGCCTTCCTGGTTCTTCAGGTCGATACCGACGCTCAGCTTGCCTCTATTAATCATAGTGTGGACGAGGCTCGTTCCCTCGACCAGGGGAGGGAGGTCGCGCATGTAGTCCCCGAGCCCGGGCTCCTCCACCTTGACGACCTCGGCTCCGTAGGAGGAGAGCAGGTACGTGCAGAATCCTCCCGGGAGCAGCCGGGTTATGTCGAGAACCCTGATTCCCTTTAGGGGTAGCATGGCCGGGGTCCCACGCGCCGCGCATAAAACCTAAAAGAAGCGCCAAAGCGGTCTCCGAGGACGATGAGGTTTACGCCGTCCCAGTCTGATCCCGGGATAGCTCCATGGGAAAATGATGAACTCGCGACGATACTGAGTCAATAAAGTATTCAAGTGACTTCCTAGAGAAGACAGGGGATGCTCGTAATCAAGAGCGTGAAGGTGCACGGGGACACGCACAGGGTCCTCAAGCTGATCAAGGAACAGAGGCGGGCCAAGAGCATGGACGAAGTCGTCCGGGACCTGGTGAGGGGCGCCACGGGAAAGAGCGTCGAACAGTTCGCTTCGCAGAAGAACTCGAAGCTCACCTCGTTCATAGAATAGCTACACAAGACAGAAATATCGAGATTGGAAGGTGTCCGACTCGATGGCCAAGTTCGACGGCATTGTCGAGAAGAGGCTGCTTACCGTATCTGAGAAGGAGAACGAACTGACGCTTGTCTTCGAGGACAACAGGTACCTCTTCCTCTCCCTGAAGGACGGGAAGCTGCACTCCGAGAGCGTCCCGGAGTAATCTCTCGCACATTCGCGTGCCAGGACTCCGCGTAGGAGTCTTTGGCTCTAGCGTCATCCTGAACTGAAGGGATGGGGAGAGGCTTAGACTTCTGCTTCGTCTTCCTTGATTCCGGACTTGTCTATCGTGAGGATGTCTATTCCGTTGCCGCTCATCGAGTCCCTGGCGATGGCCGCCCTGATTGAGGTGATCAGAAGCTCCTTGGCGTCCTTGTACGATAGCGCCGGGGCGAACGCGCTCTCGATCACACCGACCGCCATCTCGGCGCCGGTCCCGACCGCCGCATACTCATCGGCGATGACCGACCCCAGCGGGTCGAGGACCCAGACCTTAGGCTTGACGTCGATCCCCCCCAGGATGACCTGGGTGATGAATGGGGCGTACCTCTGCTCGAACATGATAACCGACATGAGCTTCGCGACCGCGCCGGGGCGCAGCGTCCTCTTGACCTCGAGCTCCTTGAGCTTGGTGTAGACCCCGACCTGGCGCACGAGGTTCTGCATGTCCCCGACCATGCCGGCGCAGGCGGCACCCGTGCTGTCGGTAACCTTGAAGACCTTCCTCCCTGACTTGCTGAGCACGTAATTGGAGAGCGTTATCCTCCTCTCTGCGCCGAGCACTACTCCGTCCTTGTAGGTGATTCCCACCGCGGTGGCACCGGGGATGTAAGCATCGAATGACAAGTAAACGACCGAGAGAAGCCGCCGCCGGCACCTTATTAGCTATTTTGCTCGTTCGGTTTGATCGAGAGCACCGACGCGGCCCCACGGGGCTCCACAGAGTAATCCACCTTCATGAACTGCCGTGCGACGTGCAGGCTCGTCCTGAGGTGGTCCGTGACCTCGGGGGTCACGAGCGACGAGGGGCCCTTCGCGAGGCAGAGGAGCGGGGCGAGCATGTCCGCCAGGTGGGGGTCCACGCAGGCGCCCGTGGAGAAGGACTTCCCGAACCGCCAAGCCGCCTCGGACCCTACCCTCAGCGCGGGCTTCCCGCGCGCCCCGATCGAGTCCGACCCGATGAAACAGGAGTCGTCGACCGCGCTGACTAGGATGGAGCTCCCGGGAGACAGGGACTCCTCGAGGTGGACATCGACCACGCTGGCCGACAGGCCGAACCGGGAGAGCTCCGAGACCGCCGAGGATAGCTGCTGCTCCGGGACGCGGCTCGGAAGCATGCCCGCTCTGCTGACTACCGAGATCGCAGGGTCGTGCGTCCGGCTCGGCAGGTCCAGGGGCAGCACGCCCTGGCACGGTTCGATGTGTACGACCGCCCTGCCGCCCCCGCTCGGGTAGTACCCTCTCTTCTTCACCTCCAACGAAAAGACGATCCCGATCTTCTTCAGGCTCGGCGAGAGCACCGTGCTCACATAGTCGGAAGTCGGGCTCCACGGGACGTCGGTGCCTCCGACGAGTTCTAGCTCGAGCCCCACGCCTGCGAGCGAGATGGCCGGGACCAGCGCCTGGAGGACGAGCGTTATGCTCGCCGCGGTGCCCATGTCGAGAGAGAGCGACCTGCTCTCGGGCAGGCCCGGGGTGAAGGTGAACTCCGTGGACCCTATCCCACCGCCTTCGAGCGTCCCGCCGCAGACCTTGCGGAGTATCTCGAGCGTAGCGGCGTGCTGCGGTCTGAGGCCCGGCACCCTGCGGCCGGCGCGGACCTTCGTGACACGGATCGGCCGGTCGAGTATAATGGAGAAGAAGGTCGCGGTCCGGACGGTCTGCCCTCCGCCCTCGCCGAACGAACCGTCGATCTCAAGAAAAGTCAACCCATGCCTCCAAGAAAGCCTGCAGGGACGCGCCATCCCGAAAACCGCTTAAATAGTCAACGAAACTCGGATTGAAGAGATGCCCAAGAGTGGGGTGGGACTCTTCGTGGGGAGGTTTCAGCCATTTCACAACGGACACCTCGCCGCGGTGAAGTACGCCCTCAAGCACGTCGACTACCTCTACATCGTGGTGGGGAGCGCGCAGAGGAGCCACGAGCGAGACAACCCGTTCACGGCGGGCGAACGGATAATGATGATCAAGGCGGCACTGAACGAGGCGGGAGTCGACGCTCGAAGGTGGATGCTCATACCCATCAACGACGCGCAGTCGCACTCAGTCTGGACGGCGACCCTGAGGTCGACGGTCCCCAGGTTTGACATCGTCTACTCCAACGACAGCCTCACGATACGCCTCCTCAAGGAGGAGGGAATCAAGGTGACGCCGATACCGTACCTCAACCGAAGCGAGTACTCCGCCACGAACATCAGGGCCAGGATCCTGGAGCGGAAGGACTGGAAGACCCTAGTGCCCCCAGCGGTGGAGCGGATGGTCAGGGAGCTGGACGGCGTCGGCAGGGTCCGGAGCATGATAACGAAGGACACGGAGGCGGCCTAGGATGGACTACCCGAAGAGGAAGCTCATAATGCTGCCAGGCCCCACCAACGTCCCCGACAGGGTGATGGACGCCATGATCAAGCCGATGATCAACCACAGGGGCGAGACCTTCACGACCCTCCTGAAGGAGGTCACCGAGAAGTCGAAGCACCTCTTCCAGACGACCGAGAGCCCGCTCATCCTGAGCGCCTCAGGAACCGGAGGGGTCGAGGCGGCGGTCTGGAACATCGTCCGGCCTGGCGACAAGGTGGTTGTGCCCGTGTATGGTGAGTTCGGCTCGCGCCTATCAGAGGCGGTCGAGCTCGCAGGCGGCGAGGCCATCAGGGTCACGTCGGAGTTCGGGACGGTCCCGAGCCTCGACGCCGTCACGGAGGCCATCCGCAGGACGGCCAACCTCAAGGCGGTCTATCTGGTTCACAACGAGACGAGCACGGGCTGCACCGTCCCGTACGTGGAGGAGTTGGGGAAGGTAGCGGCCGAGAGGGGGGCGTTCTATGTGGTCGACGCGATTTCCAGCCTAGGAGGTTACGCCATCCCGGTGGACAAGTGGGGCGTCGACGTCTGTGTGACCGGCAGCCAGAAGTGCCTGGCGGCGCCGCCCGGACTCTCCCTGCTATCTATGAGCAAGAAGGCGGCCGAGTACGTCAGGAAGGACCCCCCGAGGGTGAGGTACTTCGACCTGGGGAGGCAGCTCGACTTCCTGGCCCACGGTGAGACGCCCTTCACCCCGGCAATCTCACTCTACTACGCGCTCGACGTGGCACTCGACATGCTCATCGAGGAGGGGCTCGAGAAGAGGGTCGAGAGGCATTCGCGGCTCGCCGGCAGGTTCTATTCTGTGCTGGACGCCATGGGCCTGAAGGCCTTCGCCGATCCGAGGTTCAGGTCGAACACCGTGATCGCAGGGCTCTACCCCGACGGGCTCGACGACAAGCTCTTCAGGAAGAGGATGAACGAGGAGCACGACATAGTCATCGGCGCGGGCTTCGGCGCCATGAAGTCCAAGATGTTCAGGATCGGCAACATGGGGGAGGTGAGCACCGCGCACGTCAACCGGACCGCCGCTGCCATGGCCCTAACCCTGACCAAATCCGGGCATCAGGTCGACTTGGAACGGCTAGCAGCCGTCCTCGACGCCTCCAGTTAAAGGATTTAAAGCGAGCCAAAAACACGGTGGTGCTTCAAACGAAATGTCATTTGAGAAAGGCACCCTAATCTATGTAAATTACACGGCCAAGGTGAAGGACACCGGCGAGGCCATAGAGAGCACCGTGGAGGAGGAGGCGAAGAAGCTCAACATTTACGATTCTGAGAGGAGGTACGAGCCAAGGCTCGTGTCCGTGGGAGAGGACTGGGTCCTGAAGGGCTTGGACGAGCAGATCAGCAAGATGGACTCCGGGGAGCGCAAGACGGTCGAGCTCGCCCCCGAGAAGGCCTGGGGAGACAGGGACCCCTCGTTGCTCCGCATGATACCGATCCGGAAGTTCGGCGAGAAGGCTGGCGAACTGACGGTCGGGGACGTCGTCGAGGTCGACAACAGGATGGGGGTCGTCAGGTTCATCGGGTCCGGTAGGGCACAGGTCGACTTCAACCACCGACTGGCAGGAAAGACCCTGATCTACGACGTGGAGGTAGTAAGGAAGGTCGAGACGGAGGAGGAGAAGGTCCGCTCACTGATCAAGAGGAGGTTCCCGGGAGAGCTCGGGGACAAGGTCGAGTTCACACTCGAGCCGACCGAACTGACTGTCGAGATCCCGGAGCCCGCGTTCATGGCGGAGGGGCTCCAGGTCACGAAGCGGGGTGTCGCCAACGACGCCGTGCACTTCCTCCCCTCGGTCACGAAGGTGACGTTCAAGGAGATCTACGCGAAGAAGGGCGACGCCAAGGAAGAGAAGGCCGCGGAAGCAAAGGAGGCGGCCTCTCAGCCCGAAGTGAAGAAGGAAGAACCGGTCGTAGAGTCCAAAGCCTAGATAATGCCGGTCTCTGTCGCAAGCGCCCGCGCGGTGCGGCTCGTCAGCCTGACCTTAGAGAGGATTGTGTAGCGTTCGGGGCGGATATCCGAGGCCCGGACGATCGCTTCGACGATCTGACCGTCCGAGACACCGATCTCCGCCGCCGTCGTCGGGGCCTTTACGTTCTTCAGCGCCCCCCTTATCGCGCGCCAGTCGAGCCCCTGGAGGTTCGCGGCCAGTATCGTGCCTATGCCGCACTTCTCCCCGTGCAGCCCGTTGCCCGGGGAGATCACGTCCAGTGCGTGGCTGAAGAGGTGCTCGGAGCCGCTGCACGGCCTGCTGCTTCCGGCGATACCGGCGGCCACGCCGGTGCTGATCAGGGCCTCGACGAGGTCCCGGACGGCCGACGTGTCACACCTGCCCATCCTCTTCGAGTTGTCGATTATCAGCCGCCCGCTCATCATTGCGAGGTTGGCGGCGTACTCTCCGTAGTACTCGCCGTCCGCCTCGTGCCCGAGCTGCCAATCCTTGACCGCGGTCAGCTTCGCCACGAGGTCGCCGCAGCCCGCGGAGAACAGCCGTGGTGGCGCGGCGGCGATGACGTCGACGTCTGCGAGTATCCCGAGCGGGGGCTTGGACTTTATAGAGTAGTGCTTCTCGGTCCCTCTTATCGAGGCGAAGGGGCTCGCGATGCCGTCGTGAGACGCGCTCGTGGGGACGGAGAAGAACGGCAGGTTCAGCTTTGAAGCCGCCAGCTTACCTACGTCCACCGACTTTCCTCCCCCGAGTCCGATTATGCACTTCGCCTCCCTCGAGGCGCGCATGACCGAGCGGACGTTCTTCATGTCGGAGAACTTTACGTCGACCCAGCTGACGCGCCCCTCCAGCGAAGCGGCCACCACCTCCCGGACCCTTTGCTGGACGTTGAGTCCCGAGGCGACCACTATCCCGGCGCTCCTGGGCATTTCTATGAACTTTCCCAGCAGCCTGAGGACGTCCTGCCCGATCATGATCCTGTGCGGAAGCTCCATCATGTGAAGGTCGGAACGCACGCGGCTGCGCGGGCGTGGACGAGATATAAGCTTCGTCAAGACCGTTTCAGGGCCCCTGGATGCAAAAGTTAAAACAGTAGGATATTAGTTCACTGTTAACCAGCCAATTCGTCGATTTTAGTCCGATTTGGACCTCAATTACGTTTCCGGCCCGAATCTCGCCCGGGAGATGGCTTCAGGGGTATATTTCATCGTCGGAAACAGGAACAAATCTCGACTAACTCAATTCTTCAACACTAGAACCCGGTAATCGAAAGACCCGGCAAAGATCGTCCTGAACGCCGCGACGGTGAAGCGCGATGAAGAGTAGAGCAAAGTGGGTGTAGGTTTGCAAAGTAGATGTCACGGGTTCACGAACAGTTTCGCAAAGTAAATGTCCAAAGGGCGAGCCGATTTCCTGTTGATTAGGTGAATTTCAGGGAACTAAATGTCCGCGGCACTGACGAAGTAGACGGAGATTTAACCTTCTGAATGCTGCCCAACGTGCAGGAATTATGCAACCGAAGCGAGGAGACCATCCTAACTTTCCCAGAAGCTTCTGGATTCCCATAATCGGATACTATCTCAATCTAAGAATTCTTCCACCGGTGAAGAGAAGGAACAAATGGGCAATGGTGTTCACCGCCCTTCTACTGGCAGCCCTCTTTATCGCATTTCTGATTCCCTTCCACCCCGTAATTCCTACCGCGATTTCATTAAACTATATCATTTCGGGCGATTTAACACTCCTCGTCCTCTTTGTCGCCATAGCAATAACAGAGACTCTGATAATTCTCCACTCAAAAATCCGAACTCGTGGCTGCTCAGACACTTAGATTGGAGCTCCTTGGTGGGGCGCTCAAGACCGTTTGTATTCGTAACGATGCTTTTCTTCAACTATCAAGAGATCATGCTCGCAGTCTTTGGTGTGACCTGTGTGACCTTTATGTTCTCAGTTCATACGCTGTTCTAAAATGCATGAAGCGTTCTCGAAATTAAGCCACTGAGATTGTTCATCAGGCCGCAATCGCTTCATTTACCTGAATCCTTTGCTTCCTCACGCCACGTATCCAAGATGTTTGGGGCCCACGAATACCCACCTGACCGAAGGTTTCGGCCTTCAAGTATTTGCAACGCGACCTCCCTAACTTCGTTGGCTCTCTGCGCCTCCCAGCCGAGACCCGCGATAAGCAACTAAGAAGTGATTTCATCCTTTGACTATGAAGGCTAAGGCATGGCAACATGGACTCAGGTTCAAGCGATAGTTCAGCTCCTTCAACAGAACCAACCGTACTGGTTCTACGCAGAGGAAATCAACACCCGGCTTAGCCTGAATATGCAGATTAAGGATTTGGTTTCGGTTCTCCTTGCCTTGTATTCCGCAGGTGTCTTGGATTTCCAAGTCGCAGGGAATGTCAACATCAAGGACATCATTCAAACGGCCGCACTGAAGCAAAAAGGCATAGGCGGTAACGCGCCAATTTTCCGATTCGTCTGATATCTCCTGACTCGCACCACCCCCGATCCAAAATGGCTCTTCTCCCGAAGACGCACCAGAACCAGATTCATGGTTCGGTTCCGTCTCGTCTCCTTCTGAATCTTGATTCTGCTGCCCCTGTGAAGCGGCGCAATGAACTTTAGAAGGGGTACTTCGGTCACTTCGGCTAGGGATCTTTGCAGGACGGCTATTGCAGCCGCAAACAGATTATCCAACGAGAAGCATTTAGTCCATCGTTGTCCATATATGCATCGGCAAGAATGAACTAACCGCGATCGAGTCGAAATATGAGAAAGACAGGTTACGTCGTTCTGCCTCTCCACGGAGGGCACGCCCCCGCTTGGCTCACGAAGAAGATGAAGCCCCTGGCTGATGAGGTGGTCCGCTTAACCGTGCTGGAACGTGGACCTGACGGGTTCCTCGAGCGCGTCGCTGACCCATACTGGTTTCAGGCACTAGGGTGCGTGCTCGGTTTCGACTGGCACTCTTCAGGTCTCACGACCGTGACCCTGGGAATAATGAAGGACGTCATTACGCCTGAGAAACACGGCCTCAAGATTGTCGGCGGCAAGGGAAAGGCATCCCGGAATACTCCTGCACATATCGAGAAGGCGGGATTGGCCATGGGCCTGTCGACATCGATGCTCGAGGAACTGAAATATGCGAGCAGAATCTGCGCAAAGGTCGACAACACAGCCATCCAAGCCGGCTACCCACTATACCATCACTCTTTCCTGTTTTCCGAACGTGGCAAATGGGCAGTCGTCCAGCAAGGTATGAACTCGTCGGACAGATCTGCACGGCGTTATCATTGGCTGTCTGAGCATGTGAAAGACTATGTCGTTGAGCCTCACGATGGAATCGTAGGAGACTCGGTAGTCGAATCGGTGCTGAACATGACCGCTAGGGAGGCCGAGGACAACAGAAGCGTGTGCGTTGACCTCGTGAAGCAAAACCCGGCCAACCTCATCTCTTCCATCAGGAAGATTGGGTCGAACTGCATCCCTCTCGATTGCTGGACAGGCGGCGGCGAGAGCTGCTCCGTTCCCGTCACGTCGGCTTATGAGATGCCAGCGCACCTGGATTGGGAGCTCTTTCGGCAGCTCTATGACACCCAACCGCGGGATTACGAAGAGCTACTTGCGTTCAGGGGAGTCGGACCCGCGACAATACGTGCTCTCGCGCTTGTGGCCCAGCTAGTCTATGGAGCGGAGGTCTCCTGGAGGGACCCAGTAAAGTTCAGCTTTGCCCACGGTGGGAAGGATGGTGTCCCGTTTCCGGTGAATCGGCCTGCGATGGACGGCACGATAAGCTTTCTTCGAGAACTTCTCGAAGCAACCGAGGTCGAGCGCAGCTGCAAGGTCGATGCGATGCGCAGACTTGAAAGGCTCAGCCTCACGTGGAGCGCATAGGGCGGTCACACAAAACCCAAGAAATCAAGCGCTGGACCATCACCGAGACGTATCTGGCGGCCCAACTTACGTCAGAAGATGATGGTGTAATGTCGAGCCTCCGGCTCCAACATTGATGCGGGCCGTCGTCTGTGCCTCACGCCTGAAGTTCCAGGCGCCATCCCCCGATACTGCCCGACTGCGGCAATCCAGTAATTCCCCCCCGCACCGGCTGAAGGTTCAGGGCAGCAACCATAATTTCAAACCCGATTGAGAGGATTCCCAGGGGTAGACGCTACAGCGCTTTCACGACCTGCCTCACGTTGACGCAGAGCACTCCCGAATCGTCGTAGAGCGAGCAGAGCGCCTCGAAGTTCCTTCCCTTCTTGATCAGCTCCCTGGGCCCGCTGTAGTTCTCCGGAAGCAGCCTCGCTCTCCACTTCCCGTCCACCCAGACGATTGCGTGCCCGGACACCACCTTCTCGACCTCGATGTTCATCTTTGTCGTGCCGGGAATCTCCCTGAACGCGATTGAAGATGACGAGCCGCCCTTCGGATCTGCAAGGTGCTTTGCCTTCACAAGCCTCGCCAGGGCGACCTTGACCACGCTGCGGGGATAGCCTTCCTCTTCCTCCATCTCAGAGTACAGCGCTTCGTTATCGATTCCGAGCAC
>PLUF01000051.1:18532-119293 GCA_003164815.1 Candidatus Gagatemarchaeum stordalenia
CGGCCTGATCCGCAGCACGGGCTTCAGGATGGTGTTCAACCTCTCCGCTATGCTCTTCATCCTCTCTAGCCTGTTCTGCGACGCGTAGAGGTAGATCATGTCGTACGTGTTCTGGGCTGCGAGGATGACCACCCTGCCGGCCGTCTTCCTGCCCGTCCTCCCCCTCCTCTGTATGTACCTGATCTCGGAAGGTATCGGCTCGTAGAACACGACGAGGTCCACCTGGGGTATGTCCAGTCCTTCCTCGGCTATCGAGGTGGCGACGAGGGTGTTCACGTACCCCTTCCTCAGGTCCCTTATCAGAGAGGCCTGCTGGTCCTGCGTCAGGCCCTTGTCGTGGAGCTTCGATGCCTGACCGACGAACCTCTCCACCCTGACTCCAGCTACCTTGTTCAGGACTTCAACAAGGTGTGCGGCCGTGTCCCGGTACTGGGTGAAGACGAGGACCCTTGAATCCGGAATCGTCCTGAACTGTGCTTCGAGCAGGCTCTTCAGCGCGTCGACCTTTGGATGCTCCACGAGGCCTCCGTCCTCCAGCAGGCCGCGGACGCTCGCGAACGCCCGGTCCTGCATCAGGGCCGTGTGGCTCCTCTTCCTCTCGCTGTCCTCGACCATCCTGTCGATGAAAGCCTTGAGGGTGTAAGCGCCCTGGGTCTCGAGGAGCTCGATCATGTGGAACATGGTCAGGGCCGATGACTGCCTTGAGATCACGGCGTAGATCGGCCCCCTCTCCTCCTCTACGCTCATCATCTCGGCTCTGTACCTCAGCTCTGCACCGAGGTCGATCAGCTGCATCCTTGACACGCTCTTGAAGACGCCCTTCAGGTGTCCCTTGGCCTGGAGCCATCTCACCCTGTCGTCCAGCATGCCCCTCAGCACGTCCTTTACCGGCTGGTAGGCCGGGGGCAGGTCGACCGTCTTCGACTCTACGGTTATCTGCTGGATGTAGGGCCTGACGTCCGGGTCATCGTCGCTCCTGTGCTCGACGTGCTCTATGAAGAGCGACTCGCAGACCATCCTGACCTTCTCGAGGTCAGAGCCGGGAGAAGCGGTCATGCCCAGGATGAGGGGGTACCCCGAGCCCTTCGCATACTGGCTCGCGACCTCCGTGTAGGCGTAGTCCTTGACGGACCTGTGGCACTCGTCGAACACGAGGAGGCCGAAGGAGCTCAGCGACATCCTCTTTGCCAGAAGGTCGTTCCTGACGACCTGCGGGGTGGCGAAGACCATCCTCGACCTGCCGTTCCACACCGCCTCCCTGAATGCCGCTTCGGTCTTGCCAGTGAGGAGGACGAAGTCGTCCTCGGGCAGCCTGATGACCCCCCGGAACGTCTCGAAGTGCTGCATGCAGAGCGGCCGGGTCGGGGCCATGACGAGAACCCTCTTGTCCCTGTAGTTGTACAGGGTATCGACAGCGACGAGCGCGGAGATCACCGTCTTGCCGAGAGCGGTGGGGAGGACCACGAGGGTGTTGCTGCCGCTCTTCGCGGCTTCAGCTATCGTCCGCTGGTACTCCCTCTCCTCCACCGTGTCCGGGTAGATGAGAGGATGGGAGACAAACGACAATTTGCTTCGTTCTTTCTTTCTCTATCTCTCTTGCTCCCTAGCGTGAGCTGGACCGCTACTTACTTTCTAGATGTCCAAGACTTCCCCGGCCTTCGACGCCTTCTTCTGCTTGGGGTTGAGGCCGTCGACCGCCCTGAGGAGCGGCTCGAGCTTGTCGTACTGAAATATCGCCTTGTACTCCCCGAGCTCGTCGAGCGACCTCAAGACCAGACCCCTTCTCTTGGTCGGGGATCCCGAATCGTCGGTCGGGTTCAGCTCGATGGCGAGCCTGGCAGGGCTGCTCTTGTAGTCCGGAAGCTTGAGGACGAATATCCCGGGCACACTCGTCTTCATCCTGCCCCAGTCGGAGCCCGTCTTCAGGAATGATGAGAGCTTGTCGTCCAATGACATGGGATGGGTGTCTGGCGAGGCGAATATATAATTAAGTTGAACACTTCCAAGTAAGCCAACTGCTTGCGGCGTGCTCGGTGGACGGCCTTCGCAATGGATATTTCCAGGCGTGATCCTGCAAACCCATGCCAAGGAAGAAGAGAGGAGGGGAGAAGTCGGAAGCCACGAAATTGAGCGGCCTCGACGTCTACGAGAGATGGCTGGAGAGGCAACCGGTCAAGCGCGTCAAAGCGAGGTCGGGTTTCATCAGCGCTGAGGAAAAAGGAGCAGGCTCGTAGCTCTATGTACTATTGGAGAGGTGCTCTTACACTACCCTAGCCACTTAGTCGGCGGTTGAAGGCGCATACGGCCTTGTTAGATTCTCCAGCCGTGTGGGGACTTCTCATTTCCGCAGAGCCTCCTGATCTATCTCTTTGAGAGAGGTAGGACCATCACAGGCAACCTGGAGCTTTACATCGCCGGAGTCGCGATTGCATTGACGGCGGCCGCGACTACCGGAAGACCGGTCCTAGTGGAGGGTGCGAAAGACATCCATCCTAGCTCGACTGGACAATAAAGGGACAAATTCAGACGTCAGGTCTGTTTCCCTATTCTTCGAAGTGCCGCTACCGAACAGAACAGCAAGATTACTCCGATCTGGACGGCCATGAGCAGCAAGTAGGAGGTAGGCAGAGATGTGCTGGATGCTCCGCTCGAGCTTGAGCTGGCAGACGACGTGGTGGAGGCGATGACAGAGGTGGACGAGGAGGCTGAGCTGGTTGCAGACGAGGTGTTGCTGGAGCTGGTTGTCGTGGATGTGACTGAACTCGTAGTCGCAGACGAGGTCGTGATGGTGCTGGAGCTGATTGTCGTGAATGTGACTGAACTGGTTGTAGTGGATGTGGTCGACCCAGTCTGCGAACTCGTCGTTGTACTCGTTGACTGCGTTCCAGGGAGAGGCAGCGTATAGGACCCTGACTCGCGCCCCAAGTAGACATAGTTGGGGGTGCCCACTGATATGCTGGAGAACCCGTTGCCTGCATATGAGACCTGGAGGTTGTCGGCCGCTTCCCCTGTGTTTCCTCCGAAGCTGTAGCCGGACGGATATGCCGTCTGCGCGCCGGCGGTTGAGTTGCCGTAGAAGAGACCGAGGGAGGCGCTGAGCTGCGTGAACTGGGTGGACTCCCCGTTCCCTTCCCCACCGAAGACCAGCTCCGATTCATAGAAGAGGCCGTCAGGGACTGTGGCGTTCCCCGAGACCTCGAAGTACGCGCTCTGGACCGAGGGATCGTGTATCGTCGCGTTGTCGAACCAGTCGATAGCTTGCACCGGCGCCGGCCCGTTGTGAATCAGCTGGACGCCGATCTGCACCGTGACTCCCACACCCGGCACGGCGGTCTCGCTCATGGTCAGCGCCAACTGTAGGGGGAGCCGGTAAGTGGTGTTCGAGGACTGGAAGGAATAGTAGTATCCGGGGTTCGCGGGGTAGGCATACCCCCATCCACCGAAGTAATCGTGTTGTTGCTCAGGAAGCCGGAGACGCTCCCGTTCCAGATGTTGTCAGCCCACGAGACCATCGAAGCCGCGGTGACGAAGTCGGGTGTGTTCTGAACCCAGTAGTTCTGCTGTTGACCTCCCTTCTCGTTGACCACGAGGATCGAGTTCAGTTGGAGTGTCGCACCCGAGACGGTGTCGCCGTAGGCTGCGGCCGAGGCGTTGTAGGCTTGCAACGATTCAATGTTGGCAACGCCCACCACGTCGGTGCTCTCTACCTTGAACGGGGTTACCTTCCCGGAGTCATTGTAGAGCCCGAAGGCGGCAACGCCCGAGGGCTCGGGCCGGGTGAGTGGGTAGGCGAAGTACGGGCTGATTGGGAAGGTCTGAACATCATAGCTCACGTTCGCGCTCCGTCCGTAGGCGAAGAAGACGAGGTAGTACAGACCCTCCGAGACCTTCAAGGAGCGTTGGACGGTGGTGCCGTTCTGAAGGAACAGCGAGGCCGAGATATCGCTCACGCCGTTGTTGAAGTTGTTGTACTGCGTGGTTGTCATTATGGCAGTTGAGAGCGTCGTGTTGCTGCTCACCGAGATGGAGATGGTCGTGGGGATCGACGGAGCGTCGATCTGCAGTGGTTCGTAGTAACCTGAGAGGAGGACAATCTGGTAGGGGAGGGGCATGGGACTGGGGAAGACGCGCTGGGAGAAGCTCCTGAGAGCGTAGGGGAGAGCAGGAGCAAGACGAGCGCGATGCTCACGACCCCTGCTTTACGGCGGCTTTCCATTACTGTAGCTCCACCCTCATCGTATATACGCACGTCCTTACCTTCAGGGCGACCCTACGTCACCGTGTGATGCACCCCAGCGCATTCGCCAAAGTCAGCTATGGCGTGGAAATATGTCGCCCCTTGTTCTTAGGATTTTGGATGGTTTGTCCCTTGGATGACCATGCCAAATAGTCAGACGAACTTCACGGGTAAGCTCGGGTCACGCTTCCAGCTGTCGCAAGTGTAGTCTTGGAGTACGGGAACCTCATACATCAGGCATGATCCGGCCTTGTATAACCCGCAGATTCCGCAGAATGTATCAAAGCGGGCCTTTGCTTGATGATACCTCGGCGGTTCAGGCATGAATGACGAGGCTGGCGGCGTTAATCGGTCAATTTTCGACCCTTTTGGCCCTCTGACAAGAGGCGCCCTGCCGGCCCCTGCGGGGGAGAACTTGGATGAGAGTAGCCCGACTAGGATTTGATAAAAATGCTTCGTATCTCGGCGCCGGGCCTAGGTTAGTTGTTGATACTGCTCTTCGAACTCACCTTTTATCAGGGATTCCTGCTCGACAATAGGCATTGACGAGAGAGAATCTGCTAATTCAGGAGCTTCTTACGGAGGCTAAACGAGACCTCGAAGCATCGAATCTCCTTCTCAAGACCAATCTCATCGAGATTGCGGCGTGGCACACGGAGCAGGCCTTCGAAAAGTCGATAATGTATGTGTACGCAAGTTACAAGATCAAGTTCCAAAGGAGGCCCGTTGATTCAGTTCACGACAAGATGGAGGAAAAACTGCATACCGACAAGCACATGCTAATGGTCAACATGCTTACCGAGATGATTAGCGACTTCAGAACTCTGGGAATCGAAAGGATGAATTCCGTGATTTCACAGCTCCCCTCGGACCAGTCCGCGGACCTGAGCGGGTTCCTGCAGAAGATCAAGCCTGCCCAAAATGCCTCGAAGGCAACAGAGCAACTGAGAATGATAAGATCAACTCTGGATTCGAACGCAGTGAAATCAATGCCTTTGGAGAAGTTCCTCGACCTATGCACGGCAGCCAACTTCAAGAAAGACATTTCGAAGCTCAATGTGGGCTCCGCTGTCCAAGAAGGCCTCGTGTCGCTGACACGAGATGGAACGTTCGAGTTTGCTAGCAAGGATGTTGAAAGTGCTGTCAAGGCGGCTGGCTTGGATCAGCCGGAGCTCTATATCGGGTTGTACCGTTTTCCGTCGCTCGCCCTAATCATGGCAAGATGGATTCTTACCGATCCAATTTCGACACGGTATCCATTACGAAGACGCGACCATGCAAACCTCAAGTTGTACCGAGAAAGAGTTCCCGGCTTGCATGATTTCTACCTCGAGGTTAACCAACAAATCAAGAGTCTGATACAAGACGGGGAGGAATTTCTCCGGACGTTTCAACTATTCAGCATCCGGTAAGTCATATCGCGGATGTGGCGCAGGGGATCAGGAACAATTCTATGCCCAATTTGGCGCATCTGGCACTCAAGTCCGAGCGTAACGTTGGGGAGCTTGACGTACCCCTTTTCACATGCTCGATTTCCAGCTTGTCTTCGGGGTCGAAGACCGTTCCTCTGGGAAACGTGTAGATGCGCTATGGGTGGCTGTAGTTAGGAGAAACTGTGAAGTCGTAGGTGGAGCTGATGGCCGTTGATTGGGGAAGTATGAACTGCACGATGGCCTCATTGACGGAACTGCATGCCGGATTCGAGTAGTGGCCAGCCGCGACTGATTCCGAACTGAGAGTGAGATTCAATGGAACGGAAATGGTCTCCCGCGGTGTAAAGTTGTAAATCTGTGAAGTGTAGATGTACACGTCAAAGCTAGGACATGTGGTACTGTCGTCTCCCACAGTGGCACTAAGTTGGGCATAGACGGTATAGTTCTGCGTATTCTTGACTGTGAAGGTGAAGGTAGCATCTCAGTATTGTACACGTCGTTGGTAATCACAAGAGTCGTTTGTGGTACCTGTGAGATTGTAGGTAGCTGTGTCTGAATGGAAGTCACTGAAGATTGTAGTGAAGAGATTGCACTTGAATCGGCAGATTCTTGTTGTTCAGCCGACGCTAGTTGTGTTTGAAGTGTAGAAATCTGACCTTGGAGCGCCGATATCTGCGTATCGTAGGCCGACTTCTGTTGAGCCAAGGCGGTCTGATTTGAAGAGTAAAGGTACACGCTAGCTGATGCCGTTACAATCAAGGATAGGATTGCAATGGCAACGGCAACTTTGGCGGTTTCCACGAAATATATCTGGCTTGGCCCTATTTAATACAGGTATGTTTTACTTTTAGGAATCTTTCCGTGCCACATTGCGCACAGCGTATGTAAGTTCTCGACTCGGTGCACGACCTCTCAGTGATTCCATCAGCCAACGAATCGCTGTCGTTGCTTACAGCGGCTTGCGAACTCGCGCTGTCATATACCCTAGGGGGCACGGGACCGCTCGCAAGGCGGAAGTGTCCAAAGAGCGCGGAGTCGTTGGAGTCGTAGAACCCCCTGACCGCGGCCACGGTCACCATGCGCCGCGATTCCGACCTTCCGAGCACGACCAGGTACTCGTTCGCATACTCGTTCATCCAGTCCATGTGCGTCCGCTTCTTCGCCACGTCGACCGGGTCAGAGCCGAAGACGTTCTCGAGGTTGTCCCTGACCGGGGCGTCAAACGAGAAGTCGACTCCCTTCTTCTCTCTGAGCCAGCGGCGGTACAGGACCAGGCATTCGACGTACAGGGACTTGGTCCTCACCTTCCCGTAGCCGGAGAGGAACCTCTTCATCGCCGGGCGCTCTCCTATCTCGCCCAGGATCTTGCCTAGACGTCTCTCCGTCTGAGCTTCTATGCCGACTTTTCCTTCCATCCCATCATTAAAAGTGTGGTTTTGCACACCAGAAAGTTAATTAAGCGACCTCGATTCAAGGTCTTCATCCCACCGGGGAAACCTGTCGGGTTATCGTGAAACAAGTTGAATAAACTGAGCCAGGAACAGCCAAACAACGCGACGTACCACGGAACGACGACCGTTGGTCTCGTCTGCTCAGACGGAGTCATACTGGCCACCGACACCCGGGTCACCGCCGGCGGGTTCATCGCCCACAAGAGGGGCAAGAAGCTCCTGCAGGTCTCTGACAACCTCGCAGTGACGATCTCCGGAGGAGTCGCGGACGCGCAGAACGTCATCGACACCCTGAAGTACTATTCGCGCAGCTATCAGATCGAGAAGGGGGTGCCGCTCCCCGTAAAGTCGGCGGCACGCATCGTCTCGAACATCCTCTTCTCATCGCGCTACTACCCGTACATCGCGGTCGTGATAGTCGGCGGGTACGACAAGGTCGGGGGGTCGATATACAACCTGGACTTCTTCGGGTCGGTCCTCAAGGAGAACGTGACCTCCACGGGCAGCGGTTCCCCGGTGGCGCTCGGCGTCCTCGAGGAGGGGTATCAGAAGGGCATGACGGTCGCAAAGGCGCTTCCGGTGGCGGCGAACGCGATCATCGCGGCCATGAGGAGGAACGTCTACACGGGAGACCACTTCGACATTGCCATAATTGACAAGTCGGGTTTCAGAGAGGTCTCGGAGCAGGATAAGGACAAGCTCCTGGCTCATTTCTCGGATCGCAGTTAGTCTTTGGCACAGAAGGCAAGTCAGGTCAGTCTCATGAGTACGATACTCAACAGTATCCCAGCGGAAGCTCAGATCACTAGAATCGAGTACGAGGGCCCGCGGATCGCTCTCTACACCAAGAACCCAAGGTACCTTCACCAGAACAACTACATCATCTCGGAGATCGTCAACACGGTCAAGAAGAGGGTCGTGACCCGTACCGAGAAGTCGATAAGGAAGCCGGAACAGGACGTCAGGTCGATCCTCGACAAGGTTCTCCCCGTCGAGGCGGGCGCCACTAACTACTTCTTCGACGACGCTACCGGCGAGATAACGGTCGAAGCGAACGTTCCGAGGCTGCTGGCCTCCGAGAACGGTTACGACGTCGCCGGGCTCATGGAGCAGACCGGGTGGAAGGTCAAGGTCCGCAAGTCGCCCCACGTCGCCTCGAGCGCCATCCAGACGATCTACTACGCCCTGAAGACGGGCGCCGACGAGAGGGAGAAGTTCTACAGGGACCTCGGGGAGACCATCTTCAGGCCGAGGTTCACCACGGCGGAGCAGGTCACGATAAAATGTCTCGGCGGAGGTCAAGAGGTCGGAAGGTCCTGTTGGCTCGTGGAGACCTCTGAGTCGAAGGTCATCCTGGACGCCGGCATACATCCGGGCTCGAGGAACGCCTGGGACGCATACCCGAGGCTCGACTGGGCCGACGTCCAGCTCAACGAAATCGACGCCGTGATAATCAGCCACGCCCACCTCGACCACATGGGGTTCCTGCCCGCGCTCTTCAAGTTCGGGTACGCGGGGCCGGTCTACTGCACCGAGCCCACGCTGCCACTCATGACGCTCCTCCAGACCGACTACATCAAGATCGCACAGATAGAGGGGGGGAGGATACTCTACGACCAGAAGGACATCAGGGACATGATCCAGCACACGGTCACCCTTCAGTACGGTACCGTGACCGACGTCTCCCCGGATATCAAGCTCGTCTTCAACAACGCGGGCCACATCCTGGGCTCGGCGACCGTCCATCTCCACATTGGGGAGGGCGTGCACAACATCGTCTACACCGGCGACTACAAGTACGGCCGCACGCAGCTCTTCGACTCGGCCAGCTGGAACTACCCGAGGGTCGAGACGCTCATCACGGAAGGCACCTACGGTAACAAGGAGGACATCATGCCACCTCGCGAAGAGGTGGAGATGAACTTCGTGAACGCGATCAACCGGACCCTCTCTGAGGGAGGCAAGGTGATCATCCCGATCCCCGCCGTGGGCAGGGCACAGGAGATAATCCTCGTGCTCGACCACTACATGAGGAACAAGGTCCTCACCGAGGCGCCGGTCTTCCTCGAGGGCATGATCTCAGAGGCGACGGCGATCCACGTATCGTATGCGGACTACCTCTCAAGGGAGCTCAGGACGAAGATGCTCGAGCAGGGGATCAACCCCTTCGTCTCCGAGTACTTCACGTCGATAGAGCACCCGTCCGGGAGGGAGGAGGCGCTCAGGGAGGGCCCCGCCGTCATCATGGCTACGTCGGGTATGCTCGAGGGCGGCCCGGTTCTCCAGTACTTCGAGCACGTCGCGCCCTCGGAGAGGAACAAGATCCTCTTCGTCTCGTATCAGGTCCAGGGGACGCTCGGCAGGAGGGTGCTGGACGGGGCACACCAAGCGAGCATGCTAGGCGACAACGGCAAGATCAAGATCGTGGACGTCAGGTGCCAGGTCCAGAAGGTCGAGGGGTTCAGCGGGCACAGCGACTACAACCAGATCATACGGTTCATAGGGAAGATGAGGCCGAAGCTGCAGCAGGTCATAGTGAACCACGGCGAGAAGAGGAAGCTCGAGAACCTCGCCTATGTGATCCAGAGGATCTACAGGGTCCCGACGCTGAGACCGGCCGTACAGGAAGCAATCAGGCTATACTAGGAGAGGGAGCCTCTCCAGATGCGCACTCCGGGGGGAGTTATCACGATCCGCTCCTCGCCGAGCCTCGCCATGTCCCCGCCGATGGAAGTCGAGAACTCGTAGAGCTGCTCTACGGCCCCCTTGAGCTCCTCGATGCTCTTCTGCGCTAGCGGCGTCACCCTGAGGATCACTATCACCTTATTCGAGACGTCCTCCTGGATCTTTGGAATATCGTCAAGGCTCTTGAGCTGCAGCGCCTTCAGTAGGATGTCGCTGCCCTTCTCCTGCGTACCTGTCCCTTCACTCAAACCTGATTCCAACTAGTATTCCACCGCCAAAGAACGCCGCCCCCTTTTTAAACCTAGACCGGCCGCCTCATATCAGCTTGTAGGCCTCCCAGTACCCATCCCCGGCGTGGTGGAGGTTCTTTATGGAGACGCCCTTGGTCACTCCCGCCATCTCTTCACTCGCAATGTTCGCCCTGCCGACGGCAAGACCGCGGCCCTTCTTTTCGTCCCTGACGACCACGAGGGCGTCCTTCCCTCCCCACTGGTCGTACCTGACGATGCCTGGCCTCATCACGTCCGCCCCCTTCAGTATGTACTTGATCGCGCCGTCGTCGATGTAGGCGGAGGGGAGCAGGGCGAGGGTGGGCTGGGAGCCGACGAACGGGACGAGCAGACCGTCCTTCTCCAGGAACGTGTGCTTGCCGTCGATCACGAGAAACCTGAGGCCGTCCTGAGGCTCTATGATCTCGACCTGCGACGAACGCGACACGCCGAGCTTCATTCCCGAGGAATTCTGGACCCGTTCGATGTAATCACGTGAATCGTGCTTCGACGCGACCTGTCTCTTCAACCTCGACGCTCGTCACCCATCAGTTTAATAAAGCCACCCTCGAAAGCACCGAAACAGATAGTGATTCTGTAGTGTCCGTCGATATGGCAATCAAGGTACTCGACCAGAGCCTCGGAAAGGTCGTCCTGATCAAGCTGAAAGGCAGCAAGATTATCCGCGGGTCGCTTCAGGGCTTCGATCAGCACATGAACCTCTCGCTCGAGAACGCCGAGGAGGTCTCGGAAGACGGCACCTCGACCACGCTCGGCACGCTGATCGTCAGGGGAGACAACATCATCATGATCTCTCCTCCTCCGGGTTAGGCTTCCGAAACTTGATATTCCCAGCAAAGGCTCATCACGAGCGCAGTAATGCTACACCAGTCTTTCGTGCTCGGTGAGGAGGCCCGGAGTTGTCATTAGACCCCACCACGCTTGCGGTCGGAATCGCCGGGGGCGCTTTCGCGGGCGTGGCAGTCTCGTACTTTGTGTTCTACCGCAGGGGGAGCAGGACGAAGGTCCAGGTAATCCAGCGCGACGAGTCAGGAAAGATGCGGAGGAAGACCGTCACCGTCGACGAGCTCGACGGCTCGAAGAGGGAGATGCGCACGCTAATGCTCGAGAGGGACCTTCTCTCGGCCGCCCTGAACAAGGTCTATGAGGCGGAGAGCGACGGACAGATCACACGAGAAGAGAGGGAGCTGATTGCCCGCAAGTACAGCTCCCAGATAAGGGAGTTCGAGGCGAAGCTGAGGGACAAGGAACTCATCGTGGAGGTCGGGGAGCTCGAGAAGCTGAGGGACGAGCTCGTCTCACTCTTCAGGGAGAAGATCCAGAACATCGAGTCGCGCCTCGACCAGGCCAAGGAGAGGCTCCAGCCGGTCAGGCAGGAGGTCAGGCCAGAGCCGGCCAGGCCACCGCGCGTCACATCGTCCCTCTCTCAGACCGAGGACCTAGAGAGGGTAGTCGAGAGGAAGGCGCCGGTCAGGAAGGACGACAGCGAGGGCGAGAAGAGGGTCAAGGCCCTCCGCGACGAGGTCATGGACGCGCTCGCCGAGCTTGAGCAGATCGACACCAGGAAAGAGAACGAGACCGCTTGAAGGACCGCAGGGCGGAGAGCATGGAGAAGATCGGGAAGCTAATCACGTCTAGGATAGGGCGCGGCGCGCTCCTCGGTCTAGGAAGCGGAAGCACCATGGCGGCCCTCCTCCCGGTGATGACCGCCGAGCTCAAGGAGAGGAAGGTGAGGCCGAGGTGGGTCCCCACTTCACTGCAGATACAGCTGGTCGCTCAGGGCCTGGACCAGGAGATAACGGCGATAGACAGGCCGGCCGTGGACCTGGTCGTCGACGGGGCGGACCAGATAGACGCGGACCTGAACCTCATCAAGGGAGGGGGCGGGGCGCTCTTCAGGGAGAAAGTCATAATCGGGTGTGCGAAGAGGACCGTCATCGTCGCCGACGAGCGGAAGCTCTCGGAGAAGCTCTGCAGCGACGGGATGAGGGTCCCGGTCGAGGCCCACCCCTTCGCAAGGGTCCCCGTCGCCGAGAAGCTCCGTCTGCTCGGCGGGGAGCCGAAGATAAGGCTCGGAGAGAGGGGCTTCCCGCTCTACACCGAGAACGGCAACATCCTATTCGACGTCGGCTTCGAGCCCATCGAGAACCCCCCGGTCCTCGAGCGCGAGCTGAAGTCGATAGCGGGGGTTGTGGAATCGGGTGTCTTCACACCGAGCCCCGTCGAGGTCTACGTGATCCAGCAGGACGGCGGCTACAGAGTCCTCTCCAAGAACTGACGCGCGCGTTAGGGCCTACTGGGGCAGACGATTGTCGAAGAATTCGGACTCGCGCTGGGACAAATTTATAACTGGGCGGAGGCAAGCGGCGCCAGACAATTGCAATGGTTCATGAAGTCGATTACAAGACCAAGGCCATAGACCCAAACTTCCTCCAGAAACCCGACGAATTCCCTGTCACCGGTACCCACGCTGGCCACGAGGTCAGGGCTGCCGGAAAGGCAAGGATGGACGCGGACGGCAAGCCATATCCGACGACCAACGGCATCCACGGCAAAGCAGTGGCCGTCGACTTCGAGGCCTGCATCGCCGACGGGGTCTGCATGGACGTCTGCCCTGTCTTCGTCTTCGAGTGGCTGCTGAATCCGGGCCAGTCCGGGACTGGTAAGGAGAAGATCGTCGACAAGGGAACCCCTGAGTGGGACACACTCAGGACGGACAAGTCTGATCCCGCGCGAGAGGCAGACTGCATCTTCTGCATGGCCTGCGAGACCTCGTGTCCGACCTTGAGCATAAAAATCACTCAGCCCTAGGACGAACTCGACGTTCTTCCGGAGGTCGGGAGGAAGAGCTTATGAATGCTGGCCATCAGTTGTAGTCGAGGTAATCACGCCGATGCGGACGCCGGCTGGTTCGCTGCCCCGTTCTTCGGACCCCTGAATGTATAGTTCTTGCTCGCGGCAGCCAAGGCTATCACCAGAACCGTAAGGACTAGCCCAATCTCGAAAATCAGGTTGAAGGCCATGGCTGAGGGAAGCATCACCCCCGGAACGGGGTGTCCGTCCACGATCATGGGAGTGGTGTAGGTCGTCATTATCACGGTCGCGACGACAGGCCCTATCGCGCCCCCGAGGTTCCTGAGCATGGTGTTGATTCCGAGGCCGACCGCTATGGTCTGGCGAGGCAGCGACACCGAGATCATGTTGACGATGGGGATTATAGTGCACACGACCCCTATGAGCGCGAAGATCATGTCAACGGTGAGGTCTGTTGTGTTCCCCCTATTCACGATGAACAGGACCAGTCCTATCAACATGGCGCCCGCGCTGACAAAGAGAATGGGTTTGGGCCCCTGCCTGGCCACCATTCTTCCTGCGAACGGTCCCACTATGAGCATCGCGAGCGTGGCAGGCGCCATGGTCAGACCGGTCGAGATTATGCCCAGACCGAACCCGAACGGCTTCGGAAGCTCGGCATAGTAGACGACCGCGAAGAACACCAAGAACATCAGCATACCCGAGACGATCCCGATGAGGTTCGCCACGAGCACGTTCCTTATCCGGAGCAGGTCCAGTCGAATGAGCGGTTCTACCAGGCCTCTCTCGAAGACGAAGAAGAACACCGTCAGCACACCGCCCGGCACGAGGAAGAGGATTTCCTCGGGGGCCAACCATCCGAGCGAAGGTCCCTCGGTCAGGTAGACGAGCAGAAGCGTGACTCCGGACATGAGAATCGCGGCCCCGGTGTAGTCGATTTTCCCCTTCGGACCGGGAGTGTCCCGTTTGATGACGCGCCAGACTATGGCGAAGAGGACGATGCTAAGCACGAACGCGCTGTGGAACGCGTACTGCCACCCGAGGTCCTGTATCACGTAGGAGCCCACTATCAGGCCCGCCGCCGCGCCGATTGCGAAGGTCGCGCTGATGATTCCCTGCGCGGGGGCTACCTTCTCCCGCGGGAAGGTATCTGTTATTATGGCCAGTGAGAGCGGGACTATCGCGAACCCTACCCCCTGGACGGCCCTCGAGAAGAGCAGGAAGTAGATTGAGGGAGAGAACCCCGCGATCCCTACCCCGAACGTGTAGAAGGTGAGGGAGATCAAGACCATCCGCTTCTTCCCGTAGGCGTCTCCGAGTTTCCCGAAGAGGGGTGCCACGGCGCTCCCGACGATGAGAAAGGCCGATGTGATCCAGGAGGCGATGGTGGACGTCGTCGAGAAGTCCTTCTGGATGATCGGCACGCCGGGGATCACCATGGTCTCGACGTAGTTGACGAGAAGCGCCACGGCCGTGACCGTGATGAGAACCCTAGTCGCGTATTTCGAGTCCCGTACGGGTTCGTTAACACCCCGCGCACGACCCGAGGGGACGAGCGGGGAAACAGGGCTGGGCGGACTCGACATACCCAACAGAGCCGGTCAGCCCTTGGCCATTTAACTGAGGTGGTCTGCACTCAATCTCGAGAACGCCCATTTTAATTCCGCCAACTTGATTAGCCGTCTCTCAGATGTCTTCGAGCTGTCGTGCGCGCGAGAGGGAATAGGAAAGGCTTTGAGACCGTCCAGGGAAACTGCGTCAGGTGCAACCGGAGGACTCGCCACGCGATCAGGTCCCTGGATGAGCGCGCGGAGTACTTCGAGTGCTTGAGGTGCGGCAACAAGGTGGATGTCAAGGCCTTCGTCTACGACAACCTGGACGCGCTGGACTAGGGCGGACGGACCCCCGTTCACTGACCCCAGCCCGATCCGGCGTCCGAGGGGTAACCGGCCCCGAACCTAGACCCGCCCTCGGCGAGCTCTATCCCGCACTCGGGGCAGACCGGTTTCTTGAATATCCATCCCGCCTTCTTCTTGCAGCATCTCTCGCAGTAGAGGTTCCTGCACCTGTGGCACTGCCACGGAGTAGGGTTTCTGAACCCCCCTCCCCTTCCTGCATCGGACGCAGTAACCGCGGATCATCAAGGATAGAGCCCGGTAGGGCGTATAAGCGCCAAGGAATCGCGAGGCGGCTCCGCCTGGCAAGAGTGCGGGACGGCCACGCCCCCAGAAAGGGATTTAACTGCAGGTTGGACGGTCCTTCGACCGCGTTGGAAGAGGACGCCGAGCTCCGGAGAATCAATGCAAAGAAGATGGCCCTGCTGAAGAGGAGGGTCCAGCTAGCGACGGCTCCGAAGCCACTGGAGAAGGCGAACCGGGAGATAGTCCTGGACACCCTCTACGACAGGGGGGACGAAGTGCTCCAGGCCGCGTACTCCTACTACCCCAAGGAGACGCCCATCGTCGTGGACTACCTTGCGAAGTACATCAAGGAGCACAAGGAGACCGAGAAGATCAGCGGAGGCGAGCTACTGGAGGTCTTCAGGTCCCTCGGCCTGAGGTTCAGCCTCAAGACGTCCATCAAGGTCCAGGAGAAGGGCAAGTTCATCGACCTCAAGGACAAGTTCAAGTTCAACAAGGAAGAAGGGCAAGTTGGAGAGTAGACAGGAAGAGATCGCCCCCAGGAACCTCTTCGAGCCGAAGGTGAAGAGCCCCATCCTGATCTGCGGGCTTCCGGGGAGTGGGTACGTCGGGAAGCTGGCCGTCGACCACCTGGTAGCGTCGTTCAAGGGGAAGCCATTCGAGGAGTTCTACTCCGGAAGCTTTCCACCGCACGCGAACGTGGATGAGGGGGGGATCGGCCGCGCGATAAGGGGCGAGCTCTACCACTGCGAGACTGGGCAGCGGAACGACCTTCTCGTGTTCACCGCCGACGCTCAGCCCACCACCTCAGAGGGTGAGTACGAGCTCTCGGAGATGGTCCTCCGGGGGGCGATGAAGCGGGGCGCGACGACCGTCTTCTCGCTGGCCGCATACATAACCGAAGGGTTCACCGCGGAGCAGCGGGTCTTCGGCGCCGCGACCTCGCAGGAGCTGCTCTCCGAACTCACCGAGAACGGTGTCAGGGCGATGAAGGAGGGCGGGATAAGCGGTATGAACGGCATAATCATCGGGATGGCCGGGCTCCTCGGACTTGACGGCGCGTGCCTCCTGGGGGAGACTTCTGGGTACCTCGTCGACCCGGTCGCGTCCCAGGTCGTTTTGGAGGCGCTCTCCAAGATCCTGAAGCTCGACATCGACCTCACGGCGCTCAAGGACAGGGCGAGCGAAGCGAAGGAACTTATCGGAAAAATCCAAGGAATGTCCGACGAGGGCGCGGACACCCGCGGGGCAGTGCGCTCAGGCCAACCCGGTTACATCGGCTAGCCCTTGATGTTGCCGATAGGCCTCAGGGCAGCTACCTTCAGGGATATCCCGGCCGTGTGCATAGTCTCCACGACCTCCGAGATGTCCTTGTAGGCAATGCCAGCCTCCTCGGCGAGGCCGTCGTAGGTCGCGGCCTTCACGTAGATCCCCCTCTTCTCCATGCTCTTCTGGAGGGCCTCGCCGTTCACGTCCCTCCTCGCGGCCGTCCTGGACATGGTCCTCCCCGAGCCGTGGGCCGTAGACCCGAACGTGTCGGCCATGGCCTTGGCAGTCCCCAGGAGCAGGTAGGACCCGGTCTCCATGGAGCCCCCGATGATGACGGGCTGTCCGATCTGACGATATGGAGCGGGGATGTCCGGGTGGCCGGGCCCGAAGCTCCTCGTCGCGCCCTTGCGGTGCACGACCAGCTCCCGGGTCGCCCCGTCAAGAGCATGCTTCTCCACCTTGGCGATATTGTGACAGACGTCGTAGATGATGTGCATGTCCAGCGCCTCTGGGTCTCGGTGGAAGACCTTCTGGAACGCCTCCCTCACCCTGTGGACGATCACCTGGCGGTTCGCGAAGGCCATGTTCGCCGCGCAGGCCATAGCGCCGTAGTAGTCCTGGCCCTCGTTCGAGGAGAACGGGGCACAGGCGAGCTCCCTGTCCCGCACCTCGATTCCGTAGCGCTTCATCGCGCCGTCGAAGATCCGCAGATAGTCGGACCCGATCTGGTGCCCGAACCCCCTCGACCCGCAGTGGATCATGATGACGACCTGGTCGTCGTGGACGAGCCCGAAGTTCTTCCCCATCTTCGCGTCGAAGAACCTGGACGGGTCGACGACCTGAATCTCCAGATAGTGGTTGCCCGAGCCCAGCGTCCCGAGCTGCTGGATGCCTCGGCTCGAGGCCTGCCGGCTGACCTTCGCCGGGTCTGCGCCCTTGATGAACCCGCCCTCCTCCACCATCTTCGCGTCCTCGTCCCAGCCGTAGCCGTTCTCGCTGCACCACTTGACCCCCCAGCGCATTACTTCCTCGAAGCCCGGCTGGTTGACCTTCACGAACCCCTTGACGCCCACGCCGGTCGGGACGAGCTGGAAGAGCAGGTCGATGAGCTCCTTTACCTTCGGCTTGACCTCCTTTAGCCGCAGATTGGTGCGGATGAGGCGCATGCCGCAGTTGATATCGAAACCGATCCCTCCGGGCGAGATGACCCCCTTTTCCGGGTCAAACGCCGCGACGCCGCCTATCGGGAACCCGTAGCCCCAGTGGGCGTCGGCCATGGCATAGGAGTATCGCTGGATCCCCGGGAGCGAGGCCACGTTGGTCACCTGCTCGATGACGCCCTGGTCCATCCCCTCGAGGAGCTTCTTGGTCGCGTAGATTCGGGCGGGGACGTTCATCCCTTGCTTGTAGCTCACCGGGATTTCCCAGATGACCTCTGAGACCTGCTTAGTTTGTGGAGGCACTGGCATCTAAATCGACTGGGTTCGGTCGCGTCGGCTCCGTAGGGAGTTTAAGTCTTTGTCGGGAGGTCAGATATCTAGGACCACGGTGGCCCTCCAGACTCCGCCCTCGTGCTTCACTCCGAACATGTGCATCGTCACCGCCTTGACGTCGTTCCGGAGGCGGTGGTTCTCCCTGTCTATGGTGTCGCCCTTCATATCGCAGACCAGGGAGCGCCCGTCGCGGGAGACGTGCACCTCGAAGCTCTTGAAGAGGAGCGAGTCGACGTCCTTCAGGACTATCAGCTGGGTAAGGAAATCGTACAGGAGCCCGTCGATGTCGCTGGTCTTCATCTTCAGCCGCTTCTCGACCACGGGTCTCACGCTCCTCCGGTCGACCATCACCTCGGTGAGGGCCTTGGCGCAGGCCTCGAAGAGGCCGCCGGGCGAGTCGGCCTTTGCGGCGAAGGCCACGTCCGCCAGTGCGATGTCAGGGAGGAAGCGGTAGGCGGGTCTCTTCAAGAACGGTGGAGGGCCGGCCCGGTCCCTTTAAAGATGCGACGGGCGAGAAATTCTTTTGAGGGCGTCCGCCCCGGGAGGCCACCCTCTTGGAGTCGAGGCTAATCCTGGACGGGGCTGAAGGGACCCAAGCCAACCTCGCTCTCGAGGAGGCCCTGCTCCGGGGGAACGACGGGCTGCTGCTGAGGCTCTGGGGGAACGAGCGGTCCGTAATCATAGGGAGGGCGCAGCTCGCCCGCTTCGAGACGGACGTGGAGAGGTGCGCAAGGGAGGAGATTCCGATAGTCCGGAGGGTGACCGCGGGCGGGGCGATATACAACGGCAGCGGGAACATCAACTGGTCCCTCTTCGTCGGGAGGGAGTTCAAGGGCGGCGGGATAAGGTACACCTGGGGGGTCCGCGAGGTCTTCAGGATGGCCGCCGATGTGGTAGTGGAGGCGGCGGCCGCCTGTGGTGTCAAGACCTGGCTGGACGCGCCGAACAGGATCCTCTCGGCCGAGGGAAAGGTCAGCGGCATGGCCGCGTACCTTTCCAGGGGAGGGCTGCTCTGCCACGGCACTCTTCTGCTCGACGCGGACCTTGAGGAGGCCGCAGCGCTGACCCAGCCCTCGGGGGTCGAGCTCGAGAGGAGGTACACCAGGTCCAGGGCGATGAAGGTCGCGAACACTGGTATAGGGTCAGATGCATTTATCGCCTCGATGCGAAGTGTGGTTGAGGGAGAGATTGGCGAGGAGATTAAGCCCCAGCAGCCCACCGACTCAGAGCGCCGGATGGCGGAGTCGCTCTTGCCGAAGTACAACGACCCGGTGTGGAACCTGGGCGACCCGTTCGAGTGGAAATCAACTTGAGTGAGCAGGAGGTCACGCTGAAGGACGTCGAAGAGGCCGCGAAGGTCCTCGAGGGCGTCACGAGGAGGACCCCTCTGGATACGTCGCGGACTCTGAGCGAGCTCTCCGGGATGGACCTCTACCTCAAGATGGAGAACCTGCAGCGGACGGGCTCGTTCAAGCTTAGGGGAGCGTACAACAAGATCTACTCGCTCTCGGACTCCGAGAGGAGGAAAGGGGTGGTCGCCTCTTCGGCGGGGAACCACGCCCAGGGAGTGGCGCACGCCGCGACGCTCCTGGACACCAAGTCCACGATCGTCATGCCCGAGAGCGCGTCGCCGGCGAAGATAGACGCGACCAAAGGATACGGGGCGAGGGTGATCCTGCACGGTTCGACCTTCGACGAGACCCTGGAGATGGCAAGGAGGATATCCTCGAAGGAGGGGAGCACTTTCGTCCATCCGTTCGACGACCCGAAGGTGATCGCAGGACAGGGGACGGTGGGTCTGGAGATGCTCGAGGCCCAGCCGGACCTCGGGACGCTCATCGTTCCGGTAGGAGGCGGGGGCCTGATCGCGGGCGTCTCAGTCGCGGCGAAGGCGATCAACCCGAAGGTGAGGGTCGTCGGGGTGCAATCCCAGGCGTTCCCGGGGATGTACATGGCGTTCAAGACCGCCCGTCTGGTCCCGTTCAAGGCCGAGGAGACGATCGCGGACGGCATCGCGGTGAAGCACCCGGGGAAGCTCGACTACAAGCTCATCAGGCGGCTCGTCGACGACTTCGTCCTCGTCAGCGACACCGAGATAGCCGGCGCCGAGTTCATAATGCTGGAGAGGATGAAGACGGTTGCTGAGCCGGCCGGAGCGGTCGGCGTCGCCGCGTGCCTCGCCGGGCTGGTCAAGGCGAAGGGAGAGAAGTGCGGGGTCGTGGTCAGCGGAGGGAACATCGACATGTACATCCTCGACCAGATTGTAGCAAAGGGCCTCGAGAGGGCGCACCGCCTCCTCAGGGTGAGGATCACGCTCTCGGACAAGCCCGGGGCTCTGAGCGACATCCTGGCCGTGGTCGCCCAGGCGAGGGCCAACGTCGTAAGCGTGGTTCACGAGCGGGTGGGGCGCGACGTTCCGATCGGGAGGGCCGAGGTCACCCTGAACCTCGAGACCCAGAACATGGAGCACACCAAATCACTTGTCTCGGCGCTGGCGCAGGCGCGCCTGAAGTACAAGCTGATCAGCTAGCGGGCGGGGCCGGTCCCGCGTCCTTCGAGCGGCGCTTCGTGTAACCGAAGCTCTTGAGCGAAGCCTCCAGCACGAAGAAGGAGACCAGCATCACCGCGGCCGCCGTTGTGAAGGTCGTCGAGTAGCCCTGGTAGTACGAGATGTACCCCGTGAAGAGGGAGCCAACAACGGTGCCGAGGGCGCCCAGCGCCGCGTAGCCGCCGAGGACGTTACCCTGTTTCGCCTGGCCGAGGTTCGACATCAGGGTGACCGAGGTCGCTGAGTTCCAAAATGCGTACACGACGCCGATCATCCCGTAGAAGACCGCGGCCACTAGGAAGAGGGGGGTGCCGCGGAAGACGAGGGCCGAGGCGGCGAAGACCATGTAGAGCGCCGCTCGGACCAAGACGGCGTAGGAACCGATCCTAACTCCGCCGAATCGGTTTATGATATCGCCCACCCACCGGTAGACCCCCGTCTGGATGACGATGTTGACCAGGGACACGGCGAAGATTTCACTGTCCACCACCCCTGACTCCGACAGGAAGGGAGTGAACGATGTGTTCAGGAGGGCGCTTGAGGTGGTGAAGAGGAACATCGAGAGAAAGAGGAGCGCCCGCCCGGTCATGGCTCCGGCCTTCGTGGCGCGGAGGGCCCTCAGGATGCCCTTCGGCGACGGCGGCGAGAGCACGATGTGTCCCAGGACGAAGGTCATGCTCTGGTATACCCTGGAGAGGTAGCCGGAAGGGTGGAAGGAGAGCTGGGTCGTCTCGAGGGTGACCGCGGGCTCTGGGATGCGGTAGTACGACAGCACGATACCCACCCCGGTGGCGCCCGCGCAGAAGAGCAGGAACGCCTCGAGCGGGAGCGCGCTGGTCCAGACGAAGCCGACGGCGAGGCCTATTATCGACCCCGCGCTCGCGACCAGGTTCAGCCTCGAGAAGGAGGAGATCCATTTCTTCTTCTCCGAGGTCTCCATGACGAGGAGGTTCGTGGAGGCCGAGTTCGCGCTTATCACGAACCCGAGCGCCGCATAGAGGACGGTCAGCGCCCTGAGGTCCGGGAGCAGGAACATGGCGACGAAGATCAGCGTGCACCCGACGCAGGTCACGACGAAGAAGAACCTCCTCCTGGCCAGGCGGTCGGTCATCCTTCCCCAGAAGATGGACGAGGGTATGAGCACGAAGTTGTAGAGGGTCGTCATCAGGGCGACGTCGATGACGGTCCCCCCGAGGCTGAGGATGTACAGCGGGACCATGGTGCTGAAGCCCTGGACTCCTGCGTTCAGCGGCAGGAGCGTCAGAGCCCAAGAACCTCTGCCAGGTTTCTTCTCGGGGATTCTTGGTTCGGTGCTACTCATCTGGGTGGGACTCTGGGGGCACGGTGGCCCCGGCCCGGGGCGGCTATCTCCTTTTCTGTGTTTGAGACGGGAGGCGCCTCATCACAGCGTCGCGAACTCGTGGATCACGCCCTTGAGGACCTTGATGGAGCTGAGGTAGTCACCGACCTCCACGTACTCCCCCTCGGTGTGCTCGAGCTTCGAGTCACCCGGGCCGTACGTGACGCATGGAATCCCCATGAGCTGCGCGAGCGTGTTCATGTCCCCCGTGCCCGTCTTGTGGGTCAGAACCGGCCGGGTCGAGAGGCCCTTGATTATGGAGCGCTGGAAGGCCCTGACGACGAGCGAGTCCTTCGGCGCCTCGTACGCCTCGGTGGCCTCCTCGAAACGGAGCCTGAACGCGACGTCCGACCTCGTCCGTGCGTGGTCCTCAAGAACCCCCGCCAGATCCGATTCGATCGCCGCCGATGTCGCGCCAGGGGGCAACCTCACGTCTAGGGTCACGGTGCAGGACTTCGGGATGACGTTAGAGTAGGAGCCTCCCCTGATCATCGTTACCGAGACGTTGACCGAGCGATAGTGGTCTTCCCCCACCGCGTTGGACTTCTCGTACTCGCGCATCTTCAGGACGACAGCCAGAGCCTCGTCGACCGCGCTGGCGTGGGCCCAGGAGGAGGATGCGTGCCCCCCGTGGGTCTTTGCGGTGAGCACCCCCTCCACCCTGCCGCGATACCCGAGCGCGACGCGGTTCGCCCCACCGGGCTCGCCGAAGACCGCGGCCTCGTAGTCACCCCCGTCTTCGATTAGCGTCTTGACCCCAAGGCTGTCCCCCTCCTCCCTGGTCACGCATGCCATCGTCACTCGCACGGATGGGTTCTTCGCGGCCGCGGCGGCAGAGATCATGGCGCACATCGGGGACTTGGCGTCGGCGGCCCCTCGCCCGTAGATTCTGTCGCCTTCCCTCCTGACCCTTATGACGCCCGGCACGGTGTCCATGTGCCCGCAGAACAGCAGGTGCCGCTTCCCGGTCCCCATCTCGCCAATCGAGTTCCCGGCGCGGTCGGTGCGGACGTTCTTGAATCCCAGCTCCTGCATCCTCGATTGGAGTAGCCGGGAGAGCCTAGATTCATTGTTGGTGGGAGAGTAGATCCGGAGCGAATCTAGCAGGAGCCGGACCTCGTCCTCCACGGGCTCATCTCTTCTCCAGGGAGACGAGGTAGTCCACCATCAGGCCCGGGATGTCGACTCCGGTCGCTGGAACGGTGTTCTTGAACTCGGTCGTGCTGTTGACCTCGTGGACGACGAGGCCGTCTGGGGACTCCATGAGGTCGACCCCGACGATCTCCCCCTCGACGGCCCTCGCGGACCGGAGCGAGAGCTCGTTCAGCTCTGGGGTTATCGGGCAGGGCTCCGCCTTGCCGCCCCTGGCTGTGTTCGTCCGCCAGTCTGAAGCAGAAAGTCGATAGATCGCGGCCACCGTCTGGTCTCCCACGACGAACGACCTTATGTCCCTGGGCGGGCGCTTGACGAACTCCTGGAGGTAGTAGACCTGGTACATGGGATACATGTACTCCCTGTCCTCCAGTATCGCGGTGGCGAAGTCGCTGTCCTTGAGAAGGGCGGACAGTCGCCCCCAGCTCCCGACCACCGGCTTGATTACCGCCGGGTAACCCAGCTCTTCGAGGGACTTGAGCGCCGCCTCCTCGGTGAACGCGACGAACGTCCGGGGCGTGGGAATCCCGGCGCGCGCTAGAGCGAGGCTCCCGAAGAGCTTGTCGCTCGAGATGTTGGCTGACTGGAAGTTGTTGACCACGCGGTGCCCGAGCGACTCCAGCGTCGCAGTCGCATGGATATTCCTGTAGTGGCTGACGCACCTCTCCAGGACCAGGTGGTCGGGGATCCCTTTGCTCTTCCCGGTCGCCTCAAGTGTGAGCTCCCTGGCGTCGACTAGGTTCGCCTGAACGCCCTTCTTCTTGGCGGCGTCAACGATGGCCTTCTCCTCCCATCGTATCAGGTCGTAGAGGAGTGTGAAGGATGCCATTGCTACTCTCCCCAGTCCTCTTCCTCGAGCTCGGCCGGGCGGACGGAGAGCGCACCTGACTCCTTGTCCTTGACTACCTCATAGGAGGCGCCGCAGTCCTTGCAGGACACGACCTCTCCCTGTATGGCGTCCGGCGGAATCGGCAGCGCGGCGTCGCATTCTGGACAGTTCATGGGATTATCTTCAAACTTCGGCGTGTCGAGGTTCCACGTTATTTAATGATATTCGTCGGAAAATCACCGCAGCGTCCGCAGGACTATCGTCGTGTTCGTGTTGAGGACGCCGCTTATCCTGCGGATCTCCTCCACGGACTTGTTAACTTCAGCGATATCAGCACCGCTAATTATCGCCGCGATGTCGAACGGCCCCGTCGTCTCGTAGATCGTCTCCACGCCCTTGACCGACATAATCTTCCTGCTGACTTCGGACGTCGGGTTAGAGGGACTCACGGAGACGTACGTGATCGCGCTGGTGAGCTTGGGCTCGCTGACCTCGATCGTGAACTTGGTGATCGTCCCATCCTTCTCGAGGTTCTTGATCCTCCGCCTTACCGCTGCGTCCGAGAGGCCGATCTTCTTGGCTACGTCCACGAACGAGACCCGAGAGTCCTTCCGCAGCTGTTCGAGTATCCGCTCGTCGGTCTTATCCAGAAGGCTTCATCTCCTCTGATGTAAGTACCCTGTCCAGAACCTCTGCGACCCGCCGGATCTGCTGCTCTGTGATCACGAGGGGCGGGAGGAGCCTGAACACAGTCCGTCCGGAGTAGGTGAACAGGACGCGTTCCTTGATCGATCTCAGGAGCATGTTCTGGATGTCCACCCTCATCTCGAGGGCGAGCATCAGGCCGAGGCCCCTCGCCTCCCTGGCCGTCTTGTGCCTGCCTACGACGTCCTTGAGTAGGTCGAGGAAGAGGGCCCCCTTGGTGACCGCCTGGCCGGGCAGGTCGTTCTTGATGATGTAGTCGAGAGTGGCGGTTCCCGCAGCGCACGAGAGGGGGTTGCCGCCGAACGTGCTCGTCTGCTCGCCCTTCTTGAGCGAGTGGAGCACCTCCCGCCGGGCTATGGTCGCCCCGATGGGGACCCCGCCTGCGAGGCCCTTCGCGGAGACCAGGACGTCGGGCACGACCCCCCAGTTCTCGACGGCCCAGAGCTTCCCGGTGCGGCCGAGCCCGGTCTGGACCTCGTCGGCGATCATGAGGATTCCCCGTCTGTCGCACAGCTCCCGGACGCCCTTCAGGTAGTCCGGAGGAGGGAGTATGATCCCGCCTTCGCCCTGGATCGGCTCGAGCATGACTCCCGCCGTGTCCGCGTCTATCGCCGCCTCGAGCTCTAGGAGGTTCCCGAACTCGACGTGCTTGAAGTACGGGAGCAGCGGCTCGAAGGGATCCTTGTACTTCTTGCTCCATGTGGCGGAGAGCGCGCCGGCGGTCTTCCCGTGAAAGCCGCCCTTCATCGCTATCAGCCCCTTCTTACCCGTGAACTTCTTGGCGAGTTTTATCGCGACCTCGTTGGCCTCCGCCCCGCTGTTCGAGAGGAACGCGGCGTCGAGCCCCTTCGGCGTGCACGAAGTGAGCTTCTCCAGGAAGGTCGCGCGCGCGTCGTTGTAGAGGGAGCTGTGGCATGTGATCAGGCGCTCCGCTTGGCTCTTGACCGCGGCCACGACCTCGGGGTTGCAGTGCCCTACGATCGCCACCCCATATCCCCCCATGCAGTCCACGTACGGGTTGTTCTGGTCGTCCCACACCTCCGCCCCTGAGCCCCGCACGATCACGACCGGGAACTTCTGGTAGGTCTGCGGCCCGTGGAGTTCCTCAGCTTCCATTATGTTCATCATGAGCTAATCACGGTGCAACCTTCGTGTGCCATCGCGGCCGTGAGAGGGGACGGCCCGAACCCCGAGGCGATTATCACCTCCCTGACGCCTCCCTCCATCGCCTCGATCCCGGCGAGGACCTTCTTCTGCATGCCGAAACCAATCTTCGGAAGGGAGGATCGTGCCTCCTGGACGGTCAGGCCCTCGACCACGTTCCCGTCCAGCTTCAGCCCCTTCACGTCGGTGAGGAACAGTACGGCGTCGGCGTGCGTCCCTACCGCCAGATAGGCCGCGGCCCTGTCAGAGTCGACGTTGAGAGGTTCGGCCTCGTCGCCCATCGCGACGGGCGAGACGACCGGGATGAAGCCTCTTTCTAGCAGCGCGTCTATTACCGCCCCGTCGGCGGACTGCATCTTTCCCGTGTAACCGCCGTCTATCACGACCTTCCGGGACCGCTCGTCGACGATCAGGAGCTTCTTCTTCCGGGTGGCTCTGAGCACCCCTCCGTCCAGCCCGGAGAGCGAGACGGCCCTGATCCCGTTCCTGGCGAGGGTCTCTAGGAGCCTCTTGGCAATCATGCCGCACATGACCATCGTGTAGATGTCCATCGTCTCCCTGTCCGTGTAACGGCTCTTGATCCCGTCCGGAGAGACGACGAACCTCTGTTCCTTCCCGAGCTTCGTGGCGATCTCGGTGACGGTGTCTCCTCCCCCGTGTACCAGTATGAGTTGGTTCGAGGAGCTGACCGTCTTTATGTCAGCCAACAGCCCCGGCGGAAACTCTCCCTTCACGATGTCGCCCCCCAGCTTGATTACAATCCTCACTGCGGTCACACCGGGTGCAGCGGGGCATCATAGATCCCCTGCTTCTCGTCCAAGCCGAGCATTAGGTTCATCACCTGGACTGCATTGCCGGCCGCCCCCTTCAGGAGGTTGTCGATCGCCCCGATCGCCACAATCCGGTGCCCCCTCTCGTCCAGCTCGAAACCGACGTCGCAGAAGTTGGAGCCTATCACTACCTTGGGGTCCGGGAGCCTGAAAGGGCCCTTCCTGTCCTTTATCATCCGGATGAACGGCTCGTCCCCGTACTGGGCCCGGTAGATCTTCCACAGGGTGGAGTTCTGAATGTCTCCCTCGTAGAAGACGTGGCAGGTCGAGAGTATCCCCCTGACCATGTTGATGGCGTGGGCGGACATCGAGACGGTGACCTTGCTCTCTCCGAGCCAGGACAGCTGCTGTTCGATCTCCCCTGTGTGCCTGTGCCCAACCGGCTTGTAGGGCCTGATCACACCGTACCTCTCAGAGAAGTGGGTCGAGAGCGACGGCTTGCCGCCAGCGCCGGACGAGGCGATCTTGGCGTCCACGACCACGTGGTTCCTGTCGACGGGGAACTCCTTCTGCTTGAAGAGGGGTGCCATGGCTAGGATGGAGGTTATCGCCATGCATCCCGGCGACGCCGCGAGGCTCGTCTTCGCAATCTCGTCCCTGTTGAGCTCCGGGATCGCATAGACGAACTTGGCAAGGAGCTCCGGGTCGGGGTGCTTGAAGCCGTACCACGTCTCGTAATCGGCCGCGTTCTTGAGCCGGAAGTCGGCGCTGAGGTCGACGACCTTCAGGCCCGACGCCGCGAGCTGGGAGATCATGCCGAGGGACTTGCCGTGGGGCATGGCGGTCAGCACGAGGTCCGCCATCTCCGTTATCTTCGAGACGTCGTTGTCGATGAACTGCATCTCCGTCATCCCCCTGAGGTTCGGATGTACCCTGAACAAGTACTCGCCAGCGTTCTTCCTAGAGGTCGCGAAGGTGAGGTCGACCTTCCCGTGCTTCAGGAGGAGTCTGACCAGCTCGCCGCCGGCGTAGCCTGAGGCGCCCACTACGCCCACGCGGACCATCTACTTCTTCGCGCTCCTAATCACGAAGTCCATCATCTTCTTGGCGATCTTCGTCTTCGATGCAGCCTGTGCTCCCTTGAACTCGACCGTGTTGTTCACCTCGTGCACCACGTACCCTTCCTTAGACTCCATCACGTCGACCCCTAGAATCCCGCCCCCGACGGCGTGCGCCGCCTTGTGGACGATCTCAGTGAGTTCCTTGTCGGGCTTGAAGGACGTGGTCGTGGCTCCGCGGGCAACGTTCGTCCTCCACTCGTTCTCCGACGCGTGTCTGTAGATCGTCGCGATTATCTCTTCCCCGGCGACTATTGCGCGAATGTCTCTTGGGGGCCTCTGCACGAACTCCTGGAGGTAGTACATGTGCTCTATCGGGTTCGGTATCGACTCCCTAAGCTCGACTATCGTGTCGAGGATCTGGGGGTCCTTTGCGATGCTGATCATCCTCCCCCAGCTCCCGACGAAGGGCTTCATGACGACAGGGTATCCTACCTGCTCGGCGGTCTGGTCCACCGAATCTGACGAGAGGGCGACGAATGTCCTGGGGGTGGGGACTCCGGCCTTGGCCAGCACCATCGAGCACATCAGCTTGTTCCCGCAGATGTCCGAGACCTTGGAGCTGTTAATCACGTAGGCGCCGAAGTTCTCCATGATCCGTGTCAGGAAGCTGGAGCGGTAGTAGCTGATGCAGCGCTGAAGAACGACGTCCCCGAAGCGGTTCTTGGCGTCCCGGTCGGTGACCTCAAAGGAGAGCAACCTACCGTCGACGAGCTCCGTGGTGTGCCCCGACTTCTTGGCTTCGTGCACCAGCCACTTCTCCTCGCCCCGGATCCTATCGAAGACGATTGTGATCTTCATCTACTCGCCCCAGTCCTCTTCGGCGACCTCTGCAGGCTTGAGCGTGACCTTCCCCCCGTTCATCGAGGCGACCTCGTACTCGCCGCTGCATTCCTTGCACTGGACTATCTCGCCGACGATGGCGTCCTCTGGGATGGTTATGTCTGCGTCGCACTCTTCGCACTTTGCTATCATCTAATCACCTCGCCTTCGGTCTTGCTCACCTGGTCTCTGAGTCGGCCGTCGGCCTCCTTCAGCGAACTCCTCGCTCGAGCTATCCATGAGAGATTCTGTTTGAGGGAGCGAGAGTCCTTGAGGAGGAGACGGGGCACTGCGTGTGGGTTTGCCCCACCTGCGGTGCGTGTCAATTCAAGGGTTTTGAGTGCATCGAGCACGTTTCGAAGCTGGTCTTTATCAATCTTTACCGCCCTTCCGGTCACGCGGCCCGAGACCGATGGCATCTCCTTCAGAGCCGTCTCCTCAAGGGTCGAGCCGTTCTCGACCGATTTCCTCACGATCTCTCCGACGATGGCATGTGCCTGACGGAACGGGACGCCCTGCTCCTTCACGAGGTGGTTGGCGAGCTCCGTAGCCGTGGACATGTCGCCTCGGACCGAGAGGAGGAGGCGGTCAGGGTTGAGCTTCAGGGAAGAGAGGACCTCCGCCATCAGCACAGCTGAAGCCAGCGCGTCGTCGGTGGCCCTCCAGAGGTGCGGCGTGACCTCCTGTAGGTCAAGATTGTAGGAGTTCGGCAGAGCCTTTGTTATCGTGAAAGCGGCGGTCAGCTCCCCCAGCACGGAGCCACACTTGGCCCTGACCGTCTCTGGGACCACAGGATTCTTCTTCTGGGGCATGATGCTGCTCGTCGCGCTGAACTCGTCGGCGACCTCGGCGAAGCCGAACTCGGAGGTGCTCCACAGGATCACCTCCTCTGCCATCCGGCTTAGGTTCACCATCGCCATCGCGGCGACCGAGATGGTCTCCAGCGCGAAGTCCCGTGACGAGACGGCGTCCATTGCGTTCTCCGCCAGACCCTCGAACCCGAGAAGGGAGGCGACGTACTCCCTGTCGATCTTGATGGACGTCCCCGCGAGCGCCGCGGCTCCCATGGGCGAGAGGTTGACGCGGGCGTAGGCCTGGGCGGCCCGCTCCAGATCCCGCTGGACCGCCTCGAAGTACCCCTGGAAGTGGTGCGCGACGGTGATCGGCTGGGCGTGCTGGAGGTGCGTGTACCCCGGCATCGGCAGCTTCCCGTACCTGCGGATGAGGAGGGCAAGGGAGTCCTGGACCTTGCAAAGCGCGGTCGAGAGCTCGAGCAGACGCGCCCTGGTCTCCATGCGCAGCGCCGTGGCCACCTGGTCGTTCCGGCTCTTGCCGAGGTTGAGGTAGCCCGCCTTGTCCATCCCTATCGCCTTGATCGCCTCCTGTTCAATCATGTGGTGAACGTCCTCGGTGTCCCTGTCAAGGTCTAACTGCGCAGGGAGTCCGCTGAGGAACTTCAGAGACGACGAGGCTACCTCCCGGGTAACCTCCTTCGACTTGTACAGCGCAAGCATGTGAGCCATGTTTATCGACACGACGTGCTTCGTGATGGGGGTGTCGAAGCCTATCGAGGAGATGAAGTCGTTCGCTCTCTTGCTTGCTCTTCTAACTCGACTTCCTCGCAGTATGTTTGGCATTTCTTCCCCTCTTCCCTCCTGATGCCATCTTCGCGGCTATCCTCGACTGCAGGCCCCAGAGCTCGATGAAGCCGACCGCTGATGACTGGTCGAAAGTCGACCCCTTCTGGTACGTGGCCTGGCGGACCTTGTAGAGCGAGTTGGGCGACGTTCTGCCGACGACACGCATGCCTCCCTTGTACAGCTTCAGGCGGACGCTCCCGGTAACCCTTCCCTGCGTGGCGTCTACGAAGCTGTCCAGCGCGGAGCGAAGGGGATCCATCCACAGGCCCGAGTAGACGAGCCAAGACCACTCCCTCTCGACGCCGGCCTTGAACGCGAGCTCGTGCCTCGTCAGGACGAGCTGCTCCAGGTCCCTGTGCGCCTCGATGATTGAGACGGCGGCGGGGGCTTCGTAGACCTCCCGCGACTTGATCCCGACCAGCCGGTCCTCGATGTGGTCGATGATCCCGACTCCGTGCTTCCCTGCGAACGCGTTTACCTGTCGGATGAGCGCGAGACCGTCCTTCTGCACCCCGTTCAGTGATCTCGGTACGCCATCCACGAAGCCTATCTCGATATATCCGGGCGTGTCGGGCGCGTCCTTGGGCTGCGTCACCCACTCGAACGCGCTGGCCGGGGGCTCCGTGTTCGGGTCCTCGAGCGGTCCGCTCTCTATCGCCCGACCCCAGAGGTTCTGGTCGATGCTGAAGATGGAGTTCGAGGGCTTTAACATTATGTTGTGCTTCTTGGCGTAGACCAACTCCTGGTCCCTGCTCATGTTCCACTCCCTCACCGGCGCGATGACCCTGAGAGACGGGTTGAGCGCCCTGACGGTGACGTCGATCCTCACCTGGTCGTTACCCTTCCCCGTACACCCGTGCGAGACCGCCGTGGCGCCTTCCTTCTCAGCGACCTCCACGAGCTTCGTCGCAATCAGGGGTCGACCCAGCGCGGTCGCGAGGGGGTACTTCCCCTCGTACATCCCGTTTGCGCGGATGGAAGGGAGGATGTAGTCCTTGATGAACTCCTCCTTGACGTCGATCTCGTAGTGCTTTGCCGCGCCTGTGGCCTTGGATCTAGCCGCGATCTCCTTGAAATCCTCCTTCTGCCCCAGGTCGAGCGTCAGGGTGATCACCTCGGCATCGTACTTCTCCTGCAGCCAGCTGATGATTACTGAGGTGTCCAGGCCGCCTGAGTAAGCGAGGACTATCTTCTCTTTCAAGCTTTTTTTGAGCCTCAATGAAACGTTTTTATAGATTTTGGCCATAAAGCACCCAAATTAGGGGTCTCTTGTTACGAAATCGGTCACTCCCGGCGGTATTATCGCGGCGGTCAGAGACGAGATAGACTACGATCTGTCACTGCAGGACGCGTTGGCGAGGGACTACGCGAACATCAGCGCGGTCTCAAGGATGCTGCAGCCGCGCATATCGGAGAAGCTGGGCAGGGAGGTGAACATCGAGAGCATAATCACCTCGATGAAGCGGCTCAGGGGGGTGTACACGCCGGCCTCGAAGGAGATCAGGGAGGTGATTGGCGAGAGCGTCGTCAACGTGAGGACCAATGTCTCCAAGGTCTCGGTCGAGAAGACGCGGAAGACGGTCGAGGCAGTCAGCGTCATGCTCGCCAGCTATCAGCACGACTTCCTCCACGTCTCCGAGAGCATCTCTTCGATCACCCTGATCTTCGACCAGAAGCTCCACAAGAGGATACGGGACAGACTGCCAGACTCGGTCATCCTTGAGGAGGGAGACGACTACGCGGCAATTATCGTCCAGAGCCCGACCAAGATCAGGACCACGCCCGGATGCCTGATCAACTTCTACAACCAGATTGCCCGGAGGCATGTCAACATCGAGGACACGGTGAGCTGTCACACCGACACCATAATCGTGGTAAAGATGAAGGAGGTGGGGAAGGCATTCACGGCGCTGACGGACCTGATATCGGAGGAGAGGAAATGGCTCGAATCAAGCGAGTCCGCGCGCCACCAAGAGGCGCTAATTCGTCAAAGCGTTTAAAAACACACCGTCCTGAACATATCTTCTTTAAGAGACGTAATGGAGAAAACTGAGGGGAGCAATCCGGCCGTCCTTCTTCTTGAGGATGGTTCGCTCTTCCTCGGAAAGGGTTTCGGTGCCGAGACGACGACGGTCGCCGAGGTCGTCTTCACCACGGGCATGGTTGGATATCCCGAATCAATGACCGATCCCTCCTTCGCGGGACAGGTCCTCACGTTCACCTACCCGCTCATAGGGAACTACGGAGTCTCGAGCATGCAGGACCTCGATCTCATGGGCCTTCCCCAGCAGTTCGAGTCGGAGTCGATCAAGGTAAGCGGGATCGTGGTGCAGGAGAACTGCGAGCGTCCGAGCCACTGGTCCTCCAGACGGACGCTCTCGGAGTGGATGCGCAACGAGGGCGTCCCTGGCATAAGCGGCGTTGACACGAGGTCGCTGGTCACCAAGCTCAGGGAGAGGGGAGTGATGATGGGCATCCTCGCCAACGGGGTCGAGCTCTCATCCAAGAGCGAGCTGTTGAAGCTTCTCAAGCGGTCCACGAAGTACGGTTCGATCGATTTCGTGAAGAAGGTCTCCCCGAAGAAGGCTCAGGTCTACGGCGACTCCGAGAGGTCGGTCGTCCTCCTCGACTGCGGGACCAAGCTCAGCATAATCCGCAACCTCCTCACGAGGGGCTACAAGGTGGTGAGAGCGCCCTACGACTACTCATACGCGGACGTAGTGAAGCACGATCCCGTGGGTGTGGTCGTAAGCAACGGGCCCGGTGACCCCGTCCTCTGCGGGGCGACGATCGCGACGGCAGCGAGGCTCATCGAGTCGGAGATGCCCACGCTGGGCATCTGTCTCGGCCAGCAGCTCGTGGCCATCTCGCAGGGCGCGATCACGTACAAGCTGAAGTACGGCCACCGGGGACAGAACAAGCCGATCGTAGACCTCGCCTCGGGGAGGGGTTTCGTAGCGAGCGAGAACCACGGTTACTCGGTCGACGGGGCGAGCCTCGACCGGACGGACCTCAAGCCCTGGTTCGTGAACGCGGACGACAAGAGCATCGAGGGGCTCATCCACACGAAGAAGCCGTGCATGTCGGTCCAGTTCCATCCCGAGGCATCTCCAGGGCCCTACGACGCCCAGTTCGTCTTCGACAGGTTTGCCTCCCTCATGGACGGCAGGAAGATGGTAGGTGAGAAAGTTCGAACCATGAAAATGTGAAGAAAGCGATAGTTCTGGGAAGCGGGGCAATAAAGATCGGAGAAGCCGGCGAGAGCCGCTAAAGCGGCCGCCAATTCGACTACTCCGGCAGCCAGTGCCTCAAGGCCCTGAGGGAGGAAGGAGTCGGCTCCCTCTTGGTCAACCCGAACATCGCGACCATCCAGACCGACTCAAGGATGGCCGACAAGATCTACTTCCTGCCCGTCAACCCAGACTTCGTCACGGCGGTGATCGAGAAGGAGCGGCCGGATGCCATCATGCTGGGGTTCGGAGGGCAGACCGCGCTGAACTGCGGGGTTGGTCTCGCGAGGAGGGGGATACTCGAGAAGTACGGTCTGAAGGTCCTCGGCACTCCGATCTCCGGGATCGAGATAACGGAGGACAGGGAGCTCTTCAAGGAGGCCATGCAGGACGTCGGGATTTCCGTTCCCAGGAGCAAGCCGGCTTACTCCCTCGAGGACGCGAAGCGGATAGTCAAGGAGATTGGTTATCCGGTCATCCTAAGGGTCGCGTACACGCTCGGGGGGAGGGGAGGCGGCGTCGCGCGGAACGACAGGGAGCTCACCGAGATCGTCCAGAGGGGGCTCAACCTCAGCATAGCGCACCAGGTCCTGATTGAGGAGTACATCGGGCACTGGAAGCAGATCGAGTACGAGGTGATGCGCGACAGGATCGAGAACAGCATGGTCGTCTGCAACATGGAGAACGTCCTCAGCATGCGGGTCCACACGGGGGACAACATCGTCGTCGCGCCCTCGCAGACGATCACCAACAGGGAGTACCACATGCTCCGGTCCCTCTCCCTCAAGGCAGCCGCCAAGTGCGGGATACTGGGCGAGTGCAACATGCAGTTCGCGCTCGAGCCGGGTTCGGAGCGGTACAACGCCATCGAGATCAACGCCCGGCTCTCGCGGTCATCGGCCCTCGCGTCCAAGGCCACCGGCTATCCCATCGCATACATCGCCGCGAAGCTCTGTCTCGGATACACCCTCGAGGAGCTCAAGAACAAGGTCACGGGCGTGACCACGGCCCTCTTCGAGCCCTCGCTCGACTACGTCGTCGTCAAGATGCCGCGGTGGGACACGAAGAAGTTCGAGGGGGCGTCGAGGAACATCGGGACGGCCATGAAGTCCATAGGGGAGGTCATGGCGATAGGCAGGACCTTCGAGGAGTCCATCCAGAAGGCGGCCAGGATGCTCAACATCAGGTACGACGGCGCGATAAGAAGGTTCGTGGAGACCGACGACCTGGCGGTCCTGAGGGAGAGGCTGAAGAACCCGACGGACCAGATAATCTTCGACGTCGTGGAGGCGCTGATGGTGGGCCTCCCCGAGGACGAGGTGAGCAGGCTCAGCGTCATCGACCCATGGTTCGTGAACAAGCTCAAGAACATCGTGGAGATGTACGGGCTCATTACCAAGAGCGGGAAGGAGGGGATTGAGAGGGACCCCACGCTCGTGCGCGACGCGAAGAGGCTTGGGTTCTCCGACAAGCAGATCGCCGCAGCCGTGGGCATGGACGAAGACCACGCGAGGTCGCTCAGGGAGAGGATGGAGATAAGGCCAGTCACGAAGGTCATAGACACGCTCGCCGCGGAGTGGCCCGCGCGCACAAACTACCTCTACATGACCTTCAACGGCAGCGAGGATGAGGCCAAGCCCACGAAGGCGCGGAAGGTCATGGTCCTGGGGGCCGGCCCGTACCGCATCGGTAGCTCCGTGGAGTTCGATTGGGGGACCATGAACATGGCGTGGGCGCTGAAGGCCAACGGGGTGGAGGAGGTCGTGGTCGTCAACTGCAACCCCGAGACGGTCTCCACTGACTTCGACATGAGCGACAGGCTCTACTTCGAGGAGCTGACCGTCGAGAGGCTGCTGACGATATACGAGAGGGAGAGGCCGATCGGGGTCGTCCTCTGCGTCGGCGGACAGATACCGAACGACCTGGCCCTTGAGCTCGACCAGAACGGGGTCAGCATCCTCGGGACCACCGCGGAGTCAATCGAACGAGCGGAGGACAGGGAGAGGTTCAGCTTCCTGCTGGACAAGCTCGAGATCCCGCAGCCGAAGTGGGGGAGCTTCAGGTCGACGAAGCAGGCCAGGGACTTCTGCGAAGGGGTCGGGTACCCCGTGATCGTCCGGCCGTCCCACGTCCTCAGCGGGTCGGCCATGAGGGTGATCTGGGACAGCAGCGAGCTCGACACCTTCCTTGCCAAGGCGGTCGAGGTCAACCCCAACTACCCGGTGACGATAAGCAAGTTCATCGAGGACGCCAAGGAGGTCGAGGTCGACGGCATCTCGGACGGGGAGACCACGGTCATCGGCGCCATCATGGAGCACGTGGAGAGGGCCGGCGTCCACTCGGGAGACGCTATCATGACCATCCCCACAATCACCGTGAACCCCGCGGCCAAGCAGAAGATGCGCGACTACAGCCGCGCGATAGCCCGCGAGCTCGGGGCCAAGGGGCCGTTCAACATCCAGTACCTCGTCGTGGGGGACGACGTGCAGGTCATCGAGTGCAACCTCAGGGCCTCCCGGTCGATGCCCTTCGTCTCGAAGGCCACCGGGATGAACCTCATCGAGCTCGTCGCGCCCGTGCTGCTCGGAGGGAAGCTCACGGGCCTAGTGGACGCGCCGGAACCGAAGGGGTTCGCTGTGAAGGCGCCCCAGTTCTCATTCATGCAGATGGAGGGCGCGGAGCCCACGGTCGGGGTTGAGATGAGGTCGACCGGCGAGGTCGCATGCTTCGGCGACACGCTCCCCGAGGCGATGAGCAGGGCCCTCATCGCGTCCGGGCTCAGGATCCCTCAGAAGGGCGAGACCGGGATAATACTCGCTGACGAGAAGTCCGACATGAAGAGGATGCGGTCGCTGGTGGAGGGCTTCGCCGGGGCGGGGATCGTTTTCGTGACCACACAGTCCCTCGCGAACGGCCTCGGGTCAGGCATGGCCAGGGCCTCGACGACGGACGAGATGGCCGAGATGCTCGCCAGCGGGAAGGCGTCGTTCGTCATCTCACTCAGCACGAACCTGAACAAGATGAGGAGAGACCTCTTCAAGGTAAGGAGGAAGGCGGTCGAGCTCCAGATCCCGTTCCTGACGACGCTCGAGGAGGGCGAGGTCATCCTCATGTGCGTCCTGTCACCGCTGAAGAGCCTCATCTAGTGCGGACGTGCGAGAGGAAGTCGTTCGCAGGGACGAGCGCCTCGGCCCCGTCCCTCAGATCCCTCAGCAGGAAGTTCCCGGAGTCGAACTCCCTCCTCCCGACGAGCAGCACCCACCTGAAACCGGTCGAGCTCGCGTCCTCCATCTGCTTCCTCAGGTTCTTGCCGCGGGCACCGACCTCGCTCCGAATCCCCTCCGCTCTCAGCTTGGCGAGGGCCCCGAAGGCAGTCTCCATGAGGAGCGGTTCCGTGTAGGCGACGTAGACCGAGACCGAGTCCCTGGCCTGCGGGCCCAGCGAGAGGGCTATCCTCTCGACGCCTCCGGCCGCGCCGGTTGCCGAGAGCTCGGGCCTCCCGAAGAGCTTCGGGAGGACGTCGTAGCGCCCTCCCCCGCAGAGGGACCCCAGGTCCGGACGGGCCCCGTCCTTGACCTCGAACACTATCGCAGTGTAATAGTCCAGGCCGCGGACGATGCTAAGGTTGTACTGGACGTTCGAGACCCCCCTCTGCCTGAGGGCGTCCCTGAGGTCGCCGAGTCCGCCGGCCGACTCCAGCCCCGCCTCCCCCAGCCGGGCGAGGACCGCGTCGGGGGAGCCCGTCGTCCTCCCGAAGTCGAAGAGGCGCTGCATCTCTTCGCGTCCGATTCCCTTGGCCTCGTACTCCCTGACGAGCTCCTCCTCGGTCTTCTTGCCGACCTTGTCGAGGGCCCTCATCATCTCGTTGGCCTTCTCCTCCGATGTTACCTTGAGCGTCTTCCTGATGTACTCCTCGACGACCCTCCTGTCGCCCACGTGGAGGATGACGTCGCTCAGGCCCACCCGCTTGAAGAGGTTGTAGGAGAGGTCCATCACCTCGGCGTCGGAGTCAATTGTCGCGTCCCCGAATATCTCGATGTCCCACTGGTAGAACCAGCGGTACCGTGCGTGCTGCGGCTCGTCGTACCGCCAGACGCCGCCGTAGGATGCCAGCTTGATCGGGGGCTTGAGACCCTTCTTCCCGGCGACGTAGCGGGTCATCCCCACGGTCAGGTCGAACCTGAGTCCGATGTCCCGGTCGGCCTTGTCCTTGAAGTGGTAGATCTGCTCGTCGACCTGGCTCCCGCTCTTCGCCCGGAGCACCGAGAGCGTCTCGATGGGTGCGGGCTCCATCGACCGGAAGTTGTAGGCCCGGACCAGCTCGTCGAAGGCCGCCCTTATCTTCGCGTGTAGGTCGTACTCGTCTGGATCGATGTCCCTGATGCCCCGCGGAAGGGAGAGGTCCATGCCCTCACTTGCCCTTGAGGGCCGCCAACTCGGCGAGCATCGCGGTTAGCTGTATCTCGGGGTTAGCACCCAGCACCAGCCGGTAGTCGTACTCGGCGAGAATCTTGATCGCTTCGGCCATGTGCGGGGCGCCGGCTGTGATTGTCTCGTTGGAGTAGCGGAGGAAGTCCGACTCAGGTATGCCGTAGACCTTCGTGAGCTCGACGAGCTTCTGGCGGGCCCCGGCAAAGTCGCCGTCGAGGGCGAGGTTGACTATCTCCGCGGCCCTTCCTCTCACCAGCGCGCCGGTCACCGCGTCGACCCTCTCCATGGTCACCTCGCCGTCCGCCGCGGCGGCCTGCAGCAGGTTGATCGCCTGCCTCAGGTCTCCGTTCGTGGCCTCGTAGACGGACTCCAGGACCTTCTCGGTGGTCTTCACCTTCTCGTTCTTCGCTATCTTCCTGAGGTAACCAACCACCTCGTCAGAGCCGACCCTCTGGAACCTGAAGATCGCACACCTGCTCTGTATAGGCTCGATGATGTTCGAGGAGTAGTTGCAGACGAGGATGAATCTGGTGAACCTCGAGCTCTCCTCCATTATCCGCCTGAGCGCGGTCTGCGCGTCGCGCGTCATCTCGTCGGCCTCGTCCAGGATCACGAGCCTGAAGGGGACGCCCTCCCTCCGGTCAGAGTAGCTCGCGAAGACCTTCACGCGCTCCCGGACCGTGTTGATGCCCCTCTCGTCGCTCGCGTTCAGGGAGAGGGTATAGTCGGACTTGAGGTCTCCGAGGATCTTCTCGGCGACTATCTGTGCGAGCGTCGTCTTGCCGGACCCGGGAGGACCTGCGAAGAGCAGGTGGGGCATCTGCTGCTGCTTCTCGAGGAGCGGCCTGAGCCTCTCCTTCACATCGGTCTGGTTGATGACGTCCTCTAGGTTGTGAGGCCTGTATTTCTCGACCCACATCAGGTCTTCTATCGGCATCCGGGTTTACACCGCGGCTGGAGCATTATATCACCACGCCCCAAATCCGGATATAATAATGTCAGGGTCTCGGCTTCGCCTAGGCGACCTGCAGGCCGAGGTAGAGCCGGCCCAGCTCCTTGTGGTCGAGCAGCTCCCTGCACGTTCCGCTGAAGACGTTCCTGCCGCTGACCAGGAGGTGGGCGGTGTCGCCCATCTCGAGGGCGCGCTTTGCGTTCTGCTCGACGAGGACGGTGGTCAGGTTCATGCTCTTGGTTATCGACGCGATCGTGTCGAGCACCTGGGTGGCCACCTTCGGCGAGAGGTTGGCCGTCGGCTCGTCGAACATGACCACCGATGGCTTCCGCATCAGAGCCATCGCCATGGCGACCATCTGCCTCTCCCCCCCGCTGAGGTTCGAGGACTTGGTGGCTAGGTACTTCGAGAGTTGGGGAAATAGCTCGAGCGCGGCCTTCACCCGCTGTGGATAGTCGTCCTCCTTCAATGTGTACCCGGCAAGGCGCAGGTTCTCGCGGACGCTCAGGTTGGTGAAGACGTTCTCTGTCTGGGGGAGGTACGCGACACCCGACCGGGCGACCTCGGTCGGAGATTTCTTCGAGAGAAGCAGCCCATCGAGCTCGATGGTCCCACCGCTGACGGACGCTATTCCCGAGATGGACTTGAGGAGGGTGCTCTTTCCCGACCCGTTTGGGCCCACGATCACGGTAATTTTTCCGGGGAAGGCCTGAATCGAGACCCCGTTGAGTATCTGGAGGTTCCCGTAGCCGGCGTAGAGGTCTGTGACTTTGAGCAAGCTAGGCACCTAGGTAGGCTTCTATCACGTGAGGGTCGCTGATCACCACGTCCGGAGACCCGTTCGAGATTATCTTCCCGTAGGCCATCGCGATCACGTGGTCGACGTAGCCCAGAGCGATGTCTAGTCTGTGCTCGATTATGAGGAACGTCACCCCGAGCTCAGTGCTGAGCCTCTCGATGGTCGAGAAGATCTCGTGGGCAAGAGTGGGGTTGACACCGGAGATCGGCTCGTCGAGAAGGAGGACATCGGCGCCGCTCATGAGGGCCCTGCCCATCTCCAGCAGCTTCATCTGCCCCCCGCTGAGCGTGCTGGCCTGTTTCTCCCAGAGCCGATCAAGATTGAGCAGCTCTAGAAGCTTGGCCGCTCTCTCCGTCGAGGCCTCTTCCGGTCTCTTCCAGAGGGCACGTATGGGAGCCCTGAGGAATCCCTCGCCGGGATTCTTCTTCTCCGCGACCAGCACGTTCTCCAGCACGTTCAGTTTTGAGAAGAGGGCGGGGATCTGGAACGTCCTGGCTATGCCGGCGTGATAGACCCGGTGGGGAGCCCAGCCTGTTATGCGCTGCGACTTGTAGTAGACCTCCCCCCTGTCCGGCTTGTAGAAACCGGAGATCACGTTCACTAATGTGGTCTTTCCGGACCCGTTCGGGCCTATCAAGATGGTGATCTTGTTGGTCTCGAGTCCGAAGGAGACGCCATCAATCGCCTGGAGCCTGCCGAAAGACTTCTCGATTTGCTGGACCTGTAAGATCTCGGCGGCCGCGGGCATCGCGAAAGAGGTCCGGGACCAGGCGCCTTTTAAGGCATTCCTGGTTGCCAGGTTATCGCGTCTGTTGCGGAGGAGTACGACCCGGCGAGAACCCACTGCGTGGACCCGCTGACCGTCTGCACCTCGTAGATGTCGTAGCCGACTGGAGCCTCGTCACCAGAGGGCTGGAGCTGGGTCCATCCTGAGGCACCGTAGTAGGTGTTGGCCACGCCGGGGAGCGCCTTCTGGATTGCCTGTCCGTTGTTCTGACCTGCTGCTATGACGGAGAGTGCGGCGACCCAGGTTGCGTCATAGGCGTTTATCGCGTAGGAGTCGGGCGTCTGGCCAGGCGCAGCTGCGGTGAACTCGGCCACGAAGGCGTTGGTCTTCGCCGAGGGAGTCGGAGACTCTCCGATCGTGCTGATCAGCTTGACCTGCGCCGAGACTGGAGCGGCCGCGCTCGTGGAGTTGGTGAAGTCAGTGTTCTGGGCCTCACCGTCCGATCCGTACCAAGTGGCTGACAGCAGGCTTGGGAAGCTGCTCTTCGCCTGGATGAGCATCTGCCCGACCTCCTGGTACCCGATTGCGACTACTGCAACGCTGCTGGCACCGTACTTGGCCACACCCGATTGATATTCGCTCTGCGCCGTCGTCAGAGTCGGTGTGAAGTCGGTTGCTGTGGAAGAGTACTGAACCTCTGACTCGGTGTGGCCGCCTAGGGCGACGAACCTGTTCATGGTTGCGTTCGCCAGGCCGGTGCCGTACACCGACTGCTGGTTGATCACGACGATGTCCTTGACGTTCTCACCTACCAGCGCGCGGGCGATTGCGAAGCTCTGAGCGGCGTCGTTCGGCACGAGCCTGAACAGATAGTCGTTCGGGATGGCCAAGCTGATGGCGGTCGAGGACGGGCTGATCAGGACGATGCGGTTGGTGTTTGCGTACTGGAGGATGTTGCTGGCCTCGCCGCTGCTCAGAGGCCCGACGACCACTTGGACGCCGTCCGCAGACAGGGTCTGCAGGTCGGTGAGTGCCGTCGCGGGGTTGAGGCCGGTATCCTCGGTGATGGTGGCGAACTTGTAGCTCGTCACCCCTTCGGCCAGCAAGTAGTTGTTGATGTCAGTGATCGCGAGTCCTACGGCTATCTTCTGCTGGGAGCCGATGGCTTGCAGCTGACCGGAGAGGTCAGTCAGGTCTCCAATCGTGATGGTGCCCGTGAGCCCGCCGGAGCCGCTGGCCGTAACAGTGTTGGTCACGGTCGCGGTCGCGCCCGCGCCGACCGTCGTGGTCGATGTCGAAGTGCTTGTAACAGTCGATGCCATCGATGAACTCGAGAGCGCGTAAGTGATTCCTGCGCCCACAATCAGACCGACGACCAGCAACGCGATAGCTATTCCCGTAGATGTAGCCTTACGAGTAGTAAGTTTCGTAGGGCTCCGGAAGGCTCTCAATCTATTTAAATCTTGACTCCTGTTTACGCCCGTCGGGTGCAAAGGAATCCTCGACCTGCCTCCGTACGCGATTAGCGCGATAGTCTACGGCTCGATCTTCGCGCTCATGAGCGTAAGCCTGACACTCACGTACATCACCACCAAGGTCCCCAACTTCGCGCAGGGCGCGTTGGTCACCGCTGGACTCTACACGGGCTTTGCGCTACTTAGCATAAACAAGATCAATCCGTACGAGTCGCTGCCCCTCTCTTTTCTGGTCGGCGGGGCGATTGCGGTAGGGATGTACTTGATCGTTCTGAGCCCGCTTTCGCGGCGCGGCGCCCCCGTAATCTCTCTCATGATCGCGACGCTGGCGGTAGACATAATATTCATCGGGATCTTCGGGATATACTCGGACTACCTCTACCAGACGAAGAAGGTCTACGACGCCAAGCTCTTCTACGCGCTCACCTCGGCGGACTTCAGGTTCCTCGGCGTGGACGGGGTCGTCGTAGTCGCCCCAGTCGCCCTCGCGCTGATGACCTTCGGGCTTTACCTGATGCTCACGAGGACCCGGTTCGGGCTCGCCATGAGGGCAACCGTCGAGAACCCGAACCTCGCCAGGGTCGTCGGGGTGAACACCCGGACGGTCTACGTCGTGTCGTGGTTCCTGGCGGGGGGCCTCGCGGCCATGGCAGGCGTCTTCTATTCGTTCTGGCAGGGCGGGGAGCCAGACATCGGGTCCATCCTGCTAATCTCGATGTTCGCCGGGAGCATACTAGGAGGACTGAAGAGCATCTACGGAGCTGTCGTTGGAGGTCTTGTGGTCGGGGGCAGCGAGATCATAATTACGACTCTCGGTGCCCAGTATATCGGCGCCTGGGTTACCCCCTACGAACCAGGTATACCACTGCTGGTCATGGTCATAACCCTCCTCGTCATCCCGGGAGGATTAACCTCGGTCGACTGGAGACGGCTCTTCTCGGGAGGGAAGAGGTAGATGCTCCCGCCTCTGGCGATACTGGGCATAACGAACTGGCCCAACTTCCTGACTTCGCTGCTCGCCCTCTTCGCCCTCTACCTGATCATCACAATCAGCCTGAATCTCGAGATGGGCTACGCGGGGATCCCCAACTTCGGCAAGGTGCTCTACTTCATGGGAGGGGCCGCTTTCTCGGGCAGCGTCGCAATACGAGCCTCGGCCTGGCTCCTGAACGCCAAGGGCGACCCTGTGGGGCTGGACAACTTCATCATCGCGAGCCAGCTTACGACCCGGCTCCAGTCTGACATCCCAGCCTCGGTCCTCCTCATAGCGGTTACCGTAGCCGTAGGCGCCTTCGTGGGAGGGGTGCTCGGCTACATCTCGATCTTCCCGGCGATAAGGCTCCGTGAGGACTACCTCGCCATGCTCCTCCTCGGAGCAGCCGCGTTCTTCCAGATCTTCCTGGGCAACTACTCGCCGATCATAAACGGCACGCTCGGTATCGGGATTCCCAACTTCTTCGCCTGGGCGGGAGGGTACGGGACACTCGCCGCGACCCTGCTGATCGCCGGCGTCGCGCTGGTAGTCTACGTGTACGCGGAGAGGATGGTACGGTCCCCCCTTGGCCGGACTCTGCGCGCCATGCGGGACAACGAGGCCGCGTCCGAGGCCCTCGGCAAGGACACCGTGGCCATAAGGAGGAACGTCCTAATAATCGCCTCGGTGATCACCGGGATCGCCGGGGCCCTCTACACGATCTACACGGGTGACACAAACCCCGCGATCTATGATAGGGTGACGTGGACGTTCTGGCCCTGGCTGATGGTCATCCTCGGGGGGGTCGCGAGCAACTCGGGCGTCGCCCTCGGGACCTTCGTCTTCGTCTTCCTCCTCCAGTACATCAACGCGACGAAGTACCTCCTTCAGAACATACTGCCCTTCGACGTCACCTGGCTGGAGTACCTGCTCTTCGGCTCCATGCTCATAGTCATAATGTACGTGAGGCCGCAGGGGCTCATAAAGGAGAAACCGAGCGCCACCCTGAACCACTCGGAGATCTCAGGGATAATGGAGAACCTGGAGGGGAAGGCCCCTCCGAAGGATTCCGAGAAGGGCGGATAGCTCTACGCCGCGGGCCGCATAAATAGGCGGCCCCGCCCGCAATCGGCTTAAGGGCCAATCATGAGAATCCTCACCCTCACGGACGAGCAGGTGCTTTCACTCGCAGACATGCGTCAGGCGGTTGACGAAGTGGAAAAAGCATTCCTACTCGTGCCAGGCGGAAGCGTCGAGTCACCGATCAGGACGAGGTTCCGGATGACTGACGTCCGGAACGTCCTCCTAATGCCATCGCTCATCCGGGAGAAGCGCGACACGCTCAGCCTCAAGCTGGTGAGCGTCTACCCGGACCTCGGGGTGAACGTCGCCTCGACCCGGGCGGTCGTCTTGCTGATTGACGGAAAGGACGGCGAACTCAAGTGCATGATGGGAGGCACCAGCCTGACGGGCCTGCGCACCGGAGCCGTCTCTGGGCTCTCCTGCAGGTACCTCGCCAGGAAGGGCTCGGAGAGCCTCGCGATGATCGGCGCGGGCGGCCAGGGATTCTACCAGATCGGCGGGGTCGCGTCCCAGCTAGGGATCAAGAGGGTCGCGGTCTTCGACGTCGACAGGGCGAGGCAGAAGAGGCTCATCGAAAGGTGCGAAAAGGAGCTGCACCTGGAGGCGACCGCCAGCGAGACGGTCAGGGCCGCGACCTCCGGGGCTGACGTGGTAGTCACTGCGACCACCGCGAAGACGCCGTTCCTGGACGCTGACGACGTGCGCCCGGGCACCCACGTCATCGCGATAGGGGCGTACACGCCCGAGTCGAGGGAGCTTGGGACGGACCTCGTCTCGAAGGCATCACTCTACGTCGACTCGGTCGAGGCGGCAATGGAGGAGGCAGGCGACGTCTTGATTCCAATCAAGGAGGGTGCAATCACGGAGTCCAGCGTGAGGGGGGACCTCGCGGGGCTCGTCTCCGGCAAGGCGAAGGGAAGGTCGAGCGAGTCAGAGATCACGATCTTCAAGGCGGTCGGGCTGGCCTTCGAGGACAACGCGGTGGGATGGATGGTCTACTCCCGCGCCGTCCAGTCCGGTACCGGCGCCTGGGTCCAGCTCTGAGCAGCGAGGAAGACGAAGGAGGGGCCCGCAGCGTTCGGCGAGCGGAAGCGATCGAGGCAAAACGCCCGACCCGTGCTGGCACTGCGCGAAGGGGCGCGACTACTTGAATAGACTTAATTAATCCCATAGAACGGTTAAACAGTCCCCTCCTAGGAGAATGAGATGGTCATAGTTGGAGACAGCGGGAAAGGTCATCACTGAACTCTTCATGCAGCGCGAGCGTGAGTTCCTGCTCTCCCCCGTCAGGGTAATGGTCAAGTCTTCGTTCGACGGGATGGAGGTGGGCGACGTCGTGGTTCCAAAGATGAAGACGGGGGAGGCTGCCGAGCTACCGAGGTGGGTCGCCGAGGAGCTGGCGGAGCTCAGCATCGCCGAGATCCAAGAGGAGCCCTTCGAGGGCGAGATATTCAAGGCGCTCACCAGGGAGAAGATGCTCGGTTCCCCGCAGCTCTCGCCCCTGCAGGCAAACTTCTACCTGCAGATGCGCAGGAGGCTCGCGACCATAAAGGCCGGCTCCCAGACCGGGAAGTACCGGAGGGAGGACTATGAGAAGCTGAAGGGCACATGCTACGACCTCATCGGGCGCCGGCTAAGCAAGCTCCTTTCGATGAGCTCCTCCTCCAGCCTTCAGACGATTGGGGACAAGATAACCCCCGAAGAGAGGGTGTTCTTCACAAGGTCTAGGACGCTCTCAGACGAGTGGAAGAGCGCGCTGCTGGGGGAGTCCTAGATGGCTGTAATCACACGCAAGCTCTCGGAACTCTTCGAGGAGTTCCTCAGGACCTGGCAGGACAAGAGCGGCTCCTACAAGTACAGGGAGAGAATCGCGCAGCTGGCGGCGACCGGCGACAAGTCGGTCGTGGTAGACTACGAGGACATCATTCAGTTCAACACCGACCTTGGAGAGAGGCTGCTCTCACAGCCCGACGAGTCGCTGAGGGAGTTCAAGATGGCGGCATTCGAGGTGCTCAGCACCGAGAACTCCTCCTACGCAGGCCAGGTGAAGAACGCGCTCACCGTCAGGATAAGGGGCATAACCGACAAGATCCCCCTGCGTAAGGTCAACACATCGCATCTCGACAAGATGATCGCGGTTGCCGGGATGGTCGTACGCAGCTCGGAGCTCAGGCCCCTGTTGACGGACGCGGCCTTCATCTGCCCGAACGGGCACGTGACCAAGCTCATCCAGGAAGGTGAGGTAATCAAGAGGCCCTTGAAGTGCGAGGGGTGCGAGGAAGTTAGGAACCTCGAGCTCGACGAGAAGAGGAGCACATTCATCGACAGCCAGATTCTGAGGGTTCAGGAGCTCCCCGAAGAACTGCCTCCCGGCCAGCTGCCCAGGTTCTTCGACGTGGACGTCGTGGGTGACATTGTGAACGCTGCCAGGCCCGGGGACAGGATAGTGCTCAGCGGGGTAGTCAGGGCCGTGCTCGACATCACCCCTGGACAGGCGAGGACGAGGGTCTTCAGGTCGAAGATCGACAGCAACCTGATTGAGGTCGCCGGCAAGGACCCCGGCCAGATTCAGATTACCAAGGAGGACGAGTTCCTCATCAGGAGCGTCGCGGCGAACCCGGACGCCTATCAGAGGCTGATCAGGTCGGTCGCTCCGGCCATCCTCGGGCACGAGGCCGTGAAGGAGGCGATCCTCCTGCTCCTCGTCGGCGGCCCGCAGACCGTGCTCCCGGACGGGACGAAGCTAAGGGGAGACATCAACGTCTTCATCGTGGGAGACCCAGGCGTCGCCAAGTCCGAGATGCTGAAGTTCGCCGCCCAGGTCGCGCCTAGAGGGATGTTCGCCTCAGGCAAGGGGTCCACCGCGGCCGGTCTTTCCGCTGCTGTCATCAGGGAGAAGAACACCTTCATGCTCGAAGCTGGCGTCGTTGTGCTGGCAGACCAAGGAATCGCCTGCATCGACGAATTTGACAAAATGAAAGAGGACGACCGCAGCGCCCTGCACGAGCAGATGGAACAGCAGACGATAACGATAGCGAAGGGAGGGATCTACGCGACCCTGAACGCCCGCACTTCCATCCTGGCGGCCGCCAACCCGATCTTCGGCAAGTATGACCCGTACAAGAACCTGACCGACAACATAACGCTCCCCATCCCTCTGCTGACCAGGTTCGACCTCATCTTCGTCGTGAAGGACACTCCCACACCCGCGCAGGACGAAAAGCTCGCGACCCACATACTCGACGTCCACAGGAAGAGGGGATACACCGACCCGCCCCCGGTCCAGTTCGACCTCATGAAGAAGTACATCACCTACGCCAAGAAGATCTCCCCTACGATCACCATCGAGGCACAGAACCGCATGAAGGAGTACTACCTCCAGCTCAGGCGGAGCGTCGCTGAGGGGCAGATCGGGGCGACCCCGAGGACGCTCGAGTCGCTAATCCGCCTCTCGAGCGCCAAGGCGAGGCTGATGCTCAGGGACCTCGTCCTCGAGGAGGACGCGCTCACCGCCATCTCGCTCATGAACAGGATGGTCGAGGACGTCCTCACCGACACGGAGACGAAGACCAAGGCAGACTTCGGGATACTCCTAGGGCAGCCAGCCGGCGAGAGGGGTAAGCTCTCGACATCGATGGATATCTTCAGGACGATGGAGGGCGCGGAGAAGAAGCCTGTGGAGCTCAAGCTCTTCAGGGACGAGCTCGTCAAGAGCGGCAGGTTCAAGGGGGACGACGAGATCGACAAGATGATCCAGAAGCTCATCAAGGAAGGCATAATCTGGGAGAACAAGCCCGGGTTCTACAGGCGCGTCCAGGCCTAGACGCAGGCGTGTCTCATGAAGTTCGATGAGCTGGACCTCCCCAGCGAGTTCTCGGCGTTTCTCGCAGAAGAGGGCTTCGTGGACCTTTACCCTCCCCAGGCGGCAGCGGTCAAGGCAGGGCTGCTGGAGGGGAAGAGCCTCGTGATCTCGTCCCCGACGGCTTCGGGGAAGACCCTCATCGCCATGATGGCTGCGTACAAGAAGCTGAAGGAGGGGAGGAAGGTGGTCTATCTCAGCCCGCTCCGCGCGCTCGCCTCAGAGAAGTACGCCGAGTTCAGGAAGCTCGAGCGCTTCGGGGTGCGCTGCGCCATCGCGACCGGGGACTTCGACGGGAGCGGAGAGGTCCTCGGGAAGTTCGACTTCCTGGTGCTCACGAACGAGAAGTTCGACTCGATCCTACGCCACGGTGTGAGCTGGCTCCGCTCCGTCGGCCTCTTCATCTCCGACGAGGTCCACCTCGCAGGCAGCGGGGACAGGGGCCCGACCCTTGAGATGATCCTGACCAAGGTGATCCACCTGGGCCTGGACGCTCAGCTGATCTCGCTCTCGGCCACGATAAACAACGCCGACGAGATCGCCAAGTGGCTGAGGTCGGACCTGGTCGCCGTCGACTGGAGACCGGTCCCCCTGAGAGAGGGGGTCTACGACTACGGCAGGATTGTCTTCCACCCCGAGGGGGAGGTCGAGCTCCTCAGGTCCAACCAGGGGGCGCCGATAGACGTCGCCATCGACTCGGTCAAGGGCGGGGGCCAGTCCCTGATCTTCGCGGGAACGAGGCGCAGGGCGGTGAGCCTGGCGACGAAGGGGTCGGAGCTGACGGAGAGGTTCCTCAGCGAGGCCGAGAAGGGGCTCTGCCGCGAGGCGGCGTCGAGGATCCGCGAGAGCGGGGAGGAGACGGGACTGAGCAGGCTCCTAGCCGAGATAGTCGAGCGGGGCTCGGCCTTCCACCACGCGGGCCTGTCCTACGAGCACCGGAAGATAGTCGAGGACTACTATCGCATGAGGGCGATCAAGATACTCTCGAGCACGCCGACGCTCGCCGCGGGGGTCAACCTCCCGGCGAGGCGTGTGGTCGTAGCCGACCTGAGCAGGTACGACGGCGAGACGGGGATGAACGCGATGATCTCCGTCCTGGACTACCGCCAGATGGCGGGTAGGGCCGGGAGGCCCCAGTACGACGACCACGGCGAGACGGTCATCGTCCCACCATCGACCTACGTCCCGGCCGACGTCCTCAGGCACTTCATCGAGACCGAGCCCGAGCCGATCGAGTCCAGGCTCGGAGGAGAGAGGGGGATGCGGGTCCACCTCCTCGCGGCGATAGCCAGCACATTCGGATCCTCGAGGCTCGACATCGAAGCGCTCTTCTCGAAGACCCTCCTCGCGGCCCAGATCGGGAGCGAGAGGGTATCCAGGCACATCGACACCGCGCTCGGATACCTCCTCAGCGAGCAGCTGGTCGTCGAGAAGGGAGGCCTCTTCCAGGCGACGGGCTTTGGGAAGAGGGTCTCCACGCTCTACATCGACCCCATGACGGGCGTCCTCTTCAAGAAGAACCTCTCGGCGATCGCGCGGTCCGGGGACCACACGCTTGCGCTCATCCACCTGGTCACGAGGAGCCCCGATTTTGAGCCGAAGTTCCCCCTCCGCGAGAAGCAGTACGACCAGGCCTACCAGTTCCTCGACGCCAACCGCGGGGCGTTCATCAACTCCGGCGAGAAGGGGTCGCGCCTGGACCTCGACGACCTGCTCCAGGAGATGCGGACGGTGATGGTGATCGACTCCTGGGTCCAGGAGTGGAGGGACGACGCGATACTCGAGAAGCACGGGGTGGAACCGGGTGACCTGCACAGGGCCGTCGAGAACGCCGACTGGCTCCTGTACTGCCTCTCGGAGCTCGCCAGGCTCTACTCCAAGTTCGAACTGATCAAGGAGACCGAGTTCCTCCGAAAGAGGGTCCAGAGCGGGATCAGGGCAGAGCTAGTCGAGCTCACACGGCTCGACGGGATAGGGAGGGCGAGGGCGCGCTCGCTCTACTCAGCCGGCTTCACGAACCTGAAGTCGATCAGGGACGCGAGCGAGGAGAGACTCGCGAGGGTCGAGAAGATCGGGCCGACCGTCGCCAAGAAGATCAAGGAACAGGCAGTGAGATGAGGACCAACGGGTTCGCGATCTTCAGGGGCCCCGGGGCGCGGGCGAAGGCCGAGGGAGCCGTTGCCCGGGTCGACAGGCACCGCCTGAAGGTGCTGACGGGCCCTGTGGGAGACCTCGGAACGGAGGGCCGCGCGGCGGAGGACGGGGCCCGTTTCGTGGCCTACTCGCTCGAAGAGAAGGAGACGCTTCCGCTGATCCACGGCTTTGCCGAGGATCCCGATGGTCTCTTGGAGGGTCACGCGCTGGGCGAGTTCGCGTTCGTCGCCGAGGCCGGAGGCCGCATGATCGCGGGCAGGGACTCGATGGGGACGAGACCGCTCTACGCCGACGAAGGGAGGACCTGCGTAGCCAGCGACCACCGGTTCTTCGCCAGGTCGCCCGTCCTGCTCTCCCGCGGCGCGCGCCTCGACATCGGCTCGGGTGAGGAGTCCATCTCTCTCCGGCCTGTACCGGCCTCAGCCGACCTTGGGATCGAGGAGGCCGCGGACCGCCTCAGCAGGCTGCTGGAGGAATCGGTCGCACGCCGGGTGAAGGGCCGGACGAAGGTAGCCGTCTCATTCTCGGGGGGATTGGACAGCTCGCTCATCGCACTGCTCGCCTCAAGGCACACGGAGGTGGTCCTCTGCAGCGCCTATACCACGGGATCGAGGGACGAAGGGACTACACTCAGGGCGGCGGGGGAGCTCGGGCTGGAGCACGAGGGAGCGGTGGTCGGAAGCGCCGACGCGGCGCGAGAGGTCCGCACGCTTGACCTCCCGTTCGAGGCCGGGCCGATGGACAGGGCTCTCTGGTGTCTCTACTCGACCACAAGCAGGATGGCTGCCGAGAACGGGGCTGGGCTCATCCTCCTGGGCCAACTGGCAGACGAACTCTTCGGGGGCTACATGAAGTACTCTCTGCAGGCCAAGGAGAACGAGGCCTCGGCCGTGCAGATGATGGAACGGGACGTCGCCGGCGCGGCCGATCGGGCGTTCGTGCGGGACGAGCTCGCCTGTGCCAGGTTCGTCGAGGCCAGGTTCCCGTTCGCCGACCAGGGCGTCGCCGGATTCGCCCGGAGCCTCCCTCTCTCCCACAAGATCAGAGGAGGCGAACGAAAGGCGGTCCTCAGGATGGCCGCGACGAAGCTAGGGCTTCCCGATGAGCTTGTCAGGGCTCCTAAGAAGGCCGCGCAGTACAGCACCGGGCTCTCGAAGCTTTTCAGCTGAGGCGGAAGGGTTTACTACGCTACGCACCTCAGACGCCCGTTCCCCTTGGACCGCGAAGGCTCAGGGACGTACGTCCCCTCTGACGACACCGCGCTAATGGTCCGGGCCCTCTCCTCGGTCGAGGGAGGCAGCTGCCTCGAGATAGGCTTCGGGAGCGGGGCCGTGCTGCACGCGCTCCGTCCAAGGTTCTCCCTGGTCGTCGGTACCGACATAACCAGCGTGGGTCAGGCCAGGGTCGCCAAGGGCTCGTCGGAGGCCGTCCTGGCGGACAGGGCCACCTGTTTCAGAGACGGAACCTTCGATGTGGTCGCGTTCAACCCCCCGTATCTACCGTCCGGGCTGGTCGAGGACCGGGTGGTGGACGGCGGCCGGGGAGGGGTCGAGGTGCCGATGAGATTCCTCGAGGACGCGCTCAGGGTCGTGAAGGCCGCAGGCAGGATCTACGTCCTGCTCTCGGACCAAGGAGACCTAGACGGCTTCGTCTCTCACTGTGTCGGGTCGGGGCTCTCGATCCGCGAGGCGGCGAGGGCCAAGCTCTTCTTCGAGTCGCTATTGGTCTACGAGATTACCAGAGAAAAGACTTCTAGTTGAGGCCCATCACGTTCACCGGGGTGCCCGTATTCGCGTCCAGTATCAGAATGATGTCCTGTCCCTTGTGCGTGTACTTGGCGAACCAGATGGGCGCGTGGAGGAGCTCGCCGTCCCCGACGTCCATCTCGGTGTTCATCTGCTGAATCATGTGGTACTGTGAGTGGGCCTTGTCGGACTGGACCTGCGAGACGAACGTCCGTGCCTGATTCTTCGCGTCCTCCTCTCCGATGTCGCCGTTGAGCACCGGTATCCCTTTCGGGACCTTCGTCAGGTCGAAGAGCGCCCTCTCGGCGAGGTTGAAGGTGTAGTTCTTCGGCTGGTACTCGCTCAGCGCCTTCAGGGCAACGACCGGAAAGTTGTAGTTGTTGTCCAGCTCCGCGGTCTTGCGATTCCCGCCGCCACCGCCCATCATTCCGAATCCGCCCAACATCATCCCGAGGCGAGACGCGCCGCCGAGGCCCAGGCCGAATGGCATCCCGAACCGGACAGCCGGGGCGACGGGGAACGACCTCCGGAAGCCTCCGGCCATGACGCCGAAGAGAGCCGCGGTCGTCGCGATGTTGGCGGTTTCCATCACCATGCTGGTGGCCACGATCGAGGTCCTGGCCGAGACCGGGACGATCCAGTACGGGACGAGCGACAGGTTCAGGTCCACGAGAGTGGAACTCTCCTGCAGGTGCCGGTGCAGGAGTCCCTGGTCCATGAGCTGGCGGATGCGATCGGTCATCTGGTCCTTGTCCGTGAACTTGGCGAGCAGCATCGTCTGCTTCTGGATGCTCGACCATCCGTCGTTGCCCAGGGTTATCCCGCTCCCGCAGTACTCGCAGGTGATGACCATCTCTCCGAACTTCGGTGAGATGGGAGCCCCGCAGTCGGGGCACTTCATGGAGGTAGCACCCATCGGCGCGATCACGGGAGCCCTTGGCGCCGCCTGAGCTTGGGGTTGTGCGGCCGATCCCGTGGGGTTGACGCTAGCGCCGCACTTTATGCAGTAGACCGCGTCGTCGGGGAGCTGGGTGCCGCACCTCGGGCAGTATACCATCGACTATGACCGGCTCTACATCGGCTTTCCGCACTGTGGGCAGAACTTCGGGCTGCCCGAGACGCTGGCCCCGCAACTGGGACAGGTCTTGGTCTGGACTGGCGCGCTCGCCTGGGGGGCCTGCGCGACTGCGGCGCCACAGTTCGGGCAGAACTTGGCGCCCACCTGCAGAGGAGAGCCGCACTGGGCACAGGTCTGTGCCTTGGCCTGCGCTGGGGGCTGTTGCTGCTGCAGCGAGGTCCCGCAGTTCGGACAGAAGGTGCTCGAGGCCGCAATGAGAGAACCGCAGTTCGGGCAGGACCTGTTGGGCTGCATCCCTCCCGCCATCCCCTGTGCCATCTGGCCGCCGAAGGCGTAGCCCATCCCGGCGCCGGCACCGATGCCGACACCGAGGCCCGCCCCGATGCCCGCTGTCCCGCTCTGGTTGTTTGCGGCATCGACCATCGCCTGTCCAGCCTGGTACTGCATGTAGTTGACGCCGAGGACCTGGATCTGCGACCTGGTGTCGATTGCCTTCTGCACCTCGTCGGGGAGGCTGATCGTGAGGCCCGAGATCTTGTTGATCTCAACGCCATACTGCCCGAAGTTGTCCGGGGCTAGCGCGAGCACCGCCTGTTCGATCGTTGTGAGGTTCGCAGCCAGGTCGGTGACCTTCAGCCCCTGGGCCTTCATCTTGCCCATCGCGTTGTAGACCAGGATGACCATCTGCTCCTTCAACCGTGACTCCACGTCGTCGGAAGACTCTGCCGCGAAGGTGCCCACGAACTGGTTGATGAAGTTCTCAGGGGACGACACCTTCCACCTGTACTCGCCGAAGACCCTCAGGTTGACAAGCCCGAAGGTGGGGTCGGTGAACTGGTAGGGCTGGGTGCTCCCGAACTTCCCGTCGAGGTACCTTTTCTGGAGGTAGTAGACCTCGGCCTGCTGCTGGACGCCCGTGAAGAACTTGAGGAGGTTCCCCACGATGGGGGCGTTGAAGTCCGTGAGGGCGTACCTGTTCGGCTGGTCGAAGTAGGTGAGGACCTTTCCGTCCCTGTAGAAGACCGCGATCTCGTCCTCCCTGACCACGATGTTGTCGTTGAGCCTGATGTTTCGGGGGACCTTCCACATCACGTTGTTCTGCTTGTCCTGGTCCTCCCAGTTGATCGTTATCGACCCGAGGACGCTCCCGCCCGTAGGGGGGATGTCCGTCGTCTTCTTCGAGAATAGGCCGGTCATGCTTTCACTTCACTGCTGGGCTGGACTGATATATTCTCTATCGTTTCCATCCGAATCACCCACTTCTGCTTGAAGTCGGTGATGGCAGACCCTACGAGGGACAGGGAGGTCTGGATGGAGTTGGGCGCTGTGGTGTCGTACACGAGGCTGGGCGATGTCGTGAGGGACTGGAGTTGGAACGCCGAGTTGACGAACCCGTAGTCGTACTCATACAGCTTGTTCAGCTTGTCCTGGTTGATCGAGATGGTGGCGACCCAGCCCGAATATCCCTGCGCGGCGTGCCTGACCTCGCCGCCGATCTGCTGGACCTGAGAGATTAGCGATCCCACTGATGTCAGGTTCGTGTAATCGCCGGCTGTGGCCATCTGCTTGCGCAATGCTTCGAGATTGCCCTTCGACTGGTCAAGCTTGTCGGCCACCTGATTGCGCAGGAGGTTATCGGCGACCCGAAGGTCCTCGAGTGTCCTGTATCCCCTGAGACCCGGAACGAGCAGCTCAAGCTTCTTCTGAAAACCCCTATTTTCATCGACCTGCTGACGGATATCCGGATTGTCTTGTGACATTATTTCCAATTACCCTAGATGAGAAATTCAGCCGTGGTTCTCATATAAAACTGTTGAACGGAGGACGGTTCCGGAGGCCCGGACGGACTAGGAATGTCTGGAAATCCGGCGCTGAGTCGGGACCGTCGATGCATCACCTTCCAGCCAGGCCCTCGCATTTGCCTGGGCGACGTCATCGTTCATCGGCATAGGCGGGTGCTTCATGAGCCACGCGCTGGGCGCGAGCAGGGGTCCGCCTATCTTTCTGTCGAGCGCGACCTTGCAGTATCTGATTGCGTCGACGACCACCCCGGCAGAGTTGGCCTTGTCATCGACCTCGAGCCTGACCTCCATGTTGAACGGCACGCCGGGGAACATCTTCCCCTCTACCCTGATGAAAGCGAGCTTGGTGTTCCCGAGGAACGGTATGAAGTCGCTGGGACCGACGTAAATCCTGTCGTCGGGGAGCCGCTCCCGGAGCACGTCCTGCACCGCCTCGGTCTTGGATATCTTCTTGGATTCCAGCCTTGACGCCTCCTTCATGTTGAGGAAGTCGGTGTTACCTCCCACGTTGATCTGGTAGGTCTTGGTGATCTCCACACCCCTGTCCGCACACAGCTGGGCGAGCGTGCGGTGGACGATCGTGGCGCCGACCACGCCCTTCACGTCGTCGCCGACTATCGGGAGGTTTCTCTCGGTGAAACGGTCTGCCCATTCCCTCCGGGATGCGATGAAGACGGGCATGCAGTTGACCATCCCGACTCCCGCTTCGAGGGCGACGTCCGCCCAGAATTCGGTCGCCTTCTGGCTGCCGACCGGCAGGTAGTTCACCAGCACCTCAGTTTTGGTATCCTTGAGTTGGTCGAGGATTGCGCCCCGCAGCTTCGCTGCCGACTTGCCGTCTTTCAGAGGCTTGACCTTGTTGTCGACGAAAATCCCGACGCCGTCGAGAGCTGGCGACTCCATGACCACTGCTTCGGTGCCTGGGATGGAATCGACCCAGTCTACCACGTTGGGAGGCTGGTAGATAGCCATGGAGAGGGGCTTGCCGATCTTGTTCGCCCCGACGTCGAACGCGCTCACAAACTCGAGGTCCTCTATGCCGTACTTGCCTATCTTGTCGTTACCGTACTTCGCCGCCTCCCTGTCTCCCGACTTTCGAAGATACACACCCTGGATTATCCCTGAGGCACAGTTACCCACCCCTACGACACCGACTTTTACACCGGACATATTTTATACCAGTAAAATATTCAGGGATAAAGGTTTCTCTTGACTCCCGGCGCGCCAAATATGACCACAGGGGAAGATTCGTAAAATGGGCTTCGTGGAAAGGCTCAAGGACAAGGTCCAGAAGGAGAACCTCTGGTTCTTCCTCTTGCTCCTGCTCTCGACCGAGTCCCGGTACGGTTACGAGCTCAGGGGACTGGTGAAGGAGCGGTTTGGGTTCTGGAGCGGGACTGTCACCGCGTACAGGGTGCTGTACAGCCTCGAGGCGGCAGGGATGGTGAAGAGCCGAACGGTCGAGAGGCGCAGGTACTACGAGATTACCGAGAAAGGCAGAAAGGAGTTGGAGGAGGGGAAGACCTTCCTCAAGGGCGTCATCAGCTAGGAAGCCTTACCGGTCTGCATCAGTTCTTCCAGGTCCAGCCTCTCCGTCCCCCTGGGACCTATCAGTTCGGTTACGCTGGGGGTCCGCCTGACGATCACCTTCCCCCTCCTCACGACGTAGAGAGGAGGAGCCAGCCGCGCCAGCGCCTGGATCTCGGATTTGGCCTCCAGAACGACCAGGTTAGCCGGTTTGCCGGCCTCCACCCCGTACCTTCTCTCCATCCTGAGGGCCTTCGCTGGGTTGGTGGTGATCAGGTCGAAGGAGTTCGCCAGCTCCCGGTAGCCCGTTAGCTGGCCGACGTGGACGCCCATGAAGAGGGCCTGCATCATGTCGCCCTTCCCAAGGGGATACCACGGGTCCATGACACAGTCGTGCCCGAGCGCGACGTTGACACCCCACTCCAAGAGCTCCTTGACCCGAGCCATCCCCCTCCTCTTCGGGTAGGAGTCGAACCGTCCCTGGATCGTTATGTTGATGAGTGGATTGACGACGATTGTGACTCCTGCTCTGCGCAGGATTCGGTAGAGCTTGGCCGCGTAGGCGTCGTTGTAGGAGCCCATGGCAGTGGCGTGCCCCGCCGTGACCCGTCCCTCGTAGTGCCTCTTGATCGACTGGGCCGCGACCACCTCGAGGAACCTCGACTGGTCGTCGTCGGTCTCGTCGACGTGGCCGTCGATGTCTTTCCCGTACTTCTGCGCGAGGTCGAACGCGAACTCGATGGACCTCACCCCGTCCTCCCTGGTGAACTCGTGGTGGGGTATCATCCCCACGTTGTCGGCCCCGAGTTCGACCGATTTTTCGAGGAACTCCTGGTTGCGCGGGTCCGTCATTATCCCGTCCTGGGGGAACGCGGTCACCTGGACGTCCATCAGGTCCTTGAACTCCTCCTTCACCCCTAGCAGGGCCCGCAGAGGCCTCTGTTTGGGCTCGGTGGTGTCCGCGTTTGTCCTAAGTACCTGCGTCCCGTTCGCGAGCATCAGCTTCAGCATCTTCACCGCCCTACCATGAATCTCATCCTCGCTGATCTTCCTCTTCTTATCGGCCCAGATCTCGATGCCTTCGAGCAGGGTGCCTGACTTGTTGAACCTCGGATCTCCGTAGGCCAGGGCCGAATCAAGATGGAAGTGCATGTCCATGAAAGGCGGGACGACGAGGTTCCCGTGAGCGTCTAGCTCCTCCTCCCCCCTCTGGGCCAAGCTCTTGGAGACCTTTCTGATGATCCCTCCGTCGACCGCCAGGTCGAAGGTTCCGCTCCTTCCACGAAGTCTGGCGTTGCGTACGACTAGCTGCATCGAGCCCGCGGCCGGGGATTTCCTATTTAACACCGATTGGCGAGCGGGACACGCCGCTTCCGCCGTCGCCCCGCAGTCCATCGCCTCGGCTACTTGATGTTCGACCAGACCTGCTCGGCGGCCTGCTGGGCCGCGTCTACGGCCTCGTCCTCGTCGACGGTCTTGACGGCGCCGTCCTGCACGATAATCCTCCCATCGACTATCACGGTCCTGACGTCTCCGCCGTTGGCGTAGTAGACCGTGTTCTGGAGCGGGTTGCGCAGGGGAGCCATGTGCGCGCTGTGCCTGTCTATTATCGTGATGTCGGCCTTCTTTCCAGCGGTGAGCGAACCTATGCTCTGGGCCATCCCGAGGGCCCTGGCGCTGCCCATGGTCGCGAGGTGGAAGACCGTGCTGGCGTCCATGGTCCTCTTCCCGTGGTCGAGGATTCTGTTGATCGCGATCGCCTGTCGCATGTTCTCCCAGATGTCCATGGAGAGCCAGTCCACCCCCAGTCCGACTCGGATCCCCTTCGCGAGCATCATCTCGAGGTTCGGGTAGGCGCCGACCTTGCCATAGATGACGGGGCAGTGGCCTATGGCCGTCCCCCTCTGTCTGATGATCTCCAGGTCCTCTTCGTTCGCGAGGAGCAGGTGCGCGGCCAGGACGTTCTCGTCGAAGAAACCTAGGCCGTCCAGGTACCCTACCGAGGTCTTCCCGTGGGTGCGTCGGATGTACGCCGCCTCCCTGTCCGATTGGGCGACGTGGATGTGGATCCCTACGTTGCGCTTCACGGCCTCCTCCTTGGCCGCTTTCAGGAGCTCAGGGCTGCAGGTGTCGGTCGCATGGGTCCCGATCCTGCAGGTTATGCGGCCCTCCGACTTGCCGTGCCAATCCTCGATCAGTTTGATGTTCGTCTTGAGCTTCTGGTATCCCTGGTCCTCGTCGCGGCTGTAGTCGTCGTGCTCCAGGTTCCTCAGGTTGACGTCGAAGACCTTGTGGGCTATGACTCCCCTCAGGCCGACCTCGGAGACACCCCGAGCCATCGAGTCGGCGTAGTGGTAAATGTCGTTGATGCAGGTTATTCCGTACTTCACGCACTCTATCGCGCCCAGTACGTCTATTCGGTAGCTGATCTCGTCGGTGAGGTAGTCCTCGAGCGGGAGCGCGAAGCCGTAGAAGTGGTTGTCGATGTCCTCGGTCAGACCTCTCAGGAAGTCTCCCGTGATGTGCGTGTGCGCGCTGACGAGGCCCGGCATGACGATCGACCTGGACCCGTCGATCACCACGTCGCTCTGAGGGTAGCCCTTGAGGACGTCGTCGCTCTCCCCGACCGCGACGATCCTTCCTTCCTCGACGACCACCGACCCGTCGGAGATGAACGAATCGGGACGCGGGTCCGACGGCATCACAATCGCGTGCTTGACGACTATCGTGGGACGGCTCATCTGACAGCCTACTCGGGTGGCAGTTCCTTGAACGTCATCGAGATGTCGATACCGCGCTTCAGGTGGTACCACCTCGATGCGAAGAAGATCAGCACACCGGCGACCAGCGCGCCGACGTTGTACCCGTAGGCCAGGGAGTTGCCTCCCCAGATGCCCGGATAGGCGAGGAATAGGTAGTCGAAGATCAGGAAGACCACGGTCGTCAGCGCCCCTGCGACGGCCATTATGACCTTGGAGCTCCCCTTCTCGTGCTTGCGGGCGTAGAATATCGCCGCGAGGCCAACCGTGGCGAAGTAGAGCATGGTCAGCGCCGCGGTGCCGTACAGGGCGACGAGGGACCCATAGTATGCTATGACGGCGGCGACGAGGCCGACTCCGATGCCGAGCTCTATCATGTAGGCTGTCACCGGCGACCCCCACCTCGTATTGAGGGAGGCGATCCTGGTCGGGAGATACCTGTCGAAGGCCTGGGCGAAGAGGTACCTGGACATCACGATGACGAGGTACGCCAGAATCTGGACGTTCCAGAGAATCCAGCCGAGACCCAGCAGGAACCTGATCACGGAGTTCCCTGACACCCCCATCGCGAGAGTCCAGAAGTTGAACGAGTAGTTGTAGACCAGCGTGGAGTTGCTCAGGGCGCTGTTGATGAACGCTATCCCGCCGGCGTAGTACATCGCGGCGAAGGCTCCCGTCACCAGCAGGAAGACCGCGACCGCGCCTATGGGGACGTTCCACTTCTTCGTACGGCCACCCCCCTTCAGCTCAGAGGAGACCGCAGGACCGGCGCTCAGATAGGGGTAGATGAAGAGGGCGAAAAACGGAAGGACGAGGAACGTGTTCCCGAAGTTGAAGTTTCCTCCCGTGTAGGCGCTCGCGACCGACGAGTAGGTGAGGCCGGAACCCTGGGCGTTAAGCGAGTTCATGTAGTTGACCACGCCGGTCTGCCCGCCCAGAACGAGCGAGAGTATTCCCGCGACCACCGAGACGACGCCGACCACAGTGAGGACCGAGACGAGCTTGAACCCCGCGCTCGGCTTGAAGATGTTGACCAGTATCAGGGCGAGGATCATGACGGTCGCGACCACGAACTGGAGCACCGGCGCAGAGCCCACCGTCGTCGAAGGAAGCGAGAGCTGGAGGAAGCTGCTGTTCCCGAGGATGACCCCGACGGAGCCCAAGGCGAACACCGCAGATAGCGCCGTCAGCGAGAAGTAGGGCATGTTGCCCATCGTCCAGCCCGCGAACGTCATCACTGACCCTACTGCGCCGTTCACGTTCCTCGAGACCCAAACATAGTCGCCGCCCGTGCGCGCGAGGCGCGTCGAGAGCATAGAGTAGACGACGATCTGAGGGATAGACAGGGCGAACGCGATCATGGAAGCATAGACCATGTTCACCCCGCTGACCGAGGGAAGCAGTATCAGGGTGAATCCGACGGTGCCGAGCGCAACCCCGGCAGACATGTTGCTGATGTTGAGAGCGATGGCGTCAAAGAGGCTTGCGTTCTTTACGAGGCCCGTACTCTCCCTCACGTAAACGGGTACCTTGGACCCCAATCCGGAATCAGAAATTTCCTCGAAGCTTATTTAACTGTTATTATCGGGGATTTTATCCGAGAAAACCGCAATCCACGCGCTATCTTTGCGTCCCCAGCCGAAGAACGCCTCCTTTTGCGTCCTTGCAGGGCGGAAGAGTCCACACAACCACGATTTTATAGAGCGACTGAGGCTCGGCGACGCGGTTGACCCGGCTCTTCTTCATCACCGACGTCCACGGCTCCGACAGGTGCTTCCGCAAGTTCCTCAACGCCGCCAAGGCGTACAAGGCCGACACGCTAATCCTCGGAGGAGATGTCACGGGGAAGGTGCTCGTCCCGATTGTGGAGCAGGGCAATGGCAAATACGCGCTCACGCTCTTCGGAGAGTCCGTCACCCTAGGGAAGTCCGACCTCGAAGAGACCCAGAAGAAGATCAGGGACGCCGGGGAGTACTACTACATGACGAACCCTCAAGGGATAGAGGAGATGAACGCCTCGGACGAGAAGAGGGAGAGGGTTTTCACCGACTGCATGCTCGAAATGCTCAGGTCGTGGCTCGCCCTCGCCGAGGAGCGGCTCAGCGGCACCAACATCAAGTGCTACATCTCCCCTGGGAACGACGACAAGCTCGAGATAGACGACCTCCTCGTCGATTCAGGCCACCTGGTCAACCCGGAGAACAGGGTGGTGCAGCTGGACGGAGGATACGAGATGATAACTCTCGGGTACGCCAACCAGACTCCCTGGAAGAGCCCCCGCGAGGTGACGGAGGAGAGGCTGGGGGAGATGATCGAGCGGCTCGCCTCGGGCCTCTCCCATCCTGAGAACGCCATCTTCAACCTCCACGTCCCTCCGTTCGGGACCGAGCTCGACAAGGCCCCGGCCGTCGATTCCGAGTTCAGGTACGTCAAGGACGGCCTAAGGGTCAAGATGATCCATGCGGGAAGCACGGCGGTGCGGGCCTCGATCGAGAAGCATCAGCCCCTCGTCGGACTGCACGGACACATCCACGAGTCGAAGGGGTTCGTGAGGATCGGAAGGACGCTCTGCCTGAACCCAGGGAGCGAATACGGAGACGGGATCCTTCGCGGCGCCATAGTGAGCCTGGAGGGGAATAGGGTGAAGGAGTTCCTCCTGACGAGCGGGTAGGGTCGGAGAAGAGGCGTTCGACGCCACACCCTGGATGTCAGCAGCCGTCCACGCGGCTTCCACCCCTTATATACGAACTAATTTCACGCGAGGAACGGGGACCTTGAAAGGGCCGAAAGTGACGGTGGTACGGCACCCTATGGTTCTGGAGCAGCTGACGCTAGCGAGGAACAAGACGACCAATCAGATCGCGTTCCGCAAGGCAATCTTCCGGCTCGGCCGCCTTATGGCGCACGAGTTCCTCCGGACGCTCGAGACCCAGGAGTTCCCCGTCGAGACTCCGTTCGGGAAGACGACGGGCTACAAGGTCAAGGGCAACGATAAAATCGAGATAATCCTGATCCTCCGCGCCTCGATCCCCTTTGTCGATGGGATGTACAAGGAGCTCCCGATGGCGAGGACCGGGATAATCAGTGCCTGGAGGGGGAAGGCGCCCGCCTTCCAAATCGAAATCAACTACTCGAAGATCCCCGACATCCATCCGGACGACATCGTGATCATAGCCGACCCCATGCTCGCGACCGGACACACGCTACTGAAGGTCGCGAGGAAGACCTTGGAGAGAGGGAAGCCAAAACGGCTCGTCTTCTTCTCCGTTATCTCGACGAAGAAGGGAATCCGCCACGTGGGAAAGGAGTTCCCGGAGGCCGAGTTCTACACCTGCGCAATCGACCCGAAAGTCGACGAGCATGGCTACATAGTGCCCGGTCTGGGTGATGCTGGGGACAGGGCCTTCGGGTCGCCTCACTGACGCCCAAACCCGGACGCTCCACCCACTCGGTCGAGACCACCTCATCCGCTTCCGAGCGAGCGCCCCCGGTCCTAGTCAGAAACTGCAGCTGTCCTTCGTGCGTTGCGCAAACTCTGTCGAATTCCAATTGACAGTTGAACAGCGCTCCATTATGGGCCAGTCAGGTCTACAACGCAAGTAGTAAGTCAAACTACATGATGATCGTCGACCCTTTGCCAATCGGCATGATTCAAGCGCTATCCTGCACACCCTTTCTCGTCGGAGAGAGAATCTTCATTGGTGTAGCCGGCCCTCCCGGACCCAGTAACAATGAACAAGTCCGATTCATGCCCTTTCATTCCAAATAAGGACGGACCGGCCTCTCCCACCAAATTCAGCCACATCACCCCGTTACCCTACTCCAACCGCCCTCTGTTTGTGCGTTTTCGACAGAATATGAGTGAATATAAGGCCCTTTTTTGCGGCCGGGGCTTGGAAACTTTGGAATCTGGAGCGCTTGACTCGTTTCATCGAGAAGCCCGTTTGGACCAAACCAATGAATTCTCTGAAATCCTGAGCGTTTCTCAAAGTGGACAGATACCGAGAAGTGTTCACCCAGTAACTGAGAGGCCATCCCTGCAACAAAGAGCGAGATGCGCATGAACAAGATATCAAGCGCAGCCGCAATTGTATGCCTGGTCTTTCTGGCCACAGCTCTCACCCCATTTCCATTTGTGAGTGCAGATTGGCCAACCTTCCATGGTAATCCATCCCACAGCGGCGCCGGGACAGATAACATGACCGCGACATCCACGTTGCTTTGGAACTTCAGCACCGGCGGACAGGTTTGGTCGTCCCCCGCCGTCGTGGGAGGCGTAGTTTACTTCGGATCGAATGATGCTAACGTCTATGCTCTAAATGCTACCACCGGCGCCAGAATATGGAGATTCACGACCGGTTCCGCGGTCGTTTCTTCTCCCACCCTAGTCAACGGCGTGGTCTACATAGGGTCTGGGGACGGCAGAGTCTACGCCCTGCTAGCTGATGACGGCGCCGCGGTCTGGAACTTCTCTACCGGCGCCGCAATCAACTCGTCTCCTACGGTCGTTGGAGGCGTGGTCTACATCGGATCCGATAGTGGCAGCATCTATGCTCTAAGCGCCAACACCGGCGCAAAAATCTGGAGCTACCCAACCGGCGAGCCGGTCGCTTCGATTCCTGCTGTAGTGGGGGGCGTAGTCTACGTAGGCTCTGAGAACGGCATCGTCTATGCGTTGAATGCCAATACCGGCACAGAAGTCTGGAGCTACACCACTGGAAATGCGATCTGGTCACCGCCCGCTGTCGTTGGCGGCGTAGTCTACGTGGGCTCTTGGGATGACAATGTCTATGCCTTGAGCGCCAACACCGGCGCCAAGATATGGAGCTACACTACTGGCGGCTATGTTGATTCCTCTCCTGCCGTTGTCGGGGGGACAGTCTACGTAGGCTCGCTGGACGGCAACGTCTATGCCTTGAGCGCCAACAATGGCGCGAGGATTTGGGAATTCACTACAGGCAATGGCGTCGGGTCATCTGCCGCAGTTGTCGGGGGTGTAGTCTACATAGGCTCTCACGATGGCAGTGTTTATGCCTTGAATGCGAGCACGGGTGCCAAAGTCTGGAGTTATGCCACCGGTAACGAGATCAGGTCATCTCCAGCTCTTGTTGGTGGTGTGCTCTTTGTTGGTTCTTGGAGCGGCGACGTCTATGCCATCGGCAGTTCTTCTACGTCAAGTTCATCCACTACGGGCAGTAGCACATCCCCAACGAATAGCACTTCATCTGTGAGCAGTTCATACACCACCAGTTCATCTTCGAGCAACTCGACTGCGGTAGATCTCCTGCAGCAAGTCTGGGTACCAAAGCCAGCGAGCGCGGTGGCGGCGGTGGCGATATTCGCAGTGTTAGCAGAAGCAGTTTCACTTGCTTACTCTTTTGTTGATAATCCACTTGGGGAACTTGATGGGAAAGCCGGCGGAAAGACCAAGGGATTTCTTCCCGACAACATAAAAGACTGGCTTGAGGAGAACATTTCTTCCAGGCGTGAAATTGAGGCGGAGGCGAAGAAAGAACTTACGCTAGTGCCCACAAAGCCTGAAGTCCTAGCGTACATTACTTCAATCGTCGTTCTGGCACTTTCCTTCTCCTATGTCAAGGTCAGTGCTCTCAGCCAGATATGGGATCTGCTTCCTGTCTTCTTCGCAACGAGCATTCTGGTCGGCTTTGCACAGAAGTTCTTCTCTATTCTGTTCTTGCGAAGCCGCGGTGTGTGGAGTGAATACAAGATCTGGCCATTCGGACTTGTTCTCTACCTCATCAGCACTTTCGCCTTCAAGGTCCCTTTCTCGTCACCCACTCGCAGCATTCACCAATCCGAGAAATACACTGAACGGCTGGGCGCTCTGGCCTCAGCATCTGAAGTCGTTGTCGGCCTCGCCTTCACGGGTCTCTTCTTCCTCCTCTTCCGGGAAGGTTACGCGGCCGTCGGAGGAGCGGGCTTGGCAATGTGTGTGCTCGGCTCTTTCTCAAGCACCTTTCCCGTGGCTCCGATGAGCGGGAGAGACATCTTCGACCACAGCAAGCTTCTCTGGGTCATACTCTTCGCTGCTTCGACAGCCATCTTCTGTGGTTGGCTGTTTCTGATGTGATGAACAAGTTTGGCCTCGGCGGCCTTCCAATCCCTACGCGCCTTGCCGATTCGGACTGCCCAGTCGTGGCAAGCCCAGACTCGCTTGAATAGGGAGAGGTCTCTTGTTGCAAAGTCTGGCAGTTGCACCGTCTCGGTCACTTCGAAGAACGCCGACACGGTGGTTGCAAACTGGACCATGGGAGTAGGAGGGTGGTCTTGCCCGGATCCAATGCCTCTCGGAAGGTGTGGGCGTGCGCCTCCGCTTCGGTTCACGGATTGAGCGGAGGGGAGAGCGTGCCTGGGAAGACCGCAGGGAAGAGGCCGCCCTCGTACGCAGGCCTCTTCTCCGAGCCCTCCGTGTTCGCCGCCGGGAACTGAGCACACCTCCCGTTGACGAACGAGTCCCCGCCGAAGACCCTCCGGAACGTCGCGTTGCTCTCTGCCTGGAAGAGCCAGGTGTTGAATGTGGACGGGTTCGGTGAGTAACCTCCGAGCGTAGTCCGGGTCTGCTCGTCCCAGTCCTTCACGGCCTGAGCGTCGTAGGCTGCGCAGAACTCCCCGGACACAAGCGGAGAGAGGTCGTGCAAGCTCACTCCTGATGGTTCCATCGACGGGCCGTACCCTCCCTCGAGCATCGCCCAGGTCTGCCCTGCCGAAAGAGTGAAGACGAAGCAGACAATCGATTGAGGGAAGCTATCGAACTGTACGAGCGCCAGAGGCGGGCTGTTCCCCTGGAGCGAATTCTGGGTCAGTGGAGGTGCCCGCCCACTCCCGTCCAGGAAAGGGGTGTGGAAGGACGCGTTGTTGTAATAGACGCTCCAATACCCGTCCCCAAAGTAGTAAGAGTTCCTGAATAGCATCACCTGCCGCTCGCTCGAACTGGAGTTCTTGAAGGCCCACACGACGACGCCCCGTCTCCTGTCATACCAACCCCACACCACGTCCACGGAACCCGAGCTGTTGGCGTAGGTGGCCTCGACCCTCCCGGGTTGCTGCTTGAGCGAGGCCCTCTCCTCTCTCGTAAGAAGCCTAGGAAGGGACAACTCTCGAGATCTCCAGGTTCTGAAACGCCGGGCGGTATATCTCACTATCGAGTCCGCTGGATCGGCCTCGGTCCCGGTCTGTCCGAAGGTGGGTCGCATTGACCGCAGACCGAGACCGGATGGAAAGGGGACGGTGCGTCAAAGTTAAATACGCAGCCCGAGAATTCTTCCCCTACAGGCAAGCCTCGGTTCGACGACTCAGCGTTTTACGATTCTGATTCTCTGACAAGGATCTTCCTGTAGAAGCAAACAAGATTGAGTAATTTCGAAGATATGGAACTCGACCCCGCCCTCCTTAGGGGAATTGCGGGGATGGGGTTCAAGAAGCCGACCCCGATCCAAGAGAAGGCCATCGTGCCGCTGATGAAGGGCAAGGACGTGATAGGGCAGGCCAAGACCGGGTCTGGTAAGACGGTCGCGTTCTCGCTCCCTCTGCTGCAGACTATTGATGTGAGAGACCGTCGAGTCCAGGCGCTGGTCCTGGCGCCCACGCGGGAGCTCGCCGTCCAGATTACGCAGGAGATGAGGAAGGTCGGCGCGTACACCGGAGTAAGGGTGGTGACGATCTACGGAGGCCAGTCGATAGGTGTCCAGCGCGACGAGCTGAGGCGGGGAGCCCAGGTCGTCGTCGGGACCACCGGGCGGGTCATCGACCACATCAAGCGCAGGTGGTTGGACCTTGGAGCGGTAAAGTTCGTGGTCCTTGACGAGGCGGACACCATGCTCGACATGGGGTTCATCGACGACGTCGACTTCATCCTCGGCCTCATGGCCGATGAGAAGCAGGTGTGCATCTTTTCCGCTACGATGCCAACTAAAATCACTGACCTCTCGAGGAAGTACATGAACAACCCTGAGAAGATCCTGATAGATTCGGACGAGCCTTCGGTCGAGACGCTAGACCAGTACTTCGCAGTCCTCAAGCACGACGAGAAGCTCGAGTTCCTCACCGACCTGCTACAGAAGGAGCGACCTGCGAGCGCCATCATCTTCCGCAGGACGAAGCACGGCGCCGACAAGCTCGCGATGGACCTTCACAGGAAGGGGTACAAGGTCGTGCCGCTCCACGGGAACCTCTCGCAGAACGACAGAGATCACTACATGAACGCGTTCAGGGACGGCCGAGCCGACGTCCTGGTTGCCACCGACATAGCGAGCAGGGGCATCGACGTATCGCAGGTAGCCTGCGTAGTGAACTACGACGTGCCCGTCGACCCGCTGATCTACTTCCACAGGGTGGGAAGGACCGCCCGAGCCGGAAGGCAGGGGAAGGCGTACTCGTTCGTCTCGAAGGAGGAGTCGGGCGACTTTGCCCGGATCCTCAGGATGACCAAGGCCCCGATAGTACCGATGAGGCCCGAGGACAAGCTGCACACCTTTGACCCGAACCAGTCTAGCAGCCACGGTGGCGGAGGCCGGAGGCCGAACTTCCGGGGCCAGCAGCGCGGAAGGCAGGGCGACCGGCCGGGCTGGAAGCGCTACCGCTAGGGCGCCCTCTGCTGATATAGTCGGCGAATCCAACTACAGGCGACCCGAACCAGACTCCCCTCGAATCAAGGCGGTCGGAGTCTACAAGCTCTTCGGCGAGCCTCATCTCGAGCGTGTGTATTCTTCCGGAGGCCGACGGTCTAGAATCATTCAATCGCACGAGATGAACCTATCCCGGGCTCCCAAAGGAGAAGGGTGGCGGGCCCGGCCGGATTTGAACCAGCGACCCCCGGCTCACTTCACGGAGGGTTCCGAAGGCATGCACGAACCACGGATCGGTTCTCGATGCCCTATCCATACTAGGCGACGGGCCCGAATGCACACCCAAAACGGAGGCTATTAACCAATTGTAGCCTGAAGACTCTCCGCGACCGGCCTTGGTATCAGACCTAGGTCGGTGACGATGCCAGCCACGAGGTCCGGAGGGGTCTTGTCAAAAGCAGGGTTGGCCACGGGCACTCCCTTCGGGGCGATCCTCCTCCCCTTTACCCTGACGACCTCGTCGTAGGCCCTCTCCTCAATCACTATCTGATCGTGCGTCCTCTCGAGGTCGAAGGTCGACCTGGGCGCGGCGACGTAGAAAGGCACTGCGTGCCTCTCCGCGAGGACGGCCACCTGGTAAGTCCCTATCTTGTTGAAGACGTAGCCGTCCCGGGTTATCCTGTCCGCGCCGACGATGACCTTGTCGACCCTGCCGCTGCTCATCATGTACCCCACGGCGGTGTCCGAGATCAGGGTGCAGTGGAAGCCGTCGCGGACGAGCTCGAACGCCGTCAACCGCGAACCTTGAAGCGCGGGACGGGTCTCGTTCACTATGACCTTCACGCACCTCCCAGCCTCCCGGGCCGCCCTGATGACGCCGAGCGCCGTGCCGTACCCGACCGTCGCGAGGGCCCCGGCGTTGCACTGGGTCATGACGACGTCGCCGTCCTCGAGCAGGCCTGCACCGAACGCCCCCAGCCTCTTGTTGGCCTCGACGTCCTCCTCGGCCATCTTCTTCGCCTCTGCGACCGTGGAGTCCCGTATGCCGCTGACGGTGGGCCCCGACTTCCTTGCGACCGCGACGACCCTGTCGATCCCCCAGAAGAGGTTCACGGCAGTGGGGCGGGTCTTCCTCAGACCCTCGGCCGCCCTCTCGATCTCCTTCAGGAGCTGGTCGCGGTCCTCGGCGTGGGAGCGGTCCGCGGCTAGCGCGACCCCCATCGCGGCCGCCACCCCGATTGCAGGAGCGCCCCTCACGACCATACGCCTGATCGCGTCGGCGACGCCCTCCCACGAGTCGTAGCTCTTGTAGACCAGCCTCTGGGGTAGGGCGGTCTGGTCGATCATCTTAACGGTCCCTTCTTCCCACATAACCGTCCGGAGGGAGAAGAAGTTCTCTCTCAAGTCGTAGGCGCGGACCCTCGGCGCGTCTAAAAGAGTTTCCCGGGCTTGAAACGCTTATTATCGCACCGGAGACGCGACTTCAGGAAAATTGGAGAGTCAGGAGAAGACGGCCGAGGTCTTGGACGCCCTACTGAAGGGCGAGAAGGTCGTCGTCGAGGACAGCGGCAGGTTTGGCGAGCTCGAGCAGGTCGGCTACGGCGAGAGGGAGGGGAAGAAGCTGGTCCTCAAGGACTACGAGGCGCTCTATCTGCTCTTCAGCGGCAGGCTCAACCTGAAGGACGACCGAGGAAGGAAGGTCTCGTTCAACCAGCTTGCTGAGGTCAGCCAAGCCCGGGCCGGGGACGCCTGGACCAAGTTCATCATCTACAGGGATCTGAGGTCGAGGGGCTACATAGTGAAGGACGGGTTTGGATTCGGGACGGATCTGAGGGTCTACGAGAGGGGGGATTTTCCCGAGAAGGCTGCGAAGTTCGTGGTCTTCGCCCTCGACGAGGGCACCGAGAGGGAGGTGGAGGAGCTCAGCGACTCCGTGCGCCAGATAGTGAAGATGGGGAAGGAGGCGATCGTCGCCGTCATAGAGAGGAGGGGAGAGGTCATCTACTACAAGGTCGGCAGGGCCAACTTCCACAAGTAGTGTTACGATTGAGCCTCCGGGCCTTCGTCTCAATCTTGAGACCGATCAACTGCGCCATGATTGGGTTCGCCGTTATAGTAGGCGCGTTCGTCTCGAAGCCCCCGACTGTCGATGTTGCGGGCCTCGTGTTAGGTTTCGTCACCGGCTTCGCCATCTGCGGGTACTCCATGGTGATCAACGACTACTACGACATCGAGGTGGACAGGGTCAACCAGCCGGACCGGCCCCTGCCGAGCGGACTGGTCACGCCACGGGGGGCACTCGGGTTCGCTGTGGTCATGCTCGCTATTGGTCTCATCGCCTCGGTCGTCCTGCTGAGCTGGGGCGCCCTAGCCGTTGCCCTGGTATACGCGTTGCTTTCGTGGCTCTACAACTACAGGGCGAAGAAGTACGGGCTCTCGGGCAACCTCATCGTTGCCTCTTCGCTCGCGATTCCCTTCATCTATGGGGGCCTGGTCTCAGGGGGGAGCGTAACGAGCTCGCTCCTCCTCTTCATGGCCGGGACCGCGTTCCTCTCTGGCGTCGGCAGAGAGGTGGTCAAGGCGATGGCTGATACGGTCGGAGATGAGAAGAGGGGCATAAGGTCGTTCGCTCGGGTCCACGGGATGAGACAGGCCTCGGTCGCTGGCGCCGCGTTCTTCCTCGCCTCCGTAGTCTCGAGCCTGATACCACTACTCGTGCTCTCTGTCAGCCTGTTCTACAGGTTCGGTGTGATAATCCCCGACGTCGCATTCATCTATCTCGCCTACGAGATTCTCAGCAGCCCAACCGCCGAGCGCGCTCTGAAAGTCAAGAAGCGGGCGCTCATGGGTATGCTAATAGGCCTCATCGTCTTCATAGGCGGGGCCTTCTAGAATGTGGGTCGAGAAGTACAGGCCGAAGCGAGTCTCTGAGATGGTCGGGAACGAGGAGGCCAGGATGGCGATCGGGCTCTGGCTGAAGGAGTGGAAGCCAGGGAAGAAGGCCATGCTGCTCGTCGGTCCTCCGGGGACAGGGAAGACGACGCTGGTCACCCTCCTGGCGAAGGAGTCGGGGATGAACATGATCGACCTCAACGCGAGCGACGTCAGGACCAAGGACAAGCTCGAGAAGAGGATAGGGGAGGCCACCAAGACACTCGGCCTCTTCGGGGAGAGGTCGCTAATCTTCCTAGACGAGGTAGACGGGCTGCTCGGGAGGTCCGACTACGGCGGCGTGGAGTTCATCAAGGACGCAGTGAAGGAGACCCAGAACCCCCTCATCATGGCGGCGAACGACCAGGACGCCGACGAGATAAGGAAGCTCGGGTCGTCCTGCATCACGGTCAGGTTCAAGCCCCCGCCCCCTCGGGAGGTGGAGATGTACCTGAGGAAGATAGCCGAGGGGGAGGGGCTAGCGGTCCCCAACGATACTTTCCAGGGCTATGTAGTGCGGGCCGGAGGCGACCTGAGGCACGCGATCAACCTTATGCAGAGCGGGGGCGGGTCTGGGGAGGCGGCGTTCAAGGACGTCTCGTCTTCCGTCAGCCAGGGCCTGAACGCGTTCTTCGAGGCGGCCGACCCGGCCTCCGCGCTGGCCGGGCTCAGGAGCGTCTCCCTTCCTCCGCTGGAGAAGGTACGGGAGATTCACACGTGCGTCGTGAAGTCGAAGCTCGCACCGGAGAAGCTGGCCGCCGCCCTCGAGGTCATATCTAGGGCCGACGTCATCATGGGCGAGATAGGGGCGACCCGCGAGTGGAGGCTGCTGCGGTACCTGGACTCGATGCTCTCCCAGGAGCTCTTCCCGATCATAAAGGGCGAGAACGTGAGGTACGTCTCGGAGGACCTCCCGTTCCCCGTGCTCCTGCGGATTTGGAACGACTCGAAGAAGATCAGGGAGCTCTCTGTCAGGTACGCCAGCCGCGCCTCCACCAGCGGTGCGAGCGCCCGGACGCAGGACCTTCCCTACATCTTCGCCCTCTGCGCCTCCAAGGACTTCAGGCGACGCCTGGAACAGACCCTCGACCTCGACGAGACCTACGACAAGTTCCTGGCGAAGGAGGCTGGTCGTTGAGGATCCTCATCGGCGGCTGGTTTACTCTCCCGAGGCTCGGAAGGGAGGACTTCATGCTCCTCATGAAGCAGGGAGTCACGTACGACAAGGCGATGGGGTTCAAGATGGACGCCGGTACCGACCTGGAATCAGCCGTCAGGACCATCCGATCGGCCGTCGGCGAGGACATCGAGCTCACGGTGCGCTGCTTCGTTTGTGGGAAGGAATCCTGTGAGGGATGCTACTATTCGAAGGTCTGCGACCGGAGGAAGGTCTCCTCGATGTGCCTCTGCGCCGATCACAGTCCAGAGAAGGGCATCTTCGACCTCTACGTCAAGACCCTCTCCGAGACGGTCGTCAGTTGAACGCTATCTCGGCGGACTGTGTTGAGCCGAGCGACCTCCAGTCCGCCAGGAACCTCTGCAGGAGGGACGCCAGCGGGCTCGAGAGGTTGACCCTGAATATCCGGATCCTGTTGAACCTCTTCTCCGTGACCAGGCCCGCCTTCACCAGGAACGCCAGGTGCAGCTCGACCGACGAGTGGGATATCCCAGACCTCCGGGTTATCTCGGAGATGTTCAGCTCGTTGCTGTCCATTATCACGGACATCACCTTCACGCGCCCGTAGGACGAGAAGACCTCCTCAACTTCTAACATCGGCGACCATGCCCCTGAGTTCGTCGATGAGTTGCTCGGCCGAGACGAGCGAGAGCCCTATCATGGTCGTCCTTCCCCGAACGCCCTTCCCGGAGATCTGGGTCTCTATGATCCCCTTGCGCGACAGTTCGTTGATATCGCTCCAGACCTGCGTGTGATGGTTCGCTGCGACGCCCATGCTCTCGCAGAGCGCGTCGTAGCTCTTCTCCGCCTCGCCTATCGTGATGTAGGCCGAGTCGCTCTTCTTGAGGAGGTTGGAGATCGAGATCAGTATCAGCCTCTGGTGTCTGCCGAGGTAGGCGAGCTCCTCCTTCTTGAACTGCGGAGGGAGCGAGGCCTTCGCGCGCCTCACGTGCTCTGGCGTAATCCTTGGGGAGTCGGAGAGGTCGGCCATCCTCCCGGCCCTGTAGATCAGGTCGATCGCGTACCGCGCGTCCCCGTAGGTGCTGGCTATCTCAGCGGCCAGCTCGAGCGAGTCATCCTCGACGCAGCCGTCGTTGAACGCGTCCTGGCTCCTGGAGCCCAGGATGTCGTAGAGCTGCTGCGACGAGTACGGGTCGAGGGATATCGAGTTCCACTGGAGGGAGCTGAGGGTGCTGAGGTCCACCGCTTTCAGGTAGTCCAGCGTCTTCGATATCAGGAGCGAGGAGAAGACCTGCGAGCCTTGGGTGATCTCGCGAAGCCTGGTTATCGTGTAGAGCGAAGAGGGGTCCGAGATGACGAGCGAGTCGACCTCGTCGAAGGCCACGATGAGGTGTACCTTGTCGCCGGTCAGGGCCTCGGAGAACGACTGGAGCAGCTCCTCGAACCCGAACCCCCTGGACGGGTAGCCGTGCCCGAGGAAGTGCATGCACTTTGTCAGGATGGCCTGCAGCGAGCGGTCGATCCGGCAGTTCACGTGGAAGAACTTCACGCGGTTGCCGTAGAGGAGGGCGTTCCTCTCGAGCGTCGCGCCCAGCTTCTTGGCGAGCATACTCTTGCCCGATCCGACGGGGCCCGAGAGCAGGACGTTCTGGCTCATCTGTCCGGAGCGCTCGACGACGCCCTGGAAGTAGGCCTCGAGGGCCTTCATCTGGTCTCCTCTGTGCGGCGTGGTCAGCGGGACGAACTCGGGGACGAGCACGCTCTCATTCCTGAAGACAGAGTGATGCGAGCTCATTCCAAACGACGATTTGGTCGGTTTTCCGTATATAACCATGATATCCGGTCGAGCTCGGGGCGTCAGGGGTGGGTAGACTGAAACTGTTTCCCGCGCCTTAATTAGTCGAGGGACGGCGAGGACGATAGATGGGCTACCTTCCGAGAGGGCAGAGCCTTGCCTCGTCCATCACCTTCATCCTGCTCATCGCTAACGTGGCCGTCTTCATAGTTACCCTGGCGGGAGGCGAGGAGGCCGTCCTGATCCTGGCGCAGACCGGCGAGCTGTTCTACGCTGGGTTCCTGTGGCAGCCGTTCACGGCGATGTTCGTCCACTTCGACATCCTCCACATCCTGTTCAACATGTTCGCCCTCGTCTACTTCGGGACGGTGGTGGAGGGTAGCTACACGAGGTCCCAATACCTTACAATCTACTTCGGCGCCGGCCTGCTCGGGAACCTGGCCTCGCTCTTTCTCATCCCTCTCAACGACCCGACCGGCGGAGCCTCGGGGGCGATCTTCGGTCTCGTGGGGGCGTACGTGGCGATGGAGAGGAAGGGCCCCGGCCTCGTCGTGGCCGCGCTCTACGCCGTACTGATCTTCATCGACAGCGCCGGACCCGGTGTCAACATCTTTGCCCATCTGTTCGGCGTCCTGGCGGGATTCGGGCTCGGCATGCTCTTCCTGGCTCGGAGACGGGGCAGCGAGCTCTAGACCCCGCTGCGCCTTCACACTCTATAAAGGGCCCCGACGGTCCGGAGGGCATGAAGGCAGTACGGTTCCACGAGTACGGCGGCCCCGAGGTCCTAAAGTACGAGGATGCTCCCGACCCGGTCCGAGGGCCCGAGCAGGTGCTGGTGAGGGTGAAGGCCTGCGCACTCAACCGGTTAGATATTTGGCAGAGAATCGGCCCTCCGAGAGTGAAGGTCAACCTCCCCCACATCTCGGGCTCCGACATTTCGGGCGTGGTCGTTGAGGTCCCGGCCGGAGAGAAGGAGATCCAGGTTGGCTCCGAGGTCATAGTGAACCCTGGGGTCGGCTGTGGTCGGTGCGAGAAGTGCCTCTCGGGGAAAGAGAATCAGTGTCGGTACTACGGGATAATCGGGAGCGAGTTCGACGGGGGATATGCGGAGCTGGTCTCGGTGCCGAGGAGGAACGTGGTCCAGAAGCCGGAGAGGATGGACTTCGTCCAGGCCGCGTCGGTCCCCCTGGTCTTCATCACGGCCCACCACATGCTCGTCGAGAAGGCGGCGGTCAGGGCCGGCGAGACCGTGCTCGTCCTCGGGGCCGGGTCTGGCGTCGGGGTCGCAGCCATCCAGGTAGCGAAGGCCTACGGCGCGAACGTGGTGGCCACCGCAGGCACCGATGCCAAGCTGCGGAGAGCCGTGGAGCTGGGTGCGGACAGTGTCGTGAACCACAACACCCAGGACATCGTCCAGGAGACTAGGAAGTACACCGGCGGCAGGGGAGTCGACGTGGTGGTGGAGCACGTCGGGAAGGCCACGTGGGACAGGAGCATAAGGTCGGTGGCGAAGGGTGGCCGCATAGTGACCTGCGGTGCGACCACGGGCTTCGACGCTGCGACGGACCTTAGGTACATCTACAGCAAGGAGATCTCAGTCCTCGGCAGCTTCATGGGAGGGGCCGGGGAACTTCTCACAGTCCTCGAGCTCTTCAAGCAGCGGAGGCTCCGGCCGGTGGTCGACAGAGAGTTCCCGCTTAGCGCCGCGGCCGACGCGCAGGCCCGCATGGAGAGGGGAGAGCACTTCGGGAAGATCGTGCTGACCGTCTAGCCCTCGACTATCTCGTAGTCGTAGTCGATCTTGGCCCTGGCATTCACAGTCGCGGCGATGCTACAGTACTTGTCCATGCTGCCGTTCACGGCCTCATCGACGAACTTCTTCTCGAGGCCCTTGCCGGTGAGGACGTAGTTCAGCGAGATGGAGGTGAACGGCTTGGGGTACCCGTACTCGGGTCTGACGCCGCTGATCGTGACCCTCATCGAGGTAACCTCCTGCTTCCTCTTCCCGAGGACAGCGACGATGTCCATGCCGGAACAGGCCCCAAGCGCCGCCAGCAGGGCGTTCATCGGGGTCATCCCCCGCGGGACGCCGTCCTCGGGCGCGTCGAAGACCATCGAGTGGCCTGACTCATCGCTTCCGAGGAAGACGTAGCCTTCCAGCCAGTCTACGACTACTTCGGGCACTTTCTTAGTCAATCTTCAGCTCGACAGGGCTCGTCTTCCCGGAGAGACTTCCCTTCTCGAGATAGCTTCTTCGGCCCCAGGCCAGGTCCACCGAGCCAACTATCTTGTGGGTGCCCCTGCCGAGTGTCGTCGCCGGGATCTCGAAGAGCTTGACAACGTCCAGGAACTTGGATTTTGCATCCTCGACGCTGTCGGGGAGGATGGGCGCGCTCCCGTCCTCGTGGATAATCGCCGTCCATATCCTGTACGGAAGGTCCGGGTCGCGGCTCCAGTAAAACTTGGCCCTCCTGACCTCCTTCCCAGTAGTTGCGAGCTTGCCCCCCCGGGCGCCCCGCTTGCGGAGCGAGGCCTCCATCTTCAGCCGCACCATCTTGTCGTTGTCCTCCCATGCGACCGTCCAGACATCAGGGATGAACGACTCTCGCAGGCCTCCGATTACCCTGAACCCTAGGTTGACCCTTATCGCTTCGTCGAGCTTGTACTCCCTTGATTCCGGGATGAGCTTCAGGTCCGTGATCAAGGTCTTCCCCCAGGAGTATTCGCTTCGCCTGTTCATCAGGGACATGGTTTCGGGGTCTCGAAGAGCCCAGGGTTATAAATCTGAGAGGGCGCGCCCCACCGGCAAACGGTTCCCTGCGCAAACGCCTATAAGCCGTTTTGGAGAACTCGTCCACCTCTCATGGTTGCGGAGCCCGATTCGGCGGACCCCTCGTCCCAAAGGCCAGACGGCGGAGGGGCTACGAGGGGTCAGGGCCCCCTCAAGGGGCGCTCAGGAGAGAGGTACCAGGAGAAGCACCACCACATCCGCGGCAGGGACCTGATCTCTTCCTCGGCGCTCGGACTCGCCGACGGCCTCGTAACGAACCTCGCTTTCCTCACCGGCCTAGGCGGCGCCGGCGAGAGCCTCAATCTCGTCAGGTTCGCCGGGCTCGCGGCCGTGGTGGCCGGATCGGTGTCGATGTTCTTCGGGGGGATACTCGGCGCCCGTTCGGAGCTCGACCTCTTCCACGCCGACTCGAGACGCGAGGCGTTCGAGATAGAGAACGAGCGAGAAGAGGAGATCCAGGAGCTGAAGACGCTCTACATGGACAAGGGCCTCACGGAGGGCGAGGCGGAGATGGTCGTCACCAGGGTCTCTGAGAACAAGGAGAGGTTCCTGGAGGACATGCTCGCCAACGAGCTACACATACACAAGTCACACCTCGAGAAGCCGTACAAGGTCGGGCTGGTGATCGGGCTTTCGTTTCTGGTGGGTGCCCTCGTCCCTCTCCTACCCTACTACATTACCACCGAGAAGACCGTCTCGGTGGTCGCTTCGGTAATCTTCTCGCTGGCTTTCCTTTTCGGCGCCGGAGCCTGGAAGGGACGGATAGTAGGCAGGGAGATCTGGAGGAGCGGGCTCGAGACCCTGCTGGTGGGGGCCGTGGCAGCGGCGATACTCTTCGCCATCGGGACGGCGTCCACATTCGTCTGAGATAGCGGGGGCCTCAGAGGCAGACCGTCTCAATCATCCGCCGGTAGACTCGTTCAGCGCTCTTGATCTGCCGGACCTGAGCGTACTCGTCGACGATGTGGGCCTGTCTGACGCTCCCCGGACCTAGGACGACCGTGGGCGTCCCGAGCCCGCAGTAGACGGGCGCCTCCGTGCCGTAGGGCGCGACGCCTGAAGTCGAGCCAGTCAAGGACTCGGACAGCCTGACCACTTCCGCGTCCCGGGGGACCGAGAGCGCTGGCGTCTCGTAGAGGACTTGGACCTTCGCCTTGAAGCTCCTGTCCTTCCTGCTGAGCGCGAGGATGACGGTGTCCAGCTCTTTCAGGACCGCCTTCGACCCGACCGCCGGTATGAGCCTCGAGTCGAGGGTGAGTTCACAGGCGCCAGGTATGACGTTGCTCTTCGTCCCACCGCTGATCATGGTCGGCGTCACGATGGTACGCCCGAGGTCGGGGTCTCTGGTTGCAGATAGTCTCCTGCGAGCGGGGCCGAGGGCCGTCAGGAACCTGCCACAGTTCTCGATCGAGTTGACACCGAGCGAAGGGTCCCCCGCGTGCGCGCTCCGGCCTTCGAAGGCAACCTGGCACGTAAGGCCTCCCCTGTGCGCCCTTACGACCTTCATCTCCGCGGGTTCGCCGACGACGCCGCAACGGGCCTTGATTCGCTTCAACCTCCCCTCGCGGACCAGCGCATCCAGCCCATCGAACCCGACCTCCTCACCTGCGGTAGCGACGAGGCTGAGAGACCGCTTGAGCTTTCTTCCCTTTGCAGATGAGATGGCGGCCAGCATGGCGGCCAAGCCGGACTTCATGTCCGCCGAGCCTCTGCCGTACATCCTGCCGCCCCTGATGTTCGCCTCGTACGGCGGGGACGACCAAGCAGACGCGTCTTTCACCGGCACCACGTCGATGTGACCGGCCAGTAGGAGACCTGGGGCACCGCTACCGAAGGTAGCCACCACGTTCGAGCGGTCTCTGGCGAAGCTGTGGACCTCGATGTCGGCTCCGTCGATGTGCAGGTCGCTGAGATAGTTGGCGACGAATCGGGCGCAGGGTCCTTCGTTTCCGGGGGGCGCCTCTGTGTTGAAGGCGATCAGCAAGGACGCGAGTCCTAGGAGGTCCACGCTCAGCGAGACAGAGGGCATCCCTAAATGAAGGTCGCGGGCACAAGGTTATTCCGCATGGCGGCTGGTGGGGCCCGCGATGGAGTGCGCAATCCGGCTCAAGGGGGTATTCTTGGAGTATTCGGGGACTACCGCGCTCCGCGGCGTCGACTGGGTCGTCGGGGAAGGAGAGAGCTGGGCGGTGATTGGACCGAACGGCGCCGGCAAGACGAGCCTCATGAGCATAATCGATGGCTATGCGTGGCCCTCCAGGGGCGACGTGGAGATTCTCGGGAACCGTTTCGGAGAGACCGACCTCCGGGAGCTGCGCACCCGCATCGGCATGGTCAGCGCATACCTTGAAGGGTGGATACCTGGAGACGAGAAGGTCCTCGACCTGGTCATGAGCGGAAAATACGGGTCCACCAGGATCTGGCGTAAGGCCCCTCCCGGGGAGGTCCGGAGAGCCGCCTCTCTCCTCCAGAGTCTCGGGTGCGGCGACCAGGTAAGGAAGATGGTCAAGGAGCTCTCCCAGGGAGAGAGGCAGAAGGTGATGATCGCCAGGGCGCTCATGGCGAACGCGGCGCTGCTCCTGCTGGACGAGCCCTGCGAGGGCCTCGACCTCGGCGCCCGCGAGCAGTTCCTGGACGGCCTCACATTGCTCGCCGGACGCGGCCGCACGGCGATGGTGTACGTGACCCACCGGACCGATGAGATACCTTCGGGCTTCACCCACGCGCTACTCTTGAAGTCCGGGAAGGTCCTCGCGTCCGGGCCAATCGAGGAGACCCTGACGGGCAGGAACCTCAGCTCGTGCTACGGCGTGAACGTGAGGCTCAAGACAGTCAACGGGAGATACTACACGATCGTCTCCGGATGAGCGAGCGGGGAGACCAATGCCCTTTTATCACGAGAGGCTCTCATCGGCAGCGAAGTAGAGTTGTGGGAGAGAATAGAGGTAGACGGGAAGCCGGCCCTGAAGGACCCGGTCTTGATAGTCTCGCTCTCTACAAACCTTTCCCAGTACAGGGCCATGTACTCCCAGGCGAAGGAACTCACGAACTTCATGCTGCAGGAGATGGAGTTCACGAGGATAGCGACCATCTACTCTTCAGCGTTCCCCCCGGTCGCTGTGATATCCGACGACGGGACGGTCCGCCTCAGCTCAGCCGAGTTCTACAGCCATCCGGGAAGCCGCGACCTGGTCCTCCTCGCGGGCGACTCGTCGCCACACGACGAACAGTACGAGTTCGCCGAGGCGGTGCTGAGGTACGCGAGGGAGCTCGGGGTCAACGAGGTAGTATCGATTGGGGCCCGCTGGACCGAGCAGGTCGCGCCCCCCTCGGCGGTTCCGAAGGTGACGGGTTTCGCCAGCGATGAAGCCGGCGTCGCGGTCCTGAAGTCCCACGGGATAGAGATAGTCAAGGACGAGCCTGCCCCTTTCTTCGCGTCGCTCGTTGTGGGCTTCGCCGAGAAGTTCGGGATGAGAGGATACAAGATATCCGTTGACCACGGAGAGCCGAGTCCGCACCCGCTCTCTGTGATCCAGCTGCTCGGCGTGCTCGAGAAGATGTTTGGGATAAAGCTGCAGACCGAGGGGCTTGAGGCGAAGGCTCAGGAGATGGCCAAGGAGATCCAGTCCATCGACACTCCTGATACGCCGCGGGAGAGAGCCGGAGTCTACGGATAAACTCATAAATAGAGCAGGGGGAAAGAAAAAACCATGTCCTCCGAAGAGGTAGATATGAAGGAGATTCAGCGCGAACTCTCCAAGGTGATCGACCCCGAAGTCGGCGTGCCGATCGTGGAGATGAACCTGATCGACAAGCTGGACGTCAAGGACGGGAGCGTCGACATCCAGTATCACGCGACCACCCCATACTGCCCGCCCATCTTCGCCCTGAAGATCTCTCAGGACCTGAAGTCGAGCGTCGAGCACGTGAAGGGCGTGAAGAGCGTCCGCGTCACCGTGAGCGGCCACTACCTTTCGGACGCCGTGAACAGGCAGGTCAACAAGACAGCAGCACCGGCGGCGGCCGCGGCGCAACCCCCAAGCCAGTAGGCCCCCACAGCGGTGGAACGCCTTTGGGGCGGGTGCCGGATTTCAGATTTCTCGAGGACGCCCTGCTAGCTGCCGGGGAATCCCTCCGCGCGGTGACCGGGGAAGGCCCGGCGAAGAAGGAGGGTCTCAAGGACGTGTTCAGGATGAACCACGAGATGGGGAGAATAGCAAGGGAGTTCCCTGCCCTCGCCCCTAGACTACGGGAGATGCAGCTCGAGGTCAACTCCATGACCATCCAGATCAAGAGGGACGAGTGGGAGGGCGCTAGGGCAGCGTTCGCGCGGGTCAGCTCCTGTCTGCAGAAGGTCAGGGAAGCCGAGGCGGCACCCCCGCAGAGCTAGCCCACGGCCCTCAGAAGGAATTAATAGCGAGATGGGGATTTGCCGCGCGTTGAAACGGGGCTCCGTCGGCGAGTTCACCAAGGTGGAGGTCGCAGAGGTGGGGTTCACAGACGAGAGCGGGTCCGAAGGAGTCCTCCTGTTGAGGTCCGAGGGAGGGAGGGCGTTCGCGATGAGGGCTTTCTCCGGCGAGAGCGCGATGCACATTCAGAGGTTCGGCCGCGGCGACAGGTCATCGATCCCATCGGTCTTCAACATGATAGAGGAGCTCGCCGACAAGGAGGGTCTGCACCTCAGGGCAGTCGAGGTCTACCCCGCGGGCGATGTCCTCAGGGCGGACCTTCAGTTCCTGGGCAAGGGGAAGGACTTCCTCCTGGGAGGGTACCGGGCCTCCGACGCAATCGCACTGGCGCTCCTCTACGAGGCTCCGATAATGCTGCACCACTCCCTCTTGGAGTCGGAGCGGGAAGAAGGCCCGCAAGCTTGAGGGAGCGCCTCGAAAGTAATAAATCGCCACTGGGCGTCGACGCGCAGCCTTGGTCAAGGTGACGTTCAAGCCCTACGAGGAGCTTCTCACACACGAATCCCAGAAGTTTGAGCTCAGCGACATGGTACGCCTACGACGCACCGGGATGCAGGTCCGTTGCATCGCGCCGAATTGGGTAAAGACGGAGAAGTGAGGAGGGGGAATGGTCTTGGCGCTGGGGAAGCTCCCACCCGCGGTCCTGAGCAAGTACCTCCTGGGGATGACGGGGGCGCCGTCGTCCGACCTGGTGATCCCCCCGTCCGTCGGGGTCGACTTCGGCGTGATCAAGCAAGGAAGGGACTACCTGGTTGTCTCGTCGGACCCCGTGACGGGAATCACGGAGAGGGTCGGGTGGTACGCGGTCAACGTCAGCGCCAACGACGTCGCCACCAGCGGTAACAGGCCTAGGTTCATCCAGTCGATCATCCTGCTCCCCGAGGACGCCCGCGTCGGGATGGTGGCGAGTATCTCGAGGGAGATGCATCGGACGGCGGCCGGCCTCGGGATCACGATCGTAGGAGGGCACACGGAGCTCACCCCTGGGCTGATGAGGCCAATCGTGGTGACGACCGCGTTTGCCTTCGCCAGGTCGTTCATAACGGCAGCCGACTCGCGGGACGGCGACACAATAATGATCACCAAGAGCGCGGCGGTGGAGGGTACCGCGATATGCGGCTCTGACGCCGGCAGGTTCGGGAGGGGGGCCGACCAGGAGATGATTCGGAGGGCGAGAGGATTCTACAGGAAGCTGAGCGTCGTGGAAGAAGCCGTAGCGGCGTTCGGGACGGGGAAGGTCCACGCGATGCACGACTGCACCGAGGGAGGAGTGCTCGGGGCGGTCTACGAGATGTCCTTCGCATCCAACCTCGGGTTCGAGCTGCTGGAGGACAAGATCCCGGTCGCCAGGGAGACGTCGTACGTCTGCTCGAGGCTCGGGCTCGACCCCCTTCGGCTAATAAGCTCCGGGACACTCCTCCTCTCCGTGAAGCCCGGTGCAGAGGAGGAGGTCGCGAGTGCCATCAGTGCCGCGGGATCCAAGGTGACCGCTGTCGGGGCGTTCAGGAAGGGTGGGGGGGTCCTCGCCAGGCGAGACGGTAAGAGGGAGACCGTGGAGGGGCCGCCGACCGACGAGCTCTGGAAGCTGATCGACGTCAGGGGCACCTAGGGACAGCCTCAGCCGTGCACCCGCAGGATGAAAGAGAGCGCGATCAGCACGGCCAGGGCGCCCACCATTAGAAAGAGGGTCAGCCTCCTGTAGTTCTTCATCTTCCTCTGGGCCTCCTCATCCATGTCTCGGCACGCGTCGGAGCAGTAGTCCTTTGTTGGCGCAATCGAGATCCCGCACACAGGGCAGTGCTTGTGGGCCGGGGCGCTCCCGCTTGCCTTCAACGACAATGCCCGTGAGGGCCGGGAGAAGCGGTTTATAGTTTTCCGGAGATTCAGTAAGGAGGAGCTTGGAGCCTCGCTATGGTGGTCGAAATCCGGTTGACGTACTCCTCGAGGCGGGCCAAGATGGTCCGCGAGGTTATGACTCCGAGGATCTTGTCGTCCTGCATCACCAGCACGCGCCTCACGCCGCGTTCAGTCATGGTCTTGGCGACTGACTCCAGGCCATCGCCCCCCTTGACCGTGATCAGGCCCGGCGTCATGATGTCCACGAGCCTCACCGTCGCAGGGTCCTTGCCTTCGGCGATTATCTTGGAGAGGTAGTCCCACTCGGTCACGATGCCTTCAGGCGTTGCTCCGTCCGAGATGATGGCGAAACCCTGATGGTTCTCCTTCATCATCCTCGCGGCCTCGAGCGCGTTCGTCTGCCGTGGGAGCGAAAGGAAGACCTTCTCGGCGACGTCCTTGGCGAACAGGACCAACGCTAGGCAGAATCGGTGGCGGCGTAGATAATGGTTTCCTTGGCGTGGGGGCCCGTCTGAGAGGCCGGGATGGCTGCTAACAGGCTGATCACGCCGAAGATGAGGAACGCCTTGTGCATCGCATCGATGAAGAGCTGTATGCTGAGGCTGCCCGAGGGTGGGGCGACGCCGGCGAATATCGCCTGGAGTGCGCTCAGCGGGACGGAGGCGCTGAAGATAACGAAGACCAGCCCGAGGCTGACGAGGGACCCCACGTTGAAGAGGGTGGATGAGACTGCCGAGGCCACGCCCCGCCTCACCGGAGGGACGGAGTTCATGATCGCGGCCACGTTCGGAGCGAAGAACATCCCGCCGCCCGCGCCTGCGAGGATCATGGGCAGGGCGAGGGTGAAGTACGGGACATCGAACGGGAACGTCGAGAACCAGAAGAGGGCAATCGCCGAGAGGATGAGCCCGGTCGGCGCGAAGAGGCGCGCCCCGAACTTGTCCGAGAGGGCGCCACTGAGAGGGCCGACTATGACGAAGGCCACCGAGAACGGGAGGAGGAGGAGGCCTGCCTTGAAGGCGTCGTAGAGCAGGGCGCCCTGGAAGTAGAAGACCAGGATTAGGAATATCGAGCTGCGCGATATCGAGGTGAGGAGGTTGGCGAGCGCTCCGGCCGTGAAAGCGCGGAGCCGGAAGAGCCGGACGTCCATCATGGGGTTTCGGACACGCGTCTCGACATACCCGAAGACTGCGATCATCAGGCCCCCCGCCGCCATCAGCCCGAAGTCCGTCCCAGTCCAGCCCTCTATGGCGCCAAGCGTGAGCCCCACTAGGAGGCTCGTCAGGCCGACCCCGAACAGGACGTTCCCGAGCGGGTCGAGCTTCTCACCGATCAGGTGCGGGCTGATGTCCTTGAGCTTGAGATAGGCCCAGATCGTGGCGAACGCGCCGGGCGCGAGGTTGATCCAGAATATCGACCGCCACCCGAGGAACGTCGTAAGGACGCCGCCCGCCACCAGACCAAGTATCGACCCTGCGACCCCCGCGACCTGGTTGATTCCAAGTGCCCTGCCCCTCTCGGTCGAGGGGAAGACGTCCGTCAGGATGGCGGCGTTGTTCGCCCAGATGAGAGCGGCTCCGAGGCCCTGGACGAGGCGCATGAAGACGAGCAGGAGGCCGTCCGGCGCGATGCTGCACAGCCCAGACCCGATCGTGAAGACGGCGAACCCGAGGTTGTACAGCCGCACCCGGCCGAAGACGTCTCCAAGCCTCCCTATCGTAAGAAGAGCGGTCGCCATGACCAGCGTGTAGCCCATGATGATCCAGATCCCGTAGAACGTCGGCGTCCCCGGGAGCTGCCTCAGGATCGTCGGGAGCGAGATTAGGACGATGTTGGCGTCGAGGTTGGACATGAACGCGCCGATGGTCGTGTTAGTGAGGACGACGTACTTGTATTGCAATCAATCGCCTCTCCCTAGCCCGCTCGCACTGCCCGAAATCGAACCTCTATTTTACCGATTGGCACCGCCCGTCCAGTTCGGAACGGAGCCCGCTTCGGCTCACCGAAGGTACTAGGTCCCGTGCAGGAGCGCCCAGATCTTCTCTGCGACCGAGAGGACCAGACCATCCTTCCCATGGTCCCCCACGATCTGGAGGGCCGTCGGCTTCGACGCTCCGGTCTTCCCGAGCGGGAGGCTCATTGCGGGGAGGCCGCTCATGTTGAACAGCTCCGTGTTTCTGAGGAGGAGACGGCGGATCTTCCCTGTCTCGTTCCCTAGGACCTCGTCGATCCTCGGCGCGGTGATGAGGCAGGTCGGCACGATCAGCGCATCGATGCCGGAGAGGAGCCGTGGCGCCTCTCTGACCGCGTCTCCCCTGAGACCCATGGAACGCATGTACTCGAGCATGCCTGTCTTCAGGCCGCCGTCCATCAGGCTAAGGACATCCTGGTGCATGGCCCTCCTCAGCTTGGGCGACCGAAGGACCTGCTCGTAGAACCATGACGACTCTCTGACCGTGATGACCGCCCGGGCCTTCGAATACCTGTCGTAGTCCCCTCCCGTATGGACGTCCTTGACCTCGAACTCGCCGCTGCTCCGAAGCGCGTCGACGGCCCCCAGGAAGCTCCTGGAAACGGTCTCGTCCATGTCCTCTGTGAAGTACCTCGTTGGAATCCCGAGGCGCGGCTTCGTCTTCCGAGTCAGGGGCACGCCGGTGAGGGCTTGGAACGCAAAAGACATGTCTGGGACTGTCTTGGTAAGAAGGCCGAGATGGTCGAGGGTGGGGCTCAAAGGAAAGACCCCGTCCGTGCTCAGCAGCCCCTGTGACGGCTTGAAGCCGCACACCCCGCAGAGGGCGGCCGGAATCCTGACCGAGCCGCCGGTGTCACTCCCGATGCTGATTATCGGTCCCTTGGAGAGCGCGACCGAGACGGCGGAGCCTCCGCTCGAACCGCCTGAGACTCGTGAGGGGTCTGTGGGGTTGTGAATCGGGCCGCCGTAGCCGCTGGTCCCCGTTACCCCCAGTGCGAGCTCATGGAGGTTCGTCTTCCCGAGGGGGACGCACCCAGCGCCCAGCAGAAGGTCAACGACCCTGGCGTTGCCCGGAGGGAGGAACTTTCTGAAGGACCTGGAACCGTCGGTCGTGGGGAAGCCAGCAAGGAAGACGTTGTCCTTTATGGTCACGGGAACGCCCAGAAGAGGCGGCGCCCTGCCGGAGCGCCTCTTGGCCAGCCTGCCGTCGAGCTCCCTCGCGCGGGAGAGCGAGAGTCCGGGATCCCCCGAGAAGACCGTGATGAACGCGTTGAACCGAGGGTTGTAGGTCTCGATGTTCGAGAGCTCCCGAGCCACGCCCTCCTCAGAGGTTCTCTTGCCTTCAATCACGTCGTCTCGATACCTTTCGAGTTCGGAGATGACTTTCGTGACAGGTATCCGGTTTCACGCCATTATTAACCCCGTGCACAGACCGGCCTCGTCTCGCGAGAGGCTGGAGTCAGCTACTTCGTCGAGGGGATGCCGCTCAAGACCTGCAGGGTTGACGCCCAGGACCAATACGGGCCTACGACGAACGGGATATTGTCGGACGGTTGGGAGGTGATCGAGAGGCTCAGAATCACGTAGTCTCCTGAGGGGACTCCGGGGAAGTCCGTCGGTGATATCGAACCTCTGAGCTGGCTCGCAGGAGCGTTGGGGCCGGCCGCCGCTATGTAGGTCTCGTTGAGCGCCTTCCAGATCGTGCCGTTGTTGATCCAGCCGAGGTTCACGCTCACTCCCGAGAAGGCCATCGTCAGGTTGTTGGGGGTGAGGACGAAATCGCTAACGACGAAGCCATGCTGTTGAAGGATGTCCGTTCCGTTGTCCAGGATCGAAAGGCTCATCGTCCCGTTTCCGGAGGCGGCGGAGAGGGTCACGTTGTAGGTCGCCGAGACATACGACTGTAGGTCCCCGGGGGTAAACGATCCGGCGCTGCTCACAAAGAGTGTGCCACTCAGTGACGCGGTTCCAGTCGGAGCTCCATTGAGGTATATCGACCCCCCGACCAGAGCGACCCCGACGATCACTCCCACTACCAAGATGATCAGGAAGGTCCGTCCGGTGATCCTCCTCTCGGGCTTGCTCTGTGCCGAAGTCAAGTTCCCGTTTAGCTACCCTAGCTTTCACTATTTCAGGAGTTCCCCCGGCTGGACTGCTGGTGTTTGCGGCCGAGGGCGTCCTCCAGATTTGCGCTTTTGTTCATTAATCATGACACTGGTTCTTTTGCAGGTTTGGGGAAGAGACAGAGAGGATGTCAGCACCGAAAGTCACTACGCAGCAGAGCCAGGCCCACCCCGCGGCGGGCATGTCGAAGCTGAAGAAGGTCGAGTGGTACGCAGGCCAGCTCATCGCGGACGCCGGCGCCAAGGAGAAGGCAGGCAGCGTAGAGGAGGCGATAGTGCTTTACCTCAATGCGGCCGACGTCCTGCTCCTCCTCGCCAAGGGCCAGGACAACTACACCGTCTGGAAGGGTTACTCAGACAAGGCGATCCAGTGCCAGCAGCGGTCCCGTATGCTGATGGCCTCGAGGAAGTAGCTCATTTCGACGGTCGCGCCGCGCGGTCTCCGGCTCCCACGAGAGCCCTCTCGAAGAGGAACATCGCCACACCTAGGGCGATGATCACGGCTGCCAGGGTCGTATTCACAAGGATCGTGAGCACACCTAGGGCTATCATCATCAGGGTGGCATACCGCGTAAAACGGCCGCTCCTGACCCTAGGTTTGCTCATCTCGGATGTGCGGACCCTTGTCGATTCCTAGCGCTCGTAGACGCCGACCACCCGGGCCTGCTCCATGACGTGCCCCTCGATGGAGCCGTAGAGTTCCTCGAGAGCCAGACCAGGCTTGAGGCCGAGGTTCTTGTCGAGGGCGTAGATCCAGAAGTAGTAGTGGTGCGGGCCGTGACCGTTAGGCGGGTATGGTCCCTCATAACCGGCCTTCCCCGTCCCGTTCAGTCCTCCTATGAAGATGTCGGGCTTCTGGCCTCCGGCTATCTTCGTCGTGTCGGCTGGAATGCCGTAGAGGACCCAATGGGTGAACCCGTGTACCAGAGGCGCGTCGGGGTCGTGGCAGACGATCGCGAACTCGCGGGTCCCCTTCGGGGCGCCGCTCCACTCCAGCGGCGGGGATAGGTTCTCCCCGTCCCCAGCGTTCCGCTTCGGGATTCGGCCCATCGGCGCGAATGCGGAGCTCTTGATCTTCAGATTTCCAAGTTTCAGCGACATGGTTCTCTGGTTTCCCCAGATACTTTCTCGGGTAATTAAGATTACGAATCGGGAGGGCGCCTCACGGGGCTCGCAGGGTGCTCACACATTATCCGAGACGACCGTCTCCGGGGTGACCTCGACCGAGAGGTGCTTCCTCTTGACTATCTCGGCAGCGGTCCTCACTCCCTCGCGGCGGCCCATGTACAGGACGGCCAGCCTCTCGGTGTCCAGGCCATTGTCCCTATCAGGGTTGATCATGGCGCGTCCCCGCACGGCGACCCACGAGTAGGCGTCGTCGAAGAGTGGGGTGACCCTGCAGTCCCTCTCCAGGTTCCTCAGCTTGACGGCGGCCGCTGGGATGCTGAAGACGAAGAGCCCGTTCTCGAACATCGACCAGGTCGGGGTCACGTGGGCCGAGCCATCTGCGTTTATCGACGCGAACTTGCAGTAGAGCGGCCTCGTCACGAACTTGATCTCGCGCGGGGTCAGTCTGGGATGCGACCTTGTCAAGCGGGCGGCGCGCGGCCCGCGGGGAGAAAAGGACTCCCGCGGACCGAGCGAGGTCCAGGATTGAGAGGGAGGCCGGCCTAGCCTTCGCCAATTCCTGCATGCTCAGGATCGGCGTCGACCACAGGGAAGCGGCGGCCATTGGCACCCCATACCGGCAGGTCGATATCGCTGGTCCTGCCCGTCCGGGTCTGCAGGTAGTAGAGCGCGAGCACGAAGAAGACCAGCGCGGGCTGCCCGACCACCAGGGCCCACCCTTCGAGCGTCGAGAATACCGTGTTCGCGCTTCGCCCCGACATTGGCGAGTGCCCAGGGCCGCCTGTATATAGTGCGCCGGAACCGGAAGTCTGGACGCGGCATCCACAAAGCCAATATATTCAGTTCTGGTCCGTCCACGCAGCTCGGGACCCTCACGCGTCCTCTGCTATCTTGCGCGGGTCGGGTCTATCATCATCTGCCGCAGTCCGATTAGGGCGAGGGCTATGATCAGGATGTTCACCGCGAACAGGCCGTCGATGAAGACAACGCTTGCGTAGATCGGCATCAGGACGAACGCCAGTATAAGCCCCATTATCCCGAAGACGATGGCGAAGAGCGCGCCGTGGATGGCGGGTTTCCAGAGATAGAACCCCGCGGCTATCCCTATGGCGCCGAAGACCATCACGCCCAGCCCGATGAAGACGAGCGCGCTCTGGGAGTAGTTGAGTATCGGGCCAAGGAACGCGAAGTATGGCGTGAAGAGGTTGCCTAAGACATTGTTGCCTCCGAGGTCGCCCGCCATAATGCCCGCAAAGAGCACGAAGCAGCTGAGCAGCACGGCCACCCCGCCCACCAGATAGGACAGAATCGAGCCGACCATGAGGACAGCCCCCCTCTCGTTCTCCCCGGCCACTACTCTTGTCGTCAGCTTTCGTCCGAAGACCCTATCGGCGTCATCCTTGCAGTAGAACCTCCCGCCTATCTTGACAACGCAAGCGTTACAGAGACCCCTTCCGCACGTCGAGCAGACACCTATGGCGTCGGTGTTCTGATGGACGAAGCACTTCATTCGTTCTACGGAACCGGCGTCTCGGCGTGGACTAAAAAGGGTTTACAGGCCTCCCCACGGCGGCTGGGGAGAAAGCATTATCACCGCCTGTCGGCTCCGCCCGCGGAGTATGATTACCAATGAAGAGTGAGAAGGCCGCCCTGACCGTCCGTTGTCAGAGGTGCGGAAGCGCTAACCTGGAATCGGTCGGTTCAGACTCCGGGCACTGGCACGCGAGCTGCGTCGACTGCGGGTTCATGTTCATAGTCGAAGGGGACGAACCAGCCTCGCTGCCGAGCTGAGAGGGAGAGTCAGGCACAGTATCCTCTCCCCGCTCAATCCTGCGGTACCTCATCACTGTCCGGATGTTTCTACCAATCAGGAGGCCGACTCCGAACATGAGGAGGAGGTCGGTGGCTATCGTCCCTAGAAGGGCCGTCCCCGTAAGGGTAAGGCCCGGAGCAAAACTGAAGGCGGTCGGCCCTATCACCCCGTAGTCGATGGACAGGCGGGCGACCAGCCCAACCAGGTAAATCAGGTAGATCCCGACCCCGCCCTTGAAGTACAGTGAGCCGTCCGCCCCCCTCCAGAAAGTTATTCTCCGGTCGGCGAATCGGTAAGAAGCTACGGCCGATGCCGCAGCTATCAGGGCGTATAGGGGCGCAAGATAGACCGGGACTCCCTCGTAGAAGGACGCCCCGGAGAATCCTGCGCCAAGCAAGACGTAGACGGCCGCGAAGAGCACCGTCCTCCCCAGGCTGAAGCGGGTCCCCCGGTAGATCCTGTAGACCCTGCGGACGGCTAGGAGGAGTACGAAGGCGATGACTATGAGAACGGTCTCGGAGGATCCGGGACCCTGGGTTGCGGACAAGGTTCGACCAACCCTCCGCAGCGATTTTATATCTTTTCGGATCCCGGGAAAATAATTAATATGCGCCAGACGGATTCAACCCCCGCTCAACCCTTTGGACCAATACTCCTCGGCATCGGTCTGGCACGAAAAGGAGGGAGCCTGGCACGAGATCATGCCGGGTGTTCGGCGGCGAATACTTTGTCATGCGTCCACCGGGATGATGGTCTACTACAAGATAGAGTCCGGGAGGGTCTTCGCGCTGCACAATCACCCTCATGCTCAGTTCGGGGTCGTCCTCGAGGGAGAAGGGACGTTCAAGATCGGGGAGCTTGAGTGTAGGATCAGGCCGGGCGACGGCTACTACATCCCCCCGGGCGTCTTCCACGAGCTGAGGACCGAGGGGGGTAAGCCCAGTATTCTGATCGACTTCTTCACTCCCGAGAGGGACGACTACCTGGGCGAGGCACTCGCTTCGGACGTCGCGTGAAAAATCCGCTCGACGTGTCGGTCCCGACGAACCACTGCGTCAAGAGCAGATAATAATGCGCGAGGCGAGTACCGACCATGGCTGGACGTTCCGGAGAGCCCGGGCGGGCGTTCCTCGAGTTCTTCTTGACCGCAGGACGCCTGAAGGGCGAACGCCGCAAAGGGTGGGTCGTCAAGCTCGGCATGAAGGATCCTGAGTCGGTCGCAGACCATTCTTACCGGACCGCCCTGATGGCGATGCTCTACAGCGACCTCCGCGGGCTTGACACCCTGAAGGTCCTGAAGATGGCCCTGATTCACGACCTCCCCGAGGCACTCGTGGGGGACACCATTCCAGGAGAGCGCACCCGGAGACGGAAACAGGTCCTAGAGTCCGCGGCCATGAAGAAGATCCTGGCCGGGATGCCTCCCGAGGTCCGAGGCGAGTACTGGAGGATATGGCTCGAGTTCAGTCAAGGGAAGACGAGCGAGGCCAAGCTGGTGAGGCAGGTCGACAAGCTCGAGATGGCGGTGCAGGCGTTCGAGTATGGGAGGGGACGCTCGGCACCCGGGACGGAAGAGTTCATGGAGACCGCGAGGGCCAACATCCGGGACGACGACTTACTCGCCCTGCTGGGGCTGGTCGCCCGGGCAAAGTGATCTTCCGCTCTCAGCCCGGGAGGGGGCAGTTGAGCTCCTCCGCCCTCACGATTCTGCCTCTTTCGATGGTCTGGAACGCGATGACCTTTAACTTCAGGCGAGTCCCGTCCTTCCTTACAGCATCGACGACGTGAACCTCGGCGATGGTGTCGCCCCCTGACACGACGCTGGTGAAGACGATCCTGCTCGATCTGAGTGACGCCTTCATCTCCGAGACGCCGTCTATGAACTGGCGGAAGGTGTAGACGTTGCCGTTCAGATCCTGCCTGTAGTCAGGGCTGAAGAACTCGAGCATGTCTCGCTCGGTGGCGAGTGGATCGAAGAGCTTCGTAAATGCCCTCTCAAGGAATGACCGCGCCTCGGCAGTTGAGTTCATCATATCAGAGCCAGGAGGACCGCCGCCCCTCAAAAAGGTGGCGCGTCCACTGGGCATTCAAGTCTCGCAAAAGCAGATATCCTACCGCGTCCATAGAGGGCGCGCTGAACTTGGAAGAGACCCCTGAGGACATAGCGAAGATACTCGGCCCGAACGAGCAGGTCGAGCTGTACATCAAACAGAAGATATACCATCCAAAGATCAACATAGACTCTGTCGTAATAACCAACGAGCGGATCATCCTGCGGCACCCCCACACCCTCGGCCTGAGGAAGGACTACACTGACTTCAACTACCAGGACATTGCGAACGTCGTGCTGGACAAGGGTCTGGTCAGGTCCACCGTCAGGTGCACCCTCCGCCTCGGAGGCGAGCCCCTCGCGCTGAACGACCTACCCAACTCCGATGCGGAGAAGGCGTACGGGCTGATCAGGGAGAACCTTGTGAGATATCAGGCTCCTTTCACAGCTGGCTATGCCGGCATCCCCATGGGTCAGCAGGCGCCTGCCGCGCAGGCCTCAAGGATTTGCGCCAAGTGCGGGGCGACCGTGGCCGCGGGACAGCGGTTCTGCGGAAGCTGCGGCGCGCCGATGTGAGCCACCCTCCGTAGGGGGGAGAGTCTCAAAGTTGAACTCTGGTGTAACTCGACGAGCGTCCGCTGAGTAGTCAGGAGACCGGCTTTCTTTCTCGTCGGCCTTCGATCGCACGGCGCCAGGCCTCAGCGAGCTTGACCTTCTTGCTCCCGGCCTCGGAGTCAGCTTCGATCAATACGCCCATCCGCAGCAGCCTGTCGATGGTTGTCCGCTCGGAGGCCGCCAGGTCCTTGTACTCGACCGACGACCCGAAGACCACCAGGTAACTCATGAACTGCATGTCTTGCACAATCTCGTCGGTTGACTCCTCCTTCTGAATCCTCTCCCTCGCGATCGCCCATTCGGGTATGGTACTCTTCCTCAAGCGTCAGGTCCACCCCCCTAGCATGCCGCCGTCCACGGGCATCGCGGCCCCTGTGACGAACGACGAGTCGTCCGAGGCGAGGAAGAGCGCCATCTGCGCGACCTCATTCGGCGACCCTATCCTCCCCAGTGCGTGCTGCTTGACCAGGCTCGCCTCTGCAGCAACAGGGTCCGGCGTCTGGGACAGGATGTCCCTCAGCATGGGCGTGTCGATCGCGCCCGGACAGATGCAGTTGACGCGGATGTTGAACTCGGCGAAGTCCATCGCGACGGCCCTCGTGAGCATGAGCACCCCTCCCTTCGACGCGTCGTAGGCTGCCTCCTTCTTCATCGCCATGAGTGAGTTGATCGAGCCCGTGTTGATGATCGCCCCTCTCTTCCTCTTGATCATGTGAGGCAGGACGTACTTGGTGCAGAGGAAGGTGCCGGTCATGTTGGTCCCGATGACGTCGGACCACTCCTCCTCGGACGTGTCCAGTACGGTCCCCACCGGAGAGAGCGCCGCGTTGTTGAACAGCACGTCTATCTTCCCGAACTCCTTGAGCGTCGTATCCACGAGCCTCCGCACATCGGAGCTCTTCGAGACGTCCGTCTTCACGAACATGGCCTCACCGTGCTCCTTCCTGATGGCTTCCACGACCTCCTTCCCACGCGAGGCGCTGCGCCCGGCCACTACCACCTTCGCGCCCTCCCGCGCAAAGAGCAGGGCAGTCGCCCTTCCGATACCGGAAGTTCCGCCTGTTATGATTGAGACCCGGCCTTTCAGCTTCATCGCTCCTGTGGTCTCGGCCACGCTAAAGAAACCTTCTGGAAGAGAGAGAATCCCAAGGAAAAGGCGTCGTCAGGAGAACCCCCACCTTCGCTGCGCCTGTCAAGAGGCTTTCCTAGGGTCGTTCGATCTGTCTCGAGTCAAGGGGAAGGTTGACGTAGCTCTTCTCGAGGTTCTTCTGCCTGAAGACCTCCCTGATCTCCCTCGGCCTGCCGTCTGCGAAGACAGCGCCGGCGTACCACTTCGAGCCGAAGGCGAAGAAGCTCATCAGGATCGGAAGCGCGTCCCAGCCCTTCTCGGTGAGGCTCCACCTGACGGCTGTTGGGGAGTCTCTGCCCTCGGTCTTCTGGATGATGCCCTCCCCCTCGAGCTCCTTCAGGCGGGCCGACAGCATCCGCGGTGTCAGACCTGGGATCCCCCTCAGGAAATCCGAGAAGCGTTGGACGTTCCGCATCGACATCTCCCTGAGTATCAGCATGGTCCACTTTCTTCCCAAGACCCCGAGGCTCGCCTCGATAGGGCAGCCCTCGATTGGGGCTTCCGTGGCAATCGGTGTCCCTTTGGTCCAGTACTCGAAGGGTGAGCTCGACAAACTGGTATCGGTCAGGTCTCCCGGCCCGCTACTATTTATTTTGTATACTTAGTATAGTGGATCGCTCCCTTTCAGGGTCAGTTCCTGTGGGCCGGCGCGGTCCCGCACCGGCGCTCGGAAGGACGGTCCAAACCCGGGGTAGGTAACCGAGAGGAGGCTCTACTTGCGGAACCTTCCGAACAGCCGCTTGAGGATTCCGCCTTCCTGGGGCGCGGGTTCGACGTGGGCTGCAGGCGCCCTCTCCGGTGCCGCCGGTGCCGGAGCAGCCGGCTGGGCTGAGACCACTTCCTCATGGGGCGCGGACGCCTGAGGAGCTGATTCGGGTATCGATACTACCGGTTCCTCGATTGGCGGAGAGGGGATGGCAGGAGCCACCTCTATTGGCGCGGGCAAGATGGGTTCTGAGACGACAGGCTCTGCGACGACTTGCGGGGCGAACTCAGGTTCGGATATGGCCTGCTCCTCCACCTCGTGGACCGGCGCCGGGCTACTTGAGGCGGGGCCGCTCTCCGACCGCTTCCGGAAGAAGACGTCGCTATGGGCAGTCGGTCTCGAAGAAGAAGAGTTGAGCGCCGCTCCTCCTTGGAGCGGGGATTGAGAAGGGGAACCCAAGCCGGACGAGCCCGGAGCGGGACCGTCTGCGGCGTACCGCGAGGCAGCCAGCCTGCTGGCCTTTCTCTTCCGAGTGAGAGGGTCCTCGCCTAGGCCTCGAGGCATCCCAGAATCTCCTCGGTCAGCTTCTCGTAGGCCTTCGCACCGTTGCAGTCGGCGTCGTACTCGAAGATCGACTTGTGATAGCTCGGCGCCTCAGCGAGCCTGATGTTGACTGGGATGACGGTGCTGAACACCGGGCCGTCCGTGAAGCCGTTCCTGACCTTCGCCTCCACCTCTCTCGCAAGGAGCGTCCGCCTGTCGTAGAGTGTGAGAACTGCCCCGAGTATCTCGAGTCCAGGGTTGATGTCCTCCTTCACCTTCCTGATGGTGTCGAGGAGCTGGACCACTCCTTCCATGGCGAAGTACTGTGTCTGTACGGGTATCAGGACCTGGTTCGCCGCAGTCAGGGTGTTTACCGTGAGTAAGCCGAGCGAGGGAGGGGTGTCGATTACGACGTAGTCGTACTCGAGGCCTTCCTTGAGCTCTTTCAGCTTCTTCTTCAGCTTGAACTGCATGTTGATGTCGTTGGCGAGGCGTATCTGGCACGCGCTCAGGTCGCCGCTCGCCGGGGCCACGTCCAAGTTCTCCCTGCACCCCTTGATCAGCACGTCCGCGAGCGAGACCTCGTCGTCGAGGAGGAGGTCGGCTGTGGTCTTGTCAATCTGGGTCTCTGGGCCCACGAGATAGCTCGTGGCGTTGGCCTGAGGGTCCATGTCGACGAGCAGCACCCTCTTGCCTGCCGCGGCGAGCTGGCACGAGAGGTTGACCGTGAGGTCGGTCTTTCCGACTCCGCCCTTCTGGTTGGCAACGGCGATTATCCTCGTGAACGTTCCCGTCGTGGCCGTACCGTATGGCTCCCTACCACGGGGCACCTTCTCCAGGGTGGTCATTGTCAACGATTATCGAGTGTATCGCGTGCTGCTCTTCATATTAGGGAAAGGGTGATTTCCTCTTTAGCAAGAAGCCAATTCATTTCCACCACGCACCGCAGCCAGGGGCCCCGGCGCCGGTCCCCGGGTCGTACTCGAAGAAGCCGCGGTAAGCTCAACCGTGTAATCTCGGCGAAGGCCTCCCCCGCGTTTCAATACCGTTAAATGAACAAGCTGGATGGGGCGCGGACGACCCGAGATGGGGTTCAGGAGCTGGATAGTCCCGGAGGACAAGGTGTTCTTCGACCTGCTCGAGGAGGAGTCGAGCAACGTCGCGAACGGGGCGAAGGTGCTGGAGGAGATGATCACGCAATTTGACAGGCTCGAGGAGAGGAGGGCCGAGCTCAAGCAGATAGAGCACAGGGGAGACGAGATCGTCCACCAGATCTACGAGAAGGTCAACGCGACCTTCGTGACGCCAATCGACCAGGACGACATTACCAAGCTCGCATCGCTCTATGACGATGTGCTGGACTTCATGGATGCGGCCGCCAATCGGATAGTGCTCTACGAGATCAAGGAATCGACCGAGGCGATGAAGCAGTTCGCGAGAATAGTGGCCCGGTCGGTGGCCGAAATCCACGCCGCGTTCGTCGCGATGAGGCACCGGGGAGCCAAGGAGATAGACCAGAGGTGCATCGAGGTCGACACCCTGGAGAACGAGGCGGACGTGATCCTCAACGACAGCGTGGCCAAGCTGTTCAAGGGGAGCGACGTCATCCAGATTATGAAGCTCAAGGAGATCTATGAGGAGTTGGAGATCGTGACGGACAGGTGCGAAGACGTCAGCCAAGAGCTCAGGGACATCGTAAGGCGCTACACCTAGGAAGCCGAATCCGAGTTGTTCACGACCCTCGTCATCGGGATAATCGTGGTCGCCTTCGCCTTCGACTTCGTCAATGGTTTCCACGACGCGGCGAACTCGATATCGACAGTGGTGTCGACGAGGGCTCTGTCGCCTCCGGCCGCTGTCGGCCTCGCTGCGACCTTCAACTTCGTGGCATTCCTGGTCTTCGGCTTCGCGGTCGCGAGCACCATAGGCTCGGGTATCATCTCACCGACCGCCATAAACGCGTACGTCATTCTGGGGGCCCTCATCGGCGCCATATCCTGGGACCTCATCACATGGTTCTTCGGCCTCCCGACCAGCTCCTCCCATGCGCTGATCGGCGGGCTCATCGGGGCCGGGGTGACCGAGGCTGGTCTTGGGGTCCTCGTCGTCGCGAGCCTTAGCAAGACCCTGCTTTTCCTGGTCACTTCGCCGCTGATTGGGCTCGCCCTCGCTTTCGTCCTCATGACCCTGCTCCTCAGGGCTTTCCGCCATTACTCTGCGAGGCTCGTCAACGCTTACTTCAAGAGGCTTCAGATATTCTCATCCAGCCTCGTGAGCCTCGCCCACGGCAGCAACGACGCCCAGAAGACCATGGGAGTCGTCACGGCGCTCCTGGTCTCCACCGGGAACCTGTCGAAGTTCAGCGTCCCGCTTTGGGTAGCGATAATGGCCAACTCCGCGATTGCGCTCGGGACTCTGTTCGGGGGTTGGAGGATCGTGAACACGATGGGCTTCAAGATCACAAAGCTCGACCCGGTCCACGGGTTCGCCGCGGAGACGACCGCAGCCGGAGTAATCATGACTTCGTCTCTCCTCGGGATTCCAGTGAGTACGACTCACTGTGTGAGCGGGTCCATCATGGGAGTCGGCGCCACGAGGCGGCTCACAGCGGTGAGGTGGGGAGTCGCGCGGAGGATCGTGTGGGCGTGGCTGATTACCATCCCGGCATGCGCGGCGATCTCGTGCGTGGCCTACCTGGCAATCATCCACCTTGTTTGAGGCGACCGATCCGACCGAGGGGACAGATAGGATGACCCTTGGAGGCGACCTACTGCCTTACTAGGTCGACGTGCATCGCTCTTACGTGTTCGTCCAGCGTGGTCTCGCTTGGGAAGGTCGCACCGCAGGTGGCGCACTTGAATGTGGCCTCCGATAGCGGGTCCGCAAAGCGCGCCAGCTCTCCGGCGAGCATGTCTCTCTCCTCGTACATCATCGCATGGCCGCTGTTCTCAAACCTAACAAGTCTCGAGCCTTTGATCGCTCCCAGCTGGATCTCGGCGAGGTGGAAGGGGACGACCTGGTCGAAGACGCCGTGACAGATCAAGGTGGGAATAGCGACCGACTCCATCTCCGCCCTCAGGTCCCTGTCCCGGAGTTCCTCGAGTCCCCTCACGCTCCCACGCGAGGAGGCCGAGGTCCCTATGTTCACCAGGAATTGCAGTAGTTGAGGGCTCGGTGCGGCATGGAACGCCTTCTTGATGAAACCCTCATCGAAGGCCGCTTGATCGGCCAGCAGCGACTTGATGGCGTCTTCCTTGGCCTGGCGCAGCTCAGGGGTGGGCGCGGAGGACGGCACGGCGGCCCCGAGAAGGACAAGCCTGGACACCCTCCGGTCGCTGTCGTGGTGAGCAGCGAAGTAGGTAGCTATCGCGCCTCCCATGGAGAAGCCGACCAGAGTTACGTCCTGCAGACTCAGGCTGTGGAGCACGGCCTTTACGTCAGAGGCCCATGTATCGTAGTCGTTCCCCTGCCAAGGCTTCTCGGAGGCGCCGAAACCCCGGAGGTCTATGCCGACGCTCCGGAAACCATCTTCGGCGAGCTGACGCATCTGATACTCGAAGATTCTATGGCTGAACGGCCACCCGTGGAGAAACACGACCGGCTTCGCGTTGCTGTTTCCCCACTCCTGGACGAAGATCTGAACCCCGTCAACGTCGATGAAGGGCATCGGTTGCTACATGTCCAGGTCTACGAAGACGAAGTCTGGCTCCGTCTGCTCTCCGTCCGCATCTGTCCTTCGATAACTTTGGACTGTCCGGTGCCTCTCGGTCTTGGCTCGCGACATAATATGATGGAATCAATCCGGGCGGCCTTATGATTGATGCAACATTCGTCTAGAACCCTCATACTCGGGTCCGGGCGGCGCCCGCGGGATCATCGCACTCTGCCGGCGAGGAGCCGGATAGTCAAAGTCCTTATGCGTGGCCCAGCTCAACCTGGCTCGTGAGGGTCGCGTTGTTCGGTGCTACCGGCTCGATCGGCAGCCTGGTCCTTGACCAACTGCTGGAGCAGGGTCACGGAGTGAAGGTGCTCGTCGGCGACCCTGCGAAGGTTCCCAGCAGGAGCGAGAGGCTGACCGTGATCAAGGGCGACTCGGGGGATCCCGGAGCCGTTGGCCAGGTCATCGAGGGATGTGACGCCGTGATCTACACCCTCGGCGTCCGAGCGAATTCTTCTGCCGAGGTCAAGCGGCTCCTCGCGGTCACCGAACTGGTCCTCACCACCATGAGGAAGAGCGGAGCAAGGCGGTTCATCGGGGTCGCGGGGGCCGGGGTCAAGGTTCCCTGGGATGAGAAGGGAGTCGGGTACGGGCTGGCGGCGTGGTTCTCGAAGCTCACCTTCCGCCGCGGAGTGGAGGAGAAACAGAAGGAATTCGAGCTCGTCAGCAAGAGCGGCCTAGACTGGACCATCGTCAGGGTGCCATACATCACCGAGGGGACGCTGACCAAGAACTACAGAGCGGACCTGAAAAGGCCGCCCTCCAGCAGGATATCCCGCGCCGACATCGCATACGCGGTCGTGATGCAGTTGAAGGAAAGAAGGTACGTGAAGGCCGCGCCCTTCGTCGGTACCTAGAAGTGCCTAGGGCAACGAGCACTGCCCATCGCCCGTTGCTGGGGCGCCGCTACACCAGCGGGCCCGGGTTCTGAAGGTATTTCTTGATGCCCTCAGCCGCCAGATACGACTGGGCACCGATCACGTGAGTCCCCTGGGTCACGACCGAAGGCGTCGTGTCCTGTGCCTCTCCCGCGGCGAACAGGTTGTTCACCGTCCAGGATTGCTGCCACGCGTTGAAGGCCGAGGTCGCTGGGTTGCTCCCCATCTTCGCACCTCCCCTGATGTGGATGCTGTAGCTGTTGGGGCCAGGGCTCGTTCCGTTCGCGGCCGGGGCTGCGAGCGTCACATTGGCCAGGCCCATCTTGTTCGCCAAGGGCACCAAGAGGGGCGTGATCAGGTTCGCGCACCCCACAGAGTTGTTGTTGTAGGATTGCGTGAACCGCGTGAGCGGATCGCCATAGATGTCGTTGTAGACCGGGTCGAGGTCCAGGAGGAGATCCGTCGTGGGTACCGTGATGCCGCTCCCCGCGAGGGAGACCGTCGTCGAGCTTCGCGTGTACTTGTTGGCCTGGGCCGCCTTGAACTTGCTTCCGATGCTAGCGGCGGTCCCGCCCGCGGCCAAGCCGAGGTTCGACGGTGCGCTGCCAGTGTAACCTCCGGCCGCGATCACCGGGCCTCCTATTCCCGGCTGGGCCATGTTGGTGTGGTCGAACTTGTGCAGATAGGCGAGCCCCCATTCGTCGTACTTCGTTTCAGAGAAGTCGGAGGAATAGTTCCAGTATGGGCCCTTGTCGATACCGGCGACTTTGTAGCCGGCCAAGGCGAGCTCGGCGGCCACCACTCCTCCGACCATCCCCAGACCGAGGATGACGACATCTGCCGCAGGGTCGGTGATTACTGTTGACATCTCAATCAGCTCCTATGAGGATGCCTGCTGTAGCTGCCCGAGGCTGGCGGGTTTGAGGATCAAGGGGGTGGTCATGAGCATGATCTGCTTCGGGGAGTATCCTTCGTTGTAGAAGTTGCCGGTGTTCGTCCCGTTGAATCCCGTGAGGGTCCATCCGACCAAGCCCTGATTCCCGCCGTACATCGGGTCCATCAGGAAGCCCGACCAGGTCATGAAGAAGACCTCGTAGAAGAACTCCTGCGGTATTATGTTGTTGAAGCTAGCTGTCGTGAGCTTGTTGTTGTAGATGTCCGTCAGGCAAGCCACCTGGTTCGCCGCGGAGAGTGTCTCGAAGTTGCCTCCATAGGCGCTGTTTGCGTAGGCTTCGATCGCCAGCAATCCGTCTCGCCAATACTGCCTGGGAGTCATGGGATATTGATACCGCATCCCGGCGTCAAGTCCGGCAACCAGAGTCCCTCCCGAATAGGTCGCCCCGTTCACGGTGACCGGAGTGGTAAGGTTCGCTTCGATGAATGGGCCCTGCATGTACATCGCTCCCCCGGTGCCGTAGACGCTGTTCAGCTGGTGGTCGATGAAGTATACGACCCCCGCTTCCTTCGCGCCCGCGCCGTTTGAGTCGGTCGGGATCAGGGTCTCCGCGATCGCCGCGACGAGCGGCTGCTCGGTAAGACTGAGAGTCTGGAAGACCATCGTCTGAGCAATCGTCGACTGGAGCGACGTGACCTCGTTCTCAAGTGTAGTAACCTGAGACGACGCGCTCGAGACCGCGCTCTGAAGGGAGGTCACCTGGCCATTGGCGCTCGTCAGCGCCTGCTGGGTCGCCGTGAGCTGCGAGTTTGCGCTCGTGAGCTGGGTGTTCACGCCGCTCAGCTGGGAGTTGGCGCTGGTGAGCTGTGCCTGGGTAGAATTCAGCTGGTTGTTCAGCGAGGAGACCTGCCCCTGCGCCGAGCTCAACTGCGAAGCGGTCGAGTTTAGCTGGTCCTGCGTAGAAGTGAGCTGTTCCTGGGTTGAGGAGAGCTGGTTCTGCAGCGAACCGACTGCGCTGCTTGAGCTGCTGCTGTTGTTTCCTAACACATTGTTGTAGTATGCGACGCTTGCGACGCCTACTACTGCGGCACCTGCGACAACGCCGGCGCC